>JANNEV010000362.1:0-16287 GCA_031379145.1 Gemmatimonadaceae bacterium
TGGATCCAGTCTCCATGCGCGTGACCGAGTATCCGTTGCCTGATGCACGCGCTCGCGGCCGGCGTATCGCACTCACCAGTGACGGCGCGGTGTGGTACGTGGACTACTCCCGCGGATATCTCGGCACGCTGGATCCGGCCAGCGGAGCGGTGCGCGAGTGGCCCATGCCGGGTGGCGGCATCGCACTGCCGTACGCCATGACGGTGGATGACTACGATCGCGTGTGGTTTGTGGAGACGGGACGACAGCCCAATCGGCTCATCGGGTTTGATCCACGGACGAATCGCTTCTTCGGCGAAACGCCGCTCGGCCCGGTGGCACCCAATACCGTGCGACACATGGTGTTCGATAAGCAGACGCGTTCCATCTGGTTTGGCTCGGATCGCGGAACCATTGGGCGTGCTGTGGTGCCGAAGGGTCCCGGCGCTCCCATCTCGTAGCACGCGTTCGTGGCATGACGATGCTGCGTGAGGCAACACCCAGAGACGCGGCGGCGCTGGCGGAATTCGGTGAGCGCGCATTTCGCGAGACATTTGCGGCCGCAAACAGCGCCGCTGACATGGAGTTGCACTGTGCCAGGAACTACGGTGTAGCCCAACAAGATGCGGAGCTACGCGATCCCACGCTGTCCACGGTGCTCATGGAGCAGGACGGCGACATCGTCGGGTATCTGCAGCTCCGTCTCGATGTGTCAGAAAATGTCGAATGCTCGCCGGAGATCCTGCGTCTATACGTTGACGCCCGCGCGCACGGCACCGGTGTGGCGGCCCAGTTGATGAGCGACGCGATTGGCCGCGCCGCACAGTCGGGCGCGACCGCAATCACGCTCGGCGTGTGGGAGCACAATCCTCGCGCTATCGCGTTCTATCACAAGTGGGGCTTTGTGGAGTGTGGCGAACACACGTTCATGCTTGGCACCGATGAGCAGCGGGATCTCGTGCTGCGTCGTCGAGTACCGTAGTTCCAACCATCTGCACGTGCACACCAAGCGTGTGCGCACTCCGGAGCACTGCACATGCCTGTCCGTCTGTCAACAGCAGTTTCGACCCGGTTCCCCGCGCGCGGTGTCTGGCTGGCCCTTGCCGCGATCGTACCTGGAGTTCTCGGTGCGCAGCGCGCCGCGTCGCCCGACATTGACGCGCGCATCCAGAAGCTGGTGGCGTCAGTTTCGGAACAGCGGCTGCGGGAGCTGGATACCAAACTCGTATCGTTTGGTACGCGCATGACCCTGTCCGACGCCACTTCCACGTCGCGCGGCATCGGCGCGGCGCGTCAGTGGATTCACGACGAACTCAAACGCTCCAGCCCGCGATTGCAGGTCTCGTTCGATACGCATCAGATCGCGCAGCAGGGTCGCATTTTTCGCGATGTCGAGTTGCGCAACGTCATGGCGATCCTTCCCGGTCGTTCGGCACGGCGAATCTACATTACGGGTCACTACGACAGCGTGAACAACGGTCGTGGCGGCCAGACGGCGCTCAATGCCGGCACCGCCGCCATCCAATCGCCAGCGGACGTCGCCAACAACGACGCGCCAGGAGCGAACGACGACGGCAGCGGCACCGTGCTGACCATGGAGCTGGCGCGTGTGTTCGCCGAGAGCGGCATCGAGTTTGACGCCACGCTCGTGTTCATGTGCTGGGCAGGCGAAGAGCAGGGGCTGATCGGCTCCATGGCGCACGCCCAGACCATTGCGACCGAGAACGTGGTGGTCGATGCCAACTTCAACAACGATATCGTCGGCAACAGCATGGGTGGCAACGGGCAGATCGACGGCAAGAGCGTGCGTATCTACTCACTCGGTCCCGAAGACAGCATGTCGCGTTCGCTCGCGCGCTACATCGAGCGAGTGGCGGCCGTGTATGTACCGTCGCATCGCATTCGGCTCATGGCACGCGAGGATCGTTTCGGGCGCGGCAGCGATCATTCGTCGTTCACCGCCAACGGATTTCCGGCAGTAGCGTTTCGTGAGGCGAACGAGAATTTTTCACGCCAGCACAGCGCCGACGACAAACTGGAAGGCGTGGACTTTCGCTATCTCGCTCAGAACGCCCGGGTGAATGTCGCCAGCGTCGCCGCGCTGGCGTTGGCTCCGCGCGCGCCCCGCGTCACCAACGATCGTGGCGCGGTGCTGCTCACGCGCAATCCGTCCGGGTACGACGCGAACCTGAGCTGGGCGGCCGTGCCGGGCGCCGTGAGCTACCGCGTGTATTGGCGCGATACCTGGAGCAACAGCTGGGAGCATGCGCAATCCGTGGGCAACGTCACCCAGTTCGTGCTGCCGGGCCTTTCGATTGACGACTGGGTCTTCGGTGTCGCAGCGATAGGCGCTGACGGCAACGAGAGTCTGGTGAGCGCCTACGTTTCGTCGGTGCGGACGATGGCCCCTGTCAAGATTGCCAAGTAGGCAAGAAATCACCGCCAAGAGTTGCGCAGTGATTCCTTGCGATACCCGCTCTTACCCAATCGGCGCAGAGGGCAGGATAAACTCAAAATCGTAGAGGTGTTTTCCATCGGCGATGGTAATGCTCATGGAGCCGGAGAGACCAACCAGCTCGCCGGTGCTGCTGCCCGGAACCACCGTGATGCTTTGGTGCGGCGCTCCGGCCTGCATGGTGGAGGAATGCTGCAGTACGAAACTGCCTGGCATTCCGGTGAGTGAGCCGCTCACACGCTCCAGCGCGACGTACCCGCCGCTGCCTTTCTCCGTCGTGCTCCAAAAGCCGAGCATTTCTCCGGCGCTGGTCGCGTCAAGCGCGCCGTGAAACCGCTTGGAAAGGGCCATCCGACCGATCATCGCGTCGCCAACCGACTCCACATGCGGCTGCGGTGTCACTGTGACGTCGAAGGTGCCATGAATGTGTTGGGGCATCTGGAGGTACAATTGGGGAGACTGGTTGCTGCGCGACCAGAATACGTTAGCATCCCAGACGGCTGTCGAACACCATCCGCGCACTGCCACGAGTCCGTCGGTCGCTCACGCGGCGGCCACGGACCCGTCACCGCTTTCGGAGCATACATGCGCCGTTCCATGTTCGCGATGTTATTTGTCACGGCCACGGCGGTATCGGCCGTGGCCCGTGTTTCCGTTGCGCAGGACTCGGCCACACTGGCCCGAATCCGCGATGAAGGCATGAACCGTTCGCGTGTGGTCGAATGGTTCAATCACCTCACCAATGTGATCGGGCCACGGCTCACCGGGAGCCCGGCCTTCAAGCAGTCCATCGATTGGTCAGCCCAGCAGTTCACGGCGTTCGGGCTCACCAATGTCCATCTGGAAGCCTTTCCGTTTGGCAATGGCTGGACACTCGAACAGCAGACCGTCGAGCTCACAGCCCCGCGGTACATGCCGCTGATCGCCTACGCCGAAGCGTGGTCTCCGTCCACCGCCCGCGACGTGGTGGGGACCCCGGTGTACATCGGCGACTTCGCCAATGCCGATTCGGTGAAGGCGCATGCTGCGGAGCTGAAGGGGGCCATTGTGCTGGCCACCAAGCCGCAGGAGTTCTTCATCACGAAGGATCGCCTCCAGCCCACCGAGCACGACGCCCCCGTCCCCATCGGCGCACCGCGTGCCAACAACGCCACCGGTCCGCTCGCGCGGAACGTGCTGATGCAAGCGTTGCAGAGCTATGGTGCTGCGGCCGTCATTCGTCCGACGGAGGGCAATGAAGGGACCATGTTTGTGCTGGGCAGCAGACTGAGTACGGCCGCCAACTCGGTGCCGTCGTTGATCATGGCTTCGGAGCAGTACAACATGCTGGTGCGTGGTTTGCGTTCGGGTTCCCCCGTGAAAATGCGTGTCAACGTGCAGACGAAATACCACACGGCGGATACCAACGCGTACAACGTCATCGCGGAGATTCCGGGCACCGACCCCGTGATTGGTGATGAAGTGGTGTTGTTGGGTGCCCACATCGATTCCTGGCACTCCTCACCCGGCGCCGCCGACAACGCCGATGCCGTCGCGGCGCTGATGGAAGCCATGCGAATTCTGAAGGCCACGGGAGCGCGTCCGCGACGCACGATCCGGGCGGCTATTTGGGGTGGCGAAGAGCAGGGACTGCTCGGCTCGCGCGCCTACGCGCAGCGGCACTACGCGGGCAATGCCAACGCCACGGCTCGTGAAAAGCTCTCGGTGTATCTCAACAACGACCCGGGATCGGGGCCCATCTACGGATGGTATGCCGAGGAAAGCGCGGCGGCCAAAGCGGTACTGGATGAGTGGCTCAACCCGCTCAAGGACATCGGCGCGCGCCGCAACGTGATGCAAAAAATCGGCAATACCGATCATCTCGCATTTACCGCGCTCGGCATTCCCGCTTTCAATACCATTCAGGACTACGCCGAGTACGACACGCGCGTACATCACACCAACATGGATTTCTTTGAGCGGATCGATCAGGCCGGACTGAAGCAGTCGGCGGTTGTGCTGGCCTCGTTCGCGTACAACGCCGCCATGCGCGCCGAACGGTTTCCAAGGCCGGCGGTGATTACGCCGTAACGTTTCGCGAAGGTTCCAATGGTCGGGGCCTCGTCGCGGTTTCCGTCACGGCTCCCGGTCGCCGGGCACGCCGTCTCACGGCGGCCCCCCCGGCGGCGGCGGACGAAACGGATCCGGTAGTCGGCTCATGGCAGCCAGTCGTTCACGCTGATCGGTGTCCAGTACCGGGGCCAGCCGCAACTGCATCGAGTCGATGCCAACTCGAAGTGCTGCGCGTGCGTCGTCGATGATGCGCTGATTCCGCGCACCGATGTCCTCCAGCACCGCGCGGACTGCGGCCTGCTGGTTGGGGCGTGGTACGATCACCGATTCCATGTGCGGGACGAATCCGCGTGGCCGTGTGAGGGTGCTCACCTCGTCGCGTCGCGCCCGGAGCCATTCGCCCTGGGCCACCAAGCCAAGCACGACGCCCAGCGAGAGGGTGGAGACAAGGATGGCGGCGGACTTGGTATCGATGCTCATCGCCAGACTTCCCCGTCGAAGTCCACCCCTTCACCCAGCGAGTATGCGGCCGCCAGCGTGACGGTGGGGAGACCCAGTACGCGGTCGAGCAACGGCTGCTCGGACGCGCGTGAACGCACGACGTTCATGGTGGCGAGTATCAGAATGGCGGCCGCGGCGAGCGGGGCGATCCGCGAGAACACGTGTGAGAGTTGCTGGCTGAACGGTGGCTGAACAGCGCGAGACGTGCTCGCGGCGTGAGCGAGCCGCACCATAACGCGGTCGGCGAACCCTGCATCGAAATCGACCGGCAAGGCCATGGCACGCAGCCGGTCCAGTGCAGCGCGCTCGTTCAGCGGCTGGTCTGGACGCATGCCATCATGCATTGCTGCCTCCGCGATCGTCGACGTAGTACGGGGTGAGGAGCAGTTTCAGTTCCGCCATGCCGCGCGAGAGCCGGCTCATGATGGTGCCCGGCGGTACTCCGAGCACCGCGGCGGATTCCAACGTGGACAGTCCGTCGAGCATGCGCAACACCACGACCGCGCGGTGCTTCTCAGCCAGCGTCGCCACGGCACGTCGAACCACGTCGACACGTTCTGCCTGCACCATGTCAAACGGTGCCATGGGAGGCTCCGCCGGGCGCGACTCGACGTGGTCGCGACTGACGAATCGGAGCAGGCCGCGGCGCCGGCGCTTGAGTGCATTGAGCGACAGGTTCATCGCAATGCGACGCAGGTATGTGCCCAACGACGCCTCCCCTCTGTACTGCGCGAGCGCGTCGTGAAAACGCACAAAAGTCTCCTGACCAACGTCATCGGCATCGGCGCCGCGCCCGAGCATCCCGGTCACGGTTGACGCCACTGCGGCCTGATACCGTTCAACGAGTGTTCGAAAGGCGGCGTGGTCGCCAGCGCGGGCGAGGGTGAGCAGGACCTCATCGGAGGGCGCCGCAGCTGGTACCAAGCAGGCGGGGTGGGAGGGGGTAGCCGTCGTGTTGGCGGACGACGTCGCCGGCATGGCCAAGGACGGTGAGCATCTCCCTTGGACAACGGGTTCGGCCGCCACATTCCCTGCCGCGTGGCTTCGGCGTGCTCCCCTGGGCGGCGCACTAAGCGAAAGGCGGTGGCTGTGCATACTGTCTCTGACACCCGAATCGCCAATCCCCCGACCCCGACCCTCCGGCCGATACTCCCGGTCTGGTGGCACCGAGCGTAAGATCTTGCCTTGCGTTTGCCCAATGGCCGCACTGGCGCGAACTCCCCCACCGACGAAGGAACACACATGGCGCTGGTCTCCTCGCACGCGACGACAAATGCCGATACGGGGGAGGGCGTGCACGCGCCTGATCTGCAGATCTTCGTCTTCGCGCTGTTCTTCATCTTCGGCGGCATTACCAGCCTGAACGATGTGATCATCCCGAAGCTGAAGGACCTCTTCACGCTGAACTACTTCCAAGCGCTGCTGGTCCAGTCGGCGTTCTTTGCGGCGTATTTCATTTTCTCCGTTCCGGCCGCCGCCATCGTCCGCAAAGCGGGCTACATGCGATCGGCGTCCATCGGCCTGCTGATCATGACGGCAGGATGCCTGATGTTCATCCCCGCGTCCAAGTCCGGGCAGTTCGGAGTGTTTCTGTTCGCGTTGTTCGTGTTGGCCGCGGGTATCACGATGGTGCAGGTGGTCGCCAACCCGCTCATCTCCATGCTTGGCCATCCACGCACGGCGTCGAGTCGCCTCACGTTTGCGCAAGCGTTCAACTCGCTGGGCACCACGGTCTTTCCCATTGTCGGGTCCATCGTGATTCTGGGCAGTCTGGCGCGTATCGACCCGGCCACGTTGTCGGGCGCCGCCCTCGATGCGTATCGCACCACGGAAACGCAGGTCGTGGTGAACACCTATCTGGCATTGGCGCTGACGCTGGTGATCGTGGCCGGTGTGGTGTGGACGCGTCGCAATCGCTTGCCCAATGTTGTCGAGGACAGTGGCGGTATCCTGCAGGCGTTTAGCTTGTTGCAGCGTCCGCGATTCCGTTTTGGTGCGGCCTGCATCTTCCTGTATGTTGGCGCTGAGGTTGCCATCGGCTCGCTGATCGTCAACTATCTCATGCAGTCCGATGTGCTGGGGCTTGGCGCGGAAGCCGCTGGAAAGCACGTGGCCTTCTATTGGGGCGGAGCCATGGTGGGTCGTTTCATTGGTGCGGCCGTGCTGCGCATGGTCTCGCCGGGCAAGGTGCTCGCCGCTGTGGCCACGGGCGCAATCGCGCTGATTCTGCTCTCCACCACGACGTCTGGATGGGTGTCCGGATGGTCGCTGCTGGCCATCGGACTCGTCAACTCGATCATGTTCCCAACCATCTTTACCCTGGCCAGCGAAGGCTTGGGAAAGCGTGCGGCCGAGGGCTCGGGTATCATCGCCATGGCCATTGTTGGCGGGGCGATCATCCCGCCACTCACCGGTCTGATTGCCGACGCCAGCACGCTCAAGATCGCGCTGGCGCTGCCTGCGGTGTGCTACCTGCTGATTGGCGGATACGGACTGTACTCACGCAAGCCGGTGAAGGCGCTGTAGGGTCAGTCATGCTCACTCACCGCACCGCACGTCTCGTTCGTCCGCTCTTGCTCTGCGGACTCGGGGCGTGCGCCGCAACCTCAACACGCGCTCCCGTGCTCGCCGCGGGGGCTGGCGTCGTCACGGGTTCAGCTGCAACGGCGGTCGCACTGGCCACGGCCGACAGCGCCGCTCGAGCTTTTTCTCCCGCCGACGTGGAGTTCATGCAGGGCATGATCCCGCATCACGCGCAGGCCGTGATCATGGGGCGATGGGCCGCAACACACGGCGCGCGCGCGGATGTACAGCGACTCTGCCTCCGCATTATTGCCGCACAGAGTGACGAGATCAACATGATGCGGCGTTGGCTGCGCGAGCGCGCGCAGGGCGTCCCCGACTCTGTCTCGACGCGTCACACAATGAAAATGGGTGACATGACGCACGAGATGTTGATGCCGGGCATGCTGAGCGATGATGAAATGGCACAGCTCGACAAGGCGCGTGGTTCGGAGTTCGACCGCCTCTTCCTCAACGGCATGATTCGTCACCATCAAGGCGCGATCGGAATGGTGGAAACCTTGCTGCAACACGGCAACGCTGGACACGACGAGTCCGTATTTCGATTTGCCAATGATGTCGTCTCGGATCAGTCGGCCGAGATTGCCGTGATGCGCAGGATGCTCGAAACAGTACCCCCTCTCTAACCGGATCGGACGATGCGCCGTACTCCTTTCGCGTTTGCCTCGGTGGCGATGATCACGCTCGCGTGCTCCCGATCGACCACGACGTCCGTCGGTGCGCCACCAGCGCCGGCCGAGGGGACGACGGTCACCGGTGACGTCTCGCTCGCGAAGTCGCCGCGCATGCGATACCCGGAAAGCGCGAAAGCGCCCAATCCCGATCCGCGGATCGGCCTCAAACCCGGTGAAGCGGCAGGGCAAGCGGGTGAAGCGGCGTTCAACATGAAACTGCTGTCGAACTCACCTGCACCAGCTGGCTTCACCGGCCGTGGTGCCACCGGTTCTGACCTCGCGTTCAGCGGCAACTACATCATTCAGGGCAACTATCGCGGCATCATCATCTGGGACGGCACCAATCCGCGCGCTCCGAAACTGGTCTCGGCATATCTGTGCCCCACGAGTCAGGGCGATCCGACGGTGTACGGCAATCTGTTGTTCGTGTCCGGTGAGGGGCTGGGGGCACGTAACGACTGTGGCTCAACCCCAATCACCGAAACGGTGAGCTTGGACCGCTTCCGTGGCGTGCGCATCTTCGACATCAGCGACAAGGCGAAGCCGCGTTTGGTCACCAATGTGCAAACCTGCCGCGGCTCGCACACCAACTCGCTCGTGCAGGATCCGACTGACAAGAACAACATCTACATCTACGTGAGCGGGTATTCATCCGTTCGCTCGCCCAACGAGCTGGCCGGATGTCAGGATGCGCCGGCCGGCGACTCGGCGAGCGCACGATTTCGCATCGAAGTCATCAAGGTGCCGCTCAAGAATCCCGAACGTTCGGCCGTGGTCAACTCGCCGCATCTGCTCGCCGACCTGTCGGGTCGCACCGTGCACGCCCCCCCAGCGACGGACACCGGTGGTCGTGGTGGACGTGGAGGTCCTCCGGGCGCAGCGGGCGGCGGCGCGCGTGGCGGCGGCGTTGGGCAAAGCGGCTGCCATGACATCACCGCGTACCCGGGGTCGGGGTATGCGGGTGGTGCGTGCGCTGGATACGGGTTGCTGTTTGATGTGCGCGATCCGAAGAACCCGAAACGGCTCAAGTCGGTTGCCGACTCCAACATGTCGTTCTGGCATTCGGCGACCTTCACCAACGACGGCTCAAAGCTGCTGTTCTCGGATGAGTGGGGCGGAGGCGGCGCAGCGCGCTGCCGCGCCACGGACAAGGTCGAGTGGGGTGGCAACGCCATTTTCACGCTCGAAAAAGGTGAGCTCAAGTTCCAGAGCTACTACAAGATGCCGGCGCCACAGACCACTGAAGAGATCTGCACCGCGCACAACGGCTCGCTGATTCCCGTGCCGGGTCGCGACATCATGGTGCAGGCGTTCTATCAGGGCGGAGCAACCATCTTCGATTTCACCGACTCCACGAATCCGATCGAGATCGGCTTCTTCGATCGCGGGCCCGGTGGCGGATACTGGAGCACGTACTGGTTCAACGGCGCGATCATCTCGTCGGACGAGCAGCGCGGACTCGACGTACATGAACTGACGCCGAGTGGCTATCTGTCGCAGAACGAGATCGATGCGGCGAAGACGGTGCGCTACGAACAGTTCAACGCGCAGGAGCAGCCGCACACCGTGTGGCCACCGAGCTTTGCGTTGGCACGTGCCTATCTCGACCAACTCGAGCGCAACAATGGCTTGTCTGCTACGCGTATCAGCGAAATCCGCAACGGGCTGTCGTCGGCCGAGCGCGGTGGTTGCGGCACACGCAATACGGCACTGGCAGCCTTGAGCCCTCTCGTGCAGGCCGACGTCGGCGGCGCGCTGGACAAGGGTCGCGTGGAGCTCGTGGCCAAGGCCATCGTGGCGCTTTCCAGGAGCGCGTGCGTACCACCGCCCATCTCGTAGCGGCGGCCGTTGCTTCGTGCTCATTCGCGTTACGTATCCTATCCAGCAAGGACAGCTCTTTCTCCGCACTGACGCCAACTGGGACCTCGATGTTGCTCCGGTCCGCGTCGAGGGCTTCACCAAGTGGTTTGACATTGACTTCACGGCGCACACGCATGCCATGAAGCCGGTGCTGGTGCATGAGGGTCGCGTGCAGTGGGCCAAGGGTCCCAACTACGTGTTGAGCCGGCATGAACCCGATCCCGACATCTGGCCGTTCTTCTTCGCGGAGGAACGGGGCCGGATCTCGGACGTCGAGCACGTCACGTTCGAGGGGATGACGATGGCGGTACGCACGTACTTTCCGGCCGGTTACGAGGAGAACACACTGCGCCGTTTCCCGGTGCTGTACATGCAGGACGGGAACAATCTGTTCTTCCCGCACGAGGCATTCCTCGGCAATGACTGGCGCGTCGACGAAACCATGGATCGCCTGGACCAGATGAATGCGATTCGGAAGACCGTGGTCATCGGCATCTCACCCGCCGATCGCATGCGCGACTACACCAAACCAGGGTACGAAGCGTACGGCCGGTTTCTGGTGCATCATCTCAAGCCACTCATCGACGCACGCGTCCGAACGCGTACCAACCCTCATGAAACCGCCGTCATGGGGTCCTCGTTGGGCGGTGTTGCCGCGCTGTATCTCGCGTGGGAGTATCCGGATGTGTTCGGGAGGGCGGGCTGTCTGTCCAGCCCGTTCGGCATGATGGACGACCTCTTCGCTCGCATTGCGAATGAGCCCAAACGCGACATCGTCGTGTACCTGGACAGTGGATGGCCGCGGGACAATTTTGACAATACGAACGCCATGCGCGATCTGCTCATGCGACGCGGTTACACGCTGGGGGTTGATGTGTTGCAGTTCAGCTTTCCTGAGGACAGGCATCACGAGCAGTCGTGGGCCGCCCGTCTGCACCTGCCGTTCCAGTTCTTCTTTGGTCGAGCGTGGTGTGCGCAACGTGGCCGGTAATCCCAGGGGCCTTGCCGAGTCGCGGCTGGCGTCGTAGCTCAGTACCATGAATACTTACACGACTTTACGGACCGCGTCCCGCCGTCGCCGCCTCACCGTCGCAGGGTTCGCGCTGCTGGTGTTGCTCGTGCCGACATCATCCCGGACCCAGCCGCGCGGTGACTGCCCGCGATTCGTTCGCGTGCCCGGCTACGGCGCATGCATGAATTTCAGCGGCACAGGCTGCGGTTTCTGCGCCTACCGGTGTAACGACGAGACCGTGGTGCGCTGGAACGTGTGCGCGCGGTAGTCGCTCGCCTTGCTGTAACGCTCGTGGTCCCCGTTGCTCTCGCGGCGTGCGAGGGTACGGTGCAAGCGGCCGATGATGCACCCCCCGCGCTTCGTGCAGCGCTCGCGGCACGCACCGTGTATCCCGCCAAACGCGAAGAATGGCGAAGCGACATTACGGTTGACACGGACAGTACCATGGTGCCCCTGGTCTTTCGAGCCAGCAGGAGCACCGTCGCCTTGCTGCAAGCGTTGCCCGGGCGCATCTCGCTGTTCGAGCTGAATCGACATGGCATGCTGCTCTCCTCGCGTCCCTTTCGCATCGACTCGGTGCTCAACGCGCAGGTTCCGCGCGACATCGTCGCGCCAACCGACCTCTCGCGCGTGACCGACGATGGCCACGTTGATGTGGTTGACAGCGCGAGCAGCGCCCTCATTCGCGAATCGATCGGCGGCTTTGTCTTTCGTCGTGCGCTCCCCCTGTTGCGTGGCGGCAGCGGCCGTCTGTGCACGGTTGTGCCGACCACCTTGCTGCATGTGCGGCAGCTGGGCGACCGGCGCGCTCTTGAGGCATTTACGTTAACGGCGAAGCCGAGCGATGACGCGTTGGTCGGTCGGCACCGCATCACGGGTGAGCCGTCCTCGCGTCTCCGATTTGGCAATGGCGATTCGCGTCGCTGTCTGCTGATCGCCGAACGCGAAGTGTTTGTCGTCAGTGCGCCTGTTGAACGGAGCATGAGCGCCACGCCGCGACTCGTGCCGCTTCGGCCGCCCGGAGCGCAAGCGCCGAAGACCATTGAGGTCACACGCTCCGATGCCGCGACCGCAGCCGCGACCGCGACCGTCGGGTCGCAGGTGCTCCAGCCATTCATCGTCGACGCCGCAGTCGTTGACGGTGGATTCGTGGTCCTGCTGGGTGTGCTGTCAGACAAGCAAGGGCGCATCCTCGACTACTATGACGAACGCGGCCACTATCTCCAAAGCGCCATGCTGCCGTTTACCGCGTCCGCGATGACTGGCTATGGTCCGCGATTTCTTGTACTGCATCAGGATGCGACGTTTCGTTGGTGGCTGTCGTCATGGCTGACCCCGATGGCCGCGCGCGGCGCGACACCGCCACCTGCTCCGCGACGGATCGATCAGGCGCCGGAAAAGCAGCTGTTCGAGAAGCCAAGCGTGAAGGTATCGCAGCCTCGTCCGTGAGACCGGGGCGGGCCGCCGCTGGACTCACGGCATGTCGAGCCGTGGTGCTTCGGCAAGCGGCGGCGCACATTTCTTCACAGCTGCCTACTCCAACCTTTCGAGATCCGGCCATGGAACGCAAAACTGCGCACGACTTCGATCAGGACCTGCTCATTCTGTTCGACGCATATGTGCACGGCGGCATCGACCGTCGCACGTTTCTCGACAAAGCTGCCAAGTACGCCGTGGGTGGCGTCACGGCCCTGATGCTGCTTGAGCAACTCACTCCCAAGTTCCTCGAAGCGCAGGGCATCAAGCCAGGGGACGAGCGGATTCAGCAGGAGCACATCGAGTATCCATCACCGAATGGCTACGGCACCATGCGCGGGTATCTGGCGCGTCCGAAGGCGTCGGGTGCGGCACCAGGCGTGCTGGTCATTCACGAGAACCGTGGACTGAACCCGCACATCGAGGACATTGCGCGGCGTTTGGCGGTCGACGGATTCGTGGCGTTCGCCCCTGACGCTCTGTTCCCGCTGGGTGGCTATCCCGGTGATGAGGAAAAGGCACGCGAGGTTTTTCCGAAGCTCGATCAAGCGAAGACGCGCGAAGATTTCGTCGCCGCCTCCGCTTTTCTCAAGGCGCGCAAGGAGTGCACCGGGAAGTTCGGCGCGGTCGGCTTCTGCTACGGCGGCGGCATGGTGAACTACCTGGCCACTCGCCTTGGCAGCGACCTGTCTGCCGGTGTGGCGTTCTATGGCTCATCGCCCGATGTCGCCGAAGTGCCGAAGATCAAGGCACCGCTCATGATTCAGTCCGCCGAAAACGACCCGCGCATCAACGCCAGCTGGCCGGCGTTCGAAGAAGCGCTGAAGGCTGCTGGCGTGAGGTATGAGCGACATCTGTATCCCGGCACGCAACACGGCTTCAACAACGACACCACGCCGCGCTACGACGCGGCATCGGCGAAGCTGGCGTGGGAGCGAACGGTGGCGTTCTTTCGCCAGCACGCGCGCTAGTCTGAAGCGCGCCCTCCCGTGACGAAACTCCGTCTCGTTGCCCTGATGCTGCTCGGCGCGTGCTCTGGGCGCGCGGTCAGTCCTGTTCCGGCCACACCGCCGATCATCGTCGTGTTGCTCGCTGACGATCTTGGTATTGGTGAGGTGGGAGCGTGGGGTCAACGCGAGATCAATACGCCTAACATCGATGCACTCGCACGCGACGGCGTGAGGCTTACCGAGTTTCGCTCCAGCGCGGCCGTGTGCGGGCCGGCGCGTTGCTCGTTCATGCTGGGTCTCCACAACGGCACCTGCCGGCTCGACGACAACGACAACGACTACTTGCGCACCGCCGACGTCACGCTCGCCGAACGGCTGCACGATGGGGGGTACGCTACGGGGCTCTTCGGCAAGTGGGGATTGAGCTGGGAGTCGCAGCCGGAGAGCTGGCCCAACGCGCAAGGCTTCGACGAGTTCTTCGGATATCGCGATCAGGTGCATGCGCACAACTTCTATCCTGAGTGGCTGCTCAACGGCGCAGACTCCGTGCGTACGCGCAACATCGTGCCGGGGGCCAATCGCAAGGGTGCGGGACGCGCCACGACGAGGCTCGACTACGCGCCGTCGCTCATTCGTGACCGCGCATTCGCATTCGTACGCCGTAATCAGTCGCGCCCTTTCTTCCTGTATTGGGCTACGAACCTGCCGCATATCAATAACGAAGGCAGCGCTCGTCAGGCCGACGGCGGATATGAGGTACCGTCGCTCGGTGCCTACGCGTCCAGGCCATGGCCGGAGGACAAGAAGAGCTACGCGGCTCAGGTGAGCCTGCTCGACTCTCACCTCGGCGAGCTGCGCACGCTCCTCGACTCGTTGGGCATCGCAGACCAGACGATCGTGGTTTTCCTGTCCGACAATGGTGCGACCTTTCTCCGCCGCTCCAACGATGGCGCCACCGATATCGTGGGACGCTGGTTCGGCGGCACGCAGGGGTACCGTGGCTTCAAGGGCGATTTGTTCGAAGGTGGACTGCGCGTGCCGGGGATCGTGTATTGGCCCGGCCGGACGCGTGCCGGCGGAGAGAGCGCCGTTCGAGTCGACCTCGCCGATTTGCATGCAACACTCGTCGCTGCGTCCGGACAGCCAACGCTCGCGGGTATCAGCGGACGATCGTTCCTGCCGGCGCTGACCGGTCGCGGAGCGCTCGCGTTGCGACCGTATCACGTGTGGTACTCGCCAGACCGTCGCCAGTCGGCGGTGCTCCAGGGCCGCTACAAGGCGATCTGGATGAGCGACACGCTTCGGTTGTTCGATCTCGCGCGCGATCCCGGCGAGCTGCGGGACCTCGCGTCGACTGAACCGAAGGTGGTTTCGGTGCTCGACTCCATTCGGCGCATCGAGGACCGTCGCATGGTGCATCCGCGTGAGCCGAGATGATCACGATGACGTTTCTCTCTCCCCTCCGTCCATGACGTCGATCGTTCCCGCGCAGTCGCGCGATTTCCCGCACGAAATGACATCCACGGCGTTCGAGCTCCCCGGGTATCGCATCTTTGCCTCGCTCGGTGTGGTCCGCGGTGTCGTGGTCCGGTCCCGATCGGTGGTGGGCACTCTCGGGGCGAGTTTGCAGACGCTGCTTGGCGGGAACATCTCCCTCTTCACCGCGCTCGCCGAACGTACTCGCCAGCAAGCCTTCGAGACCATGTTGCATCAGGCACATCTGGCGGGCGCGAACGCGGTGATCGGCATTCGCTACGACGCCAATGAGATCATGAGCGGCGTCACGGAGGTGCTGTGCTATGGGACTGCTGTTCGAGTGGAGCCCATCGATCACTGACGCCGACGTCACGCATTTCATCAGTTGACCGTATTTGTCGGAGCAAGTGGAAACTCGGATCACTTACGAACTGAAAACGAAGGGCACCTTCGGACCGAGTGGTCGCGACCACCCGGGCTACACGCTCGACGAACACAGTTCGAGCAGTGGACTTGCCCGTGCTGGTTCTTGGCTCCACTCTGCTTGAGGGCCGTGCCGAACATCGCGGCCGCAAACGCCGCCATGGAGTGTTGATATGACCATTGTTCGAATCGCCTTGGCAAACATCCGCGTACCGACCTCACCGGCGGAGTCGGTGAGTCTGGCCACCTCGGCGGTTGCGGAAGCGGGAAAACAGGGCGCACTCGTGGTCTGTTTTCCGGAGTGCTTTGTGCCCGGCTACCGTTGGCCGGGCACGGTGACGTCACCGCCAGATCAGGCGTTTCTCGAAGGGGCATGGGCCGACGTGGCCGCGGCAGCCAAGGCCGCCGGAGTCGGGGTCATTCTTGGGACGGAGCGCCTGACAGAACGCGGATTGCAGATCTCGGCATGCGTGATCAATGCCGATGGCACCATCGCGGGTTGGCAGGACAAGGGCCAGCTGGATCCGTCGGAGGAGAGCACGTATCCGGCATTCGCGACGGAGCGTCGAGTCTTCACTGCGGGGCCGTTGACCTTTGGCGTGGTGATCTGCCACGAGGGATGGCGCTATCCGGAGACCGTACGTTGGGCCGTGCGTCGAGGTGCGCAGGTGGTATTTCATCCGCATTTCGATATCGCTGAGCCGGGCGGTCTTGTTCCCAATGGCTTCGCGGATCCGCACAACTCGTTCCACGAGAAGGCGATCTTGTGTCGAGCGGCGGAGAACACCTGCTTCTTCGCTTCCGTCAACTGTGCGAGCGAAAATACGGGCATCACGTCGGCGATCG
>JANNEV010000374.1:0-1526 GCA_031379145.1 Gemmatimonadaceae bacterium
GGGATTTGAGGACTTTTTTCGTAATAGCTCAACATATAGAGAATAAGGATTTGAGAGGATTCAAAGCGATAAGAATCGACTCAAAAGCGGAAAAACCTTGTCTTTTTCCAGTATTGACAATCGAACGAACAGCCGCCGAGAGTGTAAAGTGAGATGTGTAAAGTCTGGGAAGTATACAGAGAGATAATCTAGACACACAATTACTGACACCAAAAAAGATGAATATACGCAAAGAACTACTCGATGAATTGCTGCAAGAATGTAAAACACCACCCGACTTATTCGGAGAAGGAGGAATCCTGAAACAACTAACGACGGCGTTGGTGGAGCGAGCATTGGAAGCAGAACTATCGACCCATCTAGGGTACGGCAAGCACGAACATAGAGCAGAAGGACAAACCAACAGTCGCAACGGCTATAGTCAGAAAACGATCCAAGGAGAATTTGGAGTGGCAGAAATTGCCATTCCGCGTGATCGCCAAGGCAAGTTTGAACCGCAGATGGTGAAGAAAGGACAAAGCCGTTTGTCAGGACTAGACGAAAAGATCATCGCCTTGTATGCCAGAGGCATGAGTGTCAGGGATACCCAAGCCCAGTTGCAAGAAATGTATGGTGTCGAAGTATCACCGACACTAATCTCCAATGTGACTGATGCGGTAATTGATGAGGTGAAGCAATGGCAAAATCGCCCTCTAGATGCAGTTTACCCGATCGTATTTCTGGACTGTCTAGTCATCAAAGTCCGAGACAATGGTCGGGTAATCAATAAATCCCTGTACTTTGCACTGGCGGTAAACATGGACGGGTACAAGGAATTATTGGGGATGTGGATTTCCCGATTGGGATGGTGCCAAATTCTGGTTGTCAGTACTGACCGAAATTCACAACCGTGGGGTCAAGGATATTTTGATTGCTTGTGTCGATGGTTTAACTGGTTTTCCCAATGCCATTGAAACGGTATTTCCCAAAACTCAGGTACAGTTGTGCATTGTCCATATGGTGCGTAACTCGGTCGCTTTTGTGCCTTGGCAACAACGCAAGCAAGTCTGTGCTGACCTCAAGGCTATTTACAGTGCAGCTACTGAATCGGAGGCAGAGTTTAATCTCGAACTCTTTGCCGAAAAATGGGACAAGCAATATCCGTCGATCTCTAAGTCTTGGCGCAGTCATTGGGCAAACATTATCCCTTTCTTTGCTTTCCCTACCGAGATTCGCAGGGCGATTTATACCACCAATGCGATTGAGTCGATGAACAGTAGTTTGCGGAAAGTGATTAAATCTCAACAGATTTTTCCTTCCGATGATGCTGCTTTCAAATTGGTTTATTTGGCAATGCGGAATATCTCCAAGAAGTGGACGTTGCCGATTCGGGATTGGAAACCTGCCCTGAACCGCTTTGCGATCCTCTTTGAGGATCGTCTCCACATCTAGCTTCTAGACTTTACACATCTCACTTTACACTCTCTGGATTGGAGTCTTTAATTTCTCTTGACATTCGGATAAATCATTCAGGTCAATTCCGATGG
>JANNEV010000475.1:0-2088 GCA_031379145.1 Gemmatimonadaceae bacterium
AGCCGCTTCGACAAGGTGCTGACGCTCACACCGACGCTGGCCGACGCCTTGGCCTTGTGCTCGGCCGAGGCGCAGGCGAAATTCGCCGCCGCAGACGGGTCCCCGTGATGCGAGTGCGCTTCTGGGGCACGCGCGGTTCGATGCCGGTGGCGCTGACCGCCGGGGGCCTGAGACGCAAGCTCAAGGACGTGCTGCTGGCCGCACAGGGCCGCGCGCTGAAAGGTGAATCCGGTATCGATCAGTTCCTGGATGAACTGCCGTTTGCCACCGTGGGAACCTATGGCGGCCACAGCTCCTGCGTGCAGATCGAAACCGACAGCTCGGATGTCTTCATCTGCGACATGGGCAGCGGCCTGCGCGCACTGGGGCAGTCCTTGATGGCGCGCAAGCTGGGCACCGGCCGCACCTTCCACATCTTCCAGTCGCACCTGCACTGGGACCACATCATGGGCCTGCCGTTCTTCGTGCCGGCCTACCTGCCTGGCAATCGCGTCGTCATCTACGGCTGCCACGCCGAGCTCGAATTCGCGCTGCGCCGCCAGCAGGCGCAGCCCTCGTTTCCGGTGGACTTCTCGATCTTCGGCGCTGCGCTCGAGTTCGTGCAGCTGCAGCCGGGGCAGCGTCATGAACTCGGCGGCCTCGGCGTGACGCCGATGCTGCAGAGGCATGGCGGCGACTCCTACGGCTACCGCTTCGATCAGGGCGGCCGCGTGCTGGTCTATTCCACCGACGGCGAGCATCCCCTGGACGAGGCAGCGCACACACAACGCGTCGTCGAGTTCTTCCGCGACGCCGACCTGGTCATCTTCGACGGCATGTATTCGCTGGCCGATGTCGTCTCGGTGAAGGCCGACTGGGGGCATTCCAGCAACATCGTCGGTGTGGAGCTGTGCCAACTCGCCGGCGCCAGGCACCTGTGCCTGTACCACCACGAGCCTGTGGCCGACGACAAGGCACTCGATGCCTTGCTCGCCGAGACGCAGCGGCTGGAACAGATCACGCGCGGCGAGAGGCCCTTGCGCATCAGCGCGGCCTACGACGGGTTGGAAATCGCCCTGTGAACCTGCGCACGGCGCGCGCTCTGGCACAGACCGGCGCGGGACGCGTCCGGCTGACCGGAGGCGTGGTGTTGCTGGCTTTCGTCGTGCTGACCGCGCTGTCGGCACCCTGGACACCGCGCATGCAGGCTGCCTGGTGGGACCTGCATCAGGCTGCCTGGCCGCGCCAGGCCCGGCAGTTGCCAGTGACGATCGTATCCATCGACCAGGCCAGCCTGCTGGCGCTGGGTCAGTGGCCCTGGCCACGCACGGCGCTGGCCCGCCTGCTGCAGGCCGTGCAGTCCGGCCAGCCTGCTGCCATTGGCCTGGACATGCTGCTGGCCGAGGTCGACGCGATGTCGCCGGACCAGATCGCGAACCAGGCCGCGCAGATCGACCCGGCGCTGTCAGCCTTGCTGAAGGCGCTGCCTGCCAACGACATCGTGCTGGCGCGCACCTTGCAGACGGTGCCCACCGTGCTGGCCTTTGCCGGCCTGCCCGAGGCCACCGCCAACTCGCCCTTGCGCGCTGCACCGGTGACCGTGACACGCAAGCAGCAAGGCACGTTTGGCGCACCCGACGTCGCCGACTACGCTGGCGCGTTGAATTCGATCGACGTGCTCAACGCCCACGCCGCCGGCTGGGGCCTGGTGTCGGTGGACGTGTCGCGCGGCGTGGTGCGCCACATGCCGCTGGTGGCCAGCGTCAACGGTACGCTGGTGCCGTCGTTTGCCGTCGAATTGCTGCGCGTCGCGGACCGCTCACCGGTGGTCCGCCTGAACGCCTCTGGCACCGAGGTGCGCAGCGTGTCGGTGGGCGCGCTGAAGATGCGCACCGATCCAGACGGCTCCGTGCGCCCGTACTTCTCGGCCCATGTGCCTGAGCGCTTCGTCTCGGCCATCGACGTGCTGCAGGGCAAGGTTGACGCGAGCCTGCTGCAAAACCAGATCGTCATCATCGGCCCCACGGCGATCGCCCTGCACGATGAGCAGGAGACCCCGGTGGGCCAGCGCATGTCGGGCTCCGAGATCCACGCGCAGCTGATCGAGAA
>JANNEV010000482.1:0-4009 GCA_031379145.1 Gemmatimonadaceae bacterium
GCTCGTGCTGCCCTACGTGTTCGGTCCGTCCGGAACCACCATCCCTGTGAGTGTATGAGCGGCATCAACGATTTTGCGTTCAAGATGGCCACCGTCAACGGCACGGGCTCGGCCAGCGCGAACAGCCTGCTCATGCAGGCCATCTTCCGCATGGGCATCCCGGTCACGGGCAAGAACATCTTCCCGTCCAACATCCAGGGGCTGCCGACCTTCTACGAGATTCGCGTCAGCAAGGACGGCTATACGGCGCGTCCGCAGCACGTGGACCTCGTGGTCGCGCTCAACCCGAGCACCTACGCCAAGGACGTGGCCACGGTGCGCCCCGGCGGATACCTGTTGTACGATTCCTCCTGGCCGCTCGAGCCGGAGTTGGTGCGTGAAGGCATCACGATCCTCGGCATTCCGTTCGGCCGCATGTGCGTCGAAACATTCGTAGGCGATCGCGATCGCACGCTGCTGCGCAACATCGTGTACGCCGGCGCACTTGCCGCGTTGCTCGAAATCGACATGGACATTGTCGGGCAGATGCTGCTCGAGAAGTTCTCCAAGAAGAAGAAACTGCTGGATGCCAACAACACGGCCATCCGGCTGGGCTACGACTACGCCAAGGCGCACTTCCAGTGCCCGCTGCCGTTCCACCTCGAAAAAATGGACGCCACGAGCGGCTCCATCATCATCGATGGCAACACGGCCGCAGGACTGGGCGCCGTGTACGCCGGCGCGACGGTCGGCGCCTGGTACCCGATCACGCCGTCCACGTCGCTCATGGAAGCGTTCAAGAGCTTCTGCGAGAAGTTCCGCGTCGAACCCGAAACGGGACTGGCGCGCTATTGCATCATTCAGGCCGAGGACGAGCTCTCCGCCGCCGGCATCGCCATTGGCGCCGGGTGGGCGGGCGCGAGAGCGTTCACCAACACCTCGGGACCCGGCATCTCGCTGATGCAGGAGTTCATCGGCTTGGCCTACTACACCGAAATTCCCGCTGTCTTCTACGACATCCAGCGCACCGGGCCAGCCACTGGAATGCCCACACGTACGCAACAAGGCGACATCCTGTCGCTCGCGTACGCATCACACGGCGACACCAAGCACATCGTCCTGTTTCCCTGCAGCCCGGAAGAGTGCTTTTACGTGAGCGTGATCGCATTCGATCTCGCCGAACGCTTCCAGACGCCGGTGTTCGTCGCCAGCGACCTGGACATCGGCATGAACGACTGGATGTGCAAACGGCTGCAGTGGGACGACCAGTACACCCCGGATCGCGGCAAAGTGCTCGACGCCGACGATCTCGAAAAGGTCAAGAAGTTTTCTCGCTATCTCGACGTGGACGGCGATGGCATCGCCGCGCGCACGCTCCCCGGCGTACATCCCAACGGCGCGTACTTCGTGCGCGGTTCGGGTCACGACAAGCACGGCGCCTACACCGAAGACTCGGACGCGTATCAGGAGGTCGTGGATCGGCTGACGCGAAAGTTCGCCACGGCCGCCACGGTCGTTCCGGCGCCGGAGTTCCACCGGCAGCCGGGGGCGGACGTTGGCATCGTGTCGCTGGGCAGCTGTCACGCGGCGGTACTCGAGGCGATGGATCGCCTGCGCGAACAGGGCATCCTGGTCGACTACATGCGCATCAAGGCGTTTCCGTTCAACGCATCGGTCAAGGAATTCATCGACGCGCACAGCACGGTGTTCGTGGTCGAACAGAATCGCGACGCGCAGCTTCGCGCACTCATCGCCATCGAGACTGGCGTCCCCCGCGACCACATGATCGCGGTGCTCGACTACGGCGGCATGCCTCTCACCGCCAATGTGGTGGTCACGGCAGTCTCGAACCATTGCTCCCAGGTGACCGCATGACCTCCATCGCCAAACCACCGGTCCGCCATCCGGGACTCCAGCGCAACGCCCTCGGCTACACGGTACGCGACTACGAAGGGGCCATGTCCACGCTCTGCGCGGGATGTGGTCATGATTCGGTAACCGCCGCACTGGTGCAGTCGTTCTGGGAACTCGCGCTGCCGCCCCATCGCGCGGCGAAAATGAGTGGCATCGGGTGTTCGTCCAAGACCACCGCCTATTTCATGAAGCAGTCGCACGGCTTCAACAGCGTGCACGGACGCATGCCGTCGGTCACCTCGGGCGCCAACGCCGCGAATCGTGACCTCACGTACATCGGCATATCCGGAGACGGTGACTCCCTGTCCATTGGACTGGGCCAGCTGTCGCATGCGATTCGCCGCAACGTGCGCATGCTGTACGTCATCGACAACAATGGCGTGTACGGACTCACCAAGGGGCAGTTCTCCGCGTCGGCGGACATCGGCTCCACATCCAAGAAGGGCGAAGCGAATGTACAGCCTCCCATCGACCCGGTCCTGCTCGCGCTGACGCTCGGTGCGACGTTCGTCGCACGCAGCTTCTCCGGCGACAAGGCGCAGCTCGTGCCCATTCTCAAGGCCGGGCTTTCGCACAACGGATTGGCCATCATCGATGTCATCTCCCCGTGCGTCACGTTCAACGACCACGAGGGATCAACCAAGAGCTACAAGTTCACGCGCGAGCATGAGGTGGAGATTTCGGCCGCGGACTTTGTGCCGCTGCGGCGCGAGATCACCGCACCGGAAACCAACGATGCCGTCTCCGTCGTCACGATGCACGACGGCAGCACCGTGCGCTTTCGCAAGACCGCTGAGGGTTACGACGCGACCAACCGCGAGGCCGCGTACGCGCACGTGCGCGCCTGCCAGCTCCGCCACGAAGTGGCGACCGGCCTGCTCTTCCTCGATGAGGGCGGCCAGGATATGCATGCCGTGTCCAAGACAGTCAAACAACCGCTCGTCGATCTTCCCTACGAGCTCCTGTGTCCTGGCAATGCCGCGCTGCAATCGCTGATGGAGAAGTACCGATAGACCACGAATCGCAGGTGTTCGGCAATCACACGTCCGGTGGCATCGGTGCAACACGCATCGGTGCCACTGTGGCGTCAGTACCCCTCGTGCGACAGCACGGCCTTGCCCTCCGCCACCAGCCCGTCCACCATCCGCTGCAGATGCTCCTCAGTGGTGCGCGCGTTCATGACCGTAATGCGCAGTACGCGCCGCCCGTCCAGCGTGGTGATGGTGATGTATCCACGTCCCGACCGATTGTACCGTTCACGCAGGAGGTCGGTCAGTTCATCACGACGAGCCTCCGAGACACCGGCCGGCATCCAGGCGAAGCACAGGATGTTGGACTCCGGCTCGTGGAGTGGTACGAAATCGGGGCGCAGTGACAGCACTGCATGCAGCGCACCGGCACGACGGCACAGTCGATCGTACAAGGCCGCCAGCGCGTCGGCGCCATAGCGCTCGATGGCCACATACAGCTTGAGCACGTCGGCGCGTCGTGAACACTGAAAGCTGCGCGGTCCGAGATCCCAAGTCCGGGAGTCCTCTTTATCGGAGAAGAGGTAGGGTGCCCGTTGCGAGAAGGCACCGTCGAGGTCGCGCTCGTCACGCATCAGCAGCAAGCCGACAGCAAGCGGAAGCAGCAGCGTCTTGTGCGGATCCCACGCAATCGATCGGGCACGGGAGATTCCGCGCATCCGATGCCGATGCTCCACCGACATCATGGCCGCACCACCATGGGCAGCATCCACGTGCAGCCACAGGTCGCCGTGCCCGTCCTTGAATTCATGACAGGCATCAGCGATGGCCTCGAGGTCGTCGAAGCTTCCCGTGGCCGTGCACCCCGCCGTGGCGACCACCGCCATCACGCTGATGTGGGCGTCGTGCAGCTGCTTGAGCTTGGCTCGCAGCAGCGCGACATCCATGCGATGATCCTTCGCGGGAATGACGACCACGCGGTCCAGGCCCAGTCCCATCGCGCCCGCCGCACGAGTCACGGCGTAATGGGCGTGCGCGCCGCAGACGAGCACCGGCGCGGGCGAGGGAATGCCTTTGGCCCACACGTTGGGGATCGCGCGCGTCCGCGCGGCAAGCAGCGCCGTGAACGTCGCCTCGGTGCCGCCCGA
>JANNEV010000485.1:0-2623 GCA_031379145.1 Gemmatimonadaceae bacterium
GAAGATGCCGACCCGATGAAGGCGCTGAACCGTGGGTACTACCTGACGTCCGCCTTGGTCAGCGTGGCCATATTTTTCGCCTGCAAGTGGCTGCTGGTCACACCCGAAGCGCCGAACGCGTGGCTGCACTATTTCGGGTGCGCGATGATCGGAGTCGTCACGTCGATCGCGTTTGTGTTCATCACACAGTACTACACGGAGTATCGCTATCGCCCGGTGCTGAGCATCGCCGAGGCATCGCAAACCGGTCCGGCCACCAACATCATCATGGGATTGTCGGTGGGCATGGAGTCGACGGTACTGCCCGTTTTCACGATCGCGGCGGCGTTGGTCGGCAGCTTCATGTTGGGTCGCAGCAGTGGCATCATGATCGACGGAGCGCCCGCGGGCGGACTGTTCGGCACGGCCGTGGCGACCATGGGTATGCTGGGAACGGCGGGATACATCTTGGCCATGGATGTGTTTGGACCAATCACCGACAATGCCGGTGGCATTGTGGAGATGTCCAAGCAGCCTGAGGCCATTCGCAATAAGACTGATCGCCTTGATGCCGTGGGAAACACCACGAAAGCGCTCACCAAGGGATACGCGATTGGTTCTGCCGCGCTCGCGGCGTTTCTGCTGTTCTCGGCGTACCTCGATGAAGTCAAGAACTACACGGGTCAGGCGCTGCACGTGGACCTGAGCAAGCCGCAGGTCTTTGTGAGTGCCCTCATCGGCGGCATGCTGGTCTTCTGGTTTTCGTCGCTGGCGATGACGGCGGTGAGCAAGGCGGCTCAGAGCGTGATCACCGAGGTGCGCCGCCAGTTCAAGGAGCGCCCAGGCATTATGTTGGGGACCGAGGAGCCGGACTATGCCGCCTGTGTCGACATCGTGACCGTCGGCGCGCTCAAGGCCATGGTGCTGCCTGGGTTCCTCGTGCTCGTGTTTCCGATCGGCGTTGGTCTGGTGTTCAAACAGCTGAGCGGACCGGGCGAGTACCTCGGCGCGGAGTCAGTCGCCGGATTCCTGATGATCGCGACCGTGGTTGGCATTCTGATGGCAGGATTCCTGAATAACGGCGGCGGCGCATGGGACAACGCCAAGAAGTACATCGAAACCGGTGCGTATGGCGGCAAGAAGTCCGACGCACACAAGGCCGCTGTGGTTGGTGATACCGTCGGCGATCCGTTCAAGGATACGGCCGGCCCCTCGCTGCACGTGTTGATCAAGCTGCTGTCCACGATCACTCTCGTGCTGGCTCCGCTGTTCATTTGACCCAGGCTTCCATGTCCAACGCTGCATCGTCGAGCGCATCCATCGCGCCAAAAAGCCGGGGATTTCTCGGCATCGGTTTCTCGCAGTGGATTCTGATCTCCATGGTTGTCGGCATTCTGATCGGATGGCTGGCACCGGAATTCGCGGTCAATCTGAAGCCGTTTGCCAACATCTTCCTGCGGATGATCAAGTCACTGATCGTTCCGTTGCTCTTCAGCACGCTGGTGGTGGGCATCGCGGGTCACGGCGATGACATGAAGAAGGTGGGGAAGCTCGCCCTGCGCTCGATTATCTATTTTGAGATCGTGACCACGCTGGCGTTGGCAATCGGGCTGATCGCGGTCAACTGGGTCAAGCCGGGCGTGGGAGTGCAGTTGGCGACAAGCGGAGGCGAGGAGTTTCAGGCGCTCGCTGCGAAGACCCCGACGTTCAGCTCCGTACTTGAGCACACGGTGCCACAAAGCTTTTTCGAAGCTGCCGCACAGAATGAGGTGCTGCAGATCGTGTTCTTCGCCATCATCTTCGCAGTTGCGCTCGCGCGTGTCGAGGGGCCATCGAAAAAGGTCATGCTCGATTGGCTGCAGTCGCTGAGCGACGTGATGTTCAAGTTCGTCGGCATCGTCATGGCCTACGCACCCATCGGCATCGGCGCGGCCATCGGCGTCACGGTGGGAAAGAGTGGGCTGGGAGTGATGCTCAACCTGGCGAAGCTCGTGGGCACGCTCTACGTGTCGCTCATCGTCTTCGTCGTGTTCGTGTTGGTGCCCGTCGCTCTGATCATGCGCATTCCGCTGCTGCGCTTTTGGAAGCTCGTGCGCGAGCCTTGGCTGATCGCGTTCACCACGGCGTCGAGCGAGGCGGCCTTTCCGCAGGCCATGACGGCGATGGAGAAGTTCGGCGTGCCGCGCCGTATCGTGTCATTCGTGCTGCCCACGGGCTATTCGTTCAATCTCGACGGCTCCACGCTCTATCTGGCCATCGCGTCCGTGTTCGTGGCGCAAGCCGCGGGCATCGACATGCCGCTCAGCCAGCAGTTGCTCATGATGCTGACGCTCATGCTGACATCCAAGGGCGTCGCTGCCGTACCGCGCGCGTCATTGGTGATTCTTTCCGGGGCGCTGGCGCAATTTGGCCTTCCGCTGGAAGGCATAGCAGTCATTCTCGGGGTCGACGCCATAATGGACATGGCGCGCACCTCAGTCAACTTGCTGGGCAACTGCCTCGCCACCGCGGTAATGGCGCGTTGGGAAGGCGTACTTGGCGAGCCGGAACCCGAGGGCGTACGAGGCGGCCCCGATCACCCCCAAAAACATCTCAAAGAAAAAGGCGGCGGGCCGGGCCATTACCGAGGAGAAACAAAAACACC
>JANNEV010000499.1:0-17511 GCA_031379145.1 Gemmatimonadaceae bacterium
GCGAAAAACGCCCGATAGATGAGTGCGTAGCCGTCGATCAGGAAGAGTCGTGGCGCAGTCGGACGCGTGACATCGCTCACGGTCGCGAGGCCATCCGGCGACGGATCGCGTTCTGCAAGTCACTCATGCCCTGTGCATTCAGGCGCCAGCGACCAAATCCGCTCTGGTCGAGAAACTCGAGCCGCAGCCGGTACTCCCGATACTCCCAGATCTGCGTCCGAACTCGCGCACTTGGATCGTTGGATCCGGAATCAAACACGTTGTCCGGATCACCGAGCCCGACAAACGCGATGCCCCGATCGGACAACCAACCAACCTGTGCATCATCGCGGAAACGGACGTTCGCTGCCCGAATGCGTTGGAAATAGTCCCGGAGCCCTTCGTGTTCCGACGTCCCCGGCAATGGATCGGTGCTCTTGAGAAACTGCGCCCACACCTCGGCCCGCTGCGTCGTCGACGCATCCTTGAGCGCCTTGAGCCGCTCCGGCGCGGTGAAGTAGCGCAGGTAGGAGAGCATTTCTTCGAACGAGGCGATGGGCAGGTCGTCACCGAGGCTCACGAAGATGCGGGTTCGTGCGGTGTCCGACCGACCCGGCGCACTGACTTCCAGCGTCGTGATACCGATGCCCATGTAGGCCACCGGTACGCCTACCGTGATATCGCGCGCCGCACCGCGAGCCACGAGGTCCAGGTTCCTGTCCCACATGACCTGATCCCCTTCACCAAGCAGACGCGCGTGCACCCGCGCAGGCGCTTCCGGTCCCACCGCTTCGATGTACACCGGCAGCACCGAGTCCGAGCCGAAGGTCACCGTGGCGCGGGGCCGCGCCAGAAGCCGCGGCAACGAGTCCGCCGTGGAGCGCGGGATCGCTTCGTAGACCGGAATCAGCGACCCGATAGCCCCGGAGCGCAGCTGTGGCACAATAATCGAGACCTCCTCCGACGCCGCCCGGATACTCGACTGGTCCTTCACCGCGACGGCCAGCGTGTAGCGTCCGGGAGGCAGCCGAAGGAATTGCTGCCAGATCACGCTCTCGTCGGTGCGGGTAGTCTCCCGGAAAGTTGGCACGCGAACGGTCTCATTCGCCTCGATCTGCCGAACGACGTTCAGGCCCTGCCGGATTTCCAGTCGCACCGTGTAGTTGGCGGCATAGCGATCTCCCTCGCGTCCAAAGCCGAGGGAACGCGACGGCATGGACATCGCCACCAGCACCAGCGTGGTATCGACCGTTGGCGAGCGGAGGAACGACACCGACGAGACAAACGGAATCGCCCCCGCCCCGGCCAACAGACCCATGCTGCGGTAGAGCCGCTGCATTTCATTGGCAACCGGTACGCCACCCGGTGCGCCCGGTGCCAACGGTGTTCCCCCTGCCCTGGGCCCCGGCGCCGCTGGCTGACTCACAGAACGCCCGCCCGCGCACGCCGACAGCGCGCCCGTCATCATCAGCCCGACGGCCAGCACCAAACCTGGAAGGTGGCGCGAACGCTGCGGTGGACGCTGCGATGGACGCTGCTGCGGCATGCGGCGAAAGACTCCCAGCTGTGAAAGAGAACACATAGAGAACGCACGGTAACGCTGTCGATATCTACCGCCAGCCAGCGCGTTCGGTCCGGCTCGGTCGTCCCACGACGGTATCAATCGCGATCCTATTCCATCTTATCGCTCATGCTGCCTTGCCCCTGACTGCTGATCGGCGTTACGTTCGCCTCGTGCCCATCGAGACGATAGTCGGAACTACGCTGGCCGGCTACACGGTCCGCGGAAAGGTTGGCGAAGGCGGGACGTCGACCGTCTTTCGCGCAGACCACCCCCAGCACGGTACCGTTGCCCTGAAAGTGCTGCGCGAAAAGCTGCAGCACGACAAAACCGCTGTCGCGCGTTTCCTGCGCGAGGCGCAGTTCGGCGCTCGAGTACAACACCCCAACATCATCCGCACCCTAGACTACGGGCAGTCGGATGGCGATCGCTACTATCTGGCCATCGAATGGGCATCGGGGGAGATCCTCGACAAGCACGCGGAACGGTCGGGGCCGCTCCCGAGCCGGGAAGTCGCGGAAATCATGAGCCAGATCTGTGGTGCCGTTCAGGCGGCGCACGATGCCGGCATTGTGCATCGCGATCTGAAGCCGGAAAACGTGATGTACGATCCGGCCTCGCATCACGTGAAGCTGCTCGACTTCGGCATTGCGGCCGATACCGATGCCGCTCCGGATCAGCGCCTGACGCGTGCTGGGTTCTTTGTGGGCACGCTGATGTACGTGGCGCCGGAAGCGCTCTCGGGCGAGCTGGTTGGTCCAGCTGCGGATCAGTACTCGTTGGCCACCATCGCGTATTTCCTGCTGACGGCGGCGTTGCCGTACACTGGAAAGTCGCCGCGCGAGCTGTTTTCCCAGCTGCTCACGCAACCGCCGACATCGCTCAACAAGGCCAAGCCGGGACTCGTCTTCTCTCCACAGATCGAAGCCGTGATCATGCGCGCGCTCTCCAAGGCGCCGGCCGAACGGTACGCATCCGTCACCGCGTTCTCGGATGCGTTCTCTGCAGCGGCGCTTTCGGCGCCGGCGGCCGCGGCCCCCGACGCGACGGCCGACGGCAAGGCCGGTCTTTTCGGCAAGATGAAAGGGCTGTTTGGCCGCTAAGTCGTCACACGCGCAACTGGTCGCCCTGCTTTCCGATCGTTCGGCGAAGCGGGGCGATTTTGTGCTTGCCTCCGGCAGACGGTCCACGCTTTACGTCGACTGCAGACTCACCACCATGAGTCCCGAAGGGCAGCTACTGATTGGGCGGGAAGCGCTCCAGGCGGTCCGCGACAGCGGCTGGCCGGTCGATGCTGTTGGCGGGCTGACGCTCGGCGCCGATCCCATATCGTACGCCATCGCCCACGCCAGCGCGCTGGCCCAGGAACGAGGCGAGGGTGCCACGATCCGCTCCTTTACGGTGCGCAAAGAAGCAAAGGCTCACGGCACAGGTCGCTTGATTGAAGGCCCCTTTGTGAGCGGCGACCGCGTCATTGTAGTGGAAGACGTCATCACCACCGGCGGCTCTGCGCTCAAGGCGGTCGAGGCCATCCGGGCAGCCGGTGGCACGGTCTTGGGCGTCCTCGCGCTCGTGGACCGCCAGGAGGGGGGGCGAGAAGCGATCGAAGCCACCGGGCTTTCGGTGCTCACCCTGGTACAAGCGTCGGAGTTGACAGTCTAGGCTGTTATTCTGACCCGCGCTGGTGCGTCTGCAAGGGAAGACTTCTCCCATCCCAGACCACGTGCCGCAGACGTACCGCACTCCCACCGACTCCGCACAAGCCCTCTTCGAAGAAGAACGGTCGAAAGACGTCGCCACCTTCAGGGTTGCCGCACGGCGTCGTTTCTGGAGCACCATCTTCATTGCCGGCGTCCTCATCGTCGGCATGCAGCTCGGACTGGCCGTCGTGTCGCTGACGGCGGTGCTGACGATGTTCTGCCTGGCAATCGGCGCCAACTGGCTGCTCGCGCTCATTGGCTCGCGACCGCATTGGTACCGCTGGTGGCTCCGCCACGTCTTTGCCGTCTTTGATACGGTCCTTATCAGTGGCGTTGTTTTTCTGTTCGGATCGCCGGTGCTGGTACTGACCTACATCCTGGCCATTGTGCCGTATTCGTTCGATCGAGGCCCGTCACTGGGTTACGTGACGACCCTCGCCTCCACGAGTGGTTTCCTGCTGGCCAGCTGGGGGTTCGCAATCACCCGACCGGCCGATGCGTCTCCATGGCCGCAGGTCCTGTTGGCCGCTGTGATGTTGGTGGTGGTTGCGCAACAGGTCATTCAGATGCCATCGCGCCTGATCACCCGTATCCGGCGCACGAGAGAACGGATGGCGCAAGTGGAACGTGGCAATCTGCACGCACGTGCCGATGCGAGACACGATGACGAACTCGGATTTCTGGAGCGCAGCTACAATCGCATGCTCGATGACCTGACGCTGGTCATCGAAACGATGCAGCAGGAATCCGACGAACTCGCGGCCGTGGCAGTGCAAGTGTACGGTTCGGCCAACGAACTCCAGCGCCGCGCCGCGGAAGTGGGCACGGGCGCGCAGGATCTCGGCAACGAAATTGCCCAGCAACGCGCACGGGCAAACCATGGTGTGCAGGCAGGGTATCGAGCGCGTGAAACCGCTGATGCCACGAGAGAAAAAGCCGACGCCACGGCGCTCGAGGCCCATGCCCTCGATGAATCGGCGTCGGCAAGTCGCGAAGCGATTGAGCGGGCGGCACAGGCACTTCTTCGGGTCAGCGCGGACGTCGACGAAACAGCCGCCCGAGTACGAATGCTCGAACCGGCGTCCGAACGGGTCGGCGACTTCATCACGCTGGTGTCGCGCATTTCACGTCAGACCAACTTGCTGGCGTTGAATGCCGCCATCGAAGCATCACGAGCTGGCGAGCACGGACTGGGATTCGCCGTGGTTGCGGACGAAATCCGCAAATTGGCCGGAGAGAGTGCGTTGGCTGCCAAGACGATCACCAGCACCGTCCAACGGGTCCGTGACGACGTCGGTGGTGCCGTTGGCGCAATGGACAGAACCGCACGCGAAGTGGCAGGTGCCGGCAACATCGCACAGGCCGCCACCACCGCGCTCAGCGCCATGGTCGACGGAATCTCTCGCGTGACAAAACAGAGCGATGACGTCGCGGAACTTGCACAATCACAGGCACAATTCTCTTCAAGTGTTGCCGGCGCTTTTGAGGCATTGGACGCCTCGGCTGGGCGCGCGGCGGACGCCGCTGTTCACGCCGCCGAGGCCGCGACCGCGCAGCGCCGGAGCATTGACGAGCTGTCCCACAGCGCGGCACAACTCTCGCAAACCGCCGCACGCATGCGCGCCCTGGTCGTGCGGCACACGGCGGAACATCCGGTCACGCTTCGGGAGAGCGGCGACTCGCTCACGAGCGCCCTCATCGCATCAGCCAATCCTACGACCAATCCAAAGACCAATCCCTCGGCGACTGCTCTCGGCGACTCACACCAGTCTGCCGCGCCGCCGCGTCGTTCAGCCGCGTAGGACGCGCCGTCGTGTCAATGCGGTATTGCCACAAGTCGCGACGTCCACGACGGCGGTACCGTAAAGGGCTCGAAGTGCTGCAGCGCCGAGACGTAGGGAAGCACCAGATCATTTCGCATGCGCTCGAGCATGCGCTCACCGTCGAAGTTGCGTCGGAATTCCACCGCCGAACAACTGATCATGGTTTGGATATGCCGAGAGAAGCTCTGTGGTGAGGAGTACTCCAGGTGATAGGCCACATGGGAGATACTCAGGCCCGGATTCTCGAACAGTCGCGCGGCTTTGACCAGACGCGCCATTGCGAGATAGCGCTTGGGCGCGGGTAGTTGTGCACGAAAGAATCGACTCATGAACGTACTTGGCAGCACACCCAAGCCTCGCGCCAGTTGACGGACCGTGGTGACAGACGGTGCGGCAAGGAAGAGCTGCTCAAAGAAACGACGACAATCCGTGGGCGCATGGTGCAGGTCGTCATGAATGCGCGCAATGGCAAGGCGATCGATGGACTCGCCACGCTCTGCACTGACAAGCTGGCGTAGATCGCGCCACCCACGTGGGTCGCGTACATCCACCAGCGAGCGTACGCCGATTTGGCCGAGTGCGAGCACGGACTGCGTGGATGCTGGTTCAGTGGCAGTCAACAACGCTACTGCAGGAACGCGCGGAAATTCACGTACCAGTCGAGCCATCTGCGTGTTGTGTTGTGTCTGATAGCGAGCGACGGAGACGAGCACGGCAGAGACGCGCTGCGTGCGAAGATCGACCAGCAGTTCGTCGAGACTGTTCCGATGCACGGTGTGGTAGCACCCTTCTCCGGCAGCATCGACCCGCAGTTGTTCGGCTGGCGTCAGGAACGTGGCCACCGTCCCATCCGTGAGAGATGAAGACGTGGAGGATGAACCGACGGGCATTGGCCTGGCATTGATGTTCATGGGCGAGAAGACTCGATGAAGACGTGAACGGCGTGATCGGATAGTCCGTATCGACTCTGGCAACCGTACTGCATGGCGTCAGCGCTGCGTCACGAAACGGCAGGACGCCGAACGACTCGGCGATATTTCGATGCGGTGGCCTGTGCTATATTGCGGCACGGGAGGTCGTCGGCCGGACGGTCGCGACGTGCACGGCGCAAGCCGGAATCGCCGAGGAAAGTCCGGGCTCCACAGGGCAGGTTGCCAGGTAATTCCTGGGCACATGCGGCGTGAGCGGCGTGTGACGGACAGTGCAACAGAAAACAAACCGCCGTGGCGCAAGCTGCGGTAAGGGTGAAACGGTGGGGTAAGAGCCCACCGCGTTGGCGGCAACGTCAACGGCTCGGCAAACCCCAGCCGGAGCAAGGCCAAATAAGCGACGAGAGACGGCCCGTCTCGAAAGCGATGCCGCAAGGCATCGAGTCGCGGGTAGGCTGCTGGAGCGTTCGGGTGACTGAACGCCGAGAGGAATGACCGTCCAGTGCACGCAAGTGTACTGACAGAACCCGGCTTACAGGCCGGCGATCGCCCCGTACTCTTTCTTCACTGTGGAAGGGTGGCTACACGCAGCATGCAATACTGTCCACGCGTTTCCATCATCCTGGGCCAGGTCCGGACCGTCGTATTGTGTGCCTTGGCACCGGTAGCTGTGGGGTGCAGTTCCAAACCTGTTCTTGCTCCGCCAGCGGCTCCAGTAGCAACTCCCATACCGACGCCACCATCATCGGTGGCGATTCCAGCGCTCGCGCGACTGTCCATTGCTGGTACGGTAGGCGCACGACAGTACGCCGTGCAGACACGCACGCGTGTTGAACGTGACAGTGCTGGTCGAAAAGAAGAGCAGCTGGTCGTAAGTCAGGGTATTGTGACGCTGGCGCTTCAACGAGCCAGCGACGGCGCGCTTCGTGGAACTGGCCGTGTAGACTCGTTTACGGTGCAAATCAGCGGAGCTGGCGCACCTCCTGGCGCACCTTCGACCGCAGTACCGCCTTCAGTGCAGTTCGATGCGGTGCTTGATGCCGAGCGTGTCTTGGTCATGACACGTCCACCGCTCGCCAATGAATGTGATCGACCGGAAGTTGGCGCGACGGCGCTGGCGCGAGACATTCTTGTTCGCGTTCCTGCGATGGTGTCGGCCGGCGACCGATGGCGTGATAGTACGGCAAGTTTTTTTTGCCGGGTCGGCATACCAATTACGGTGTACTCACGCAATGAGTATGTCGTTGAACGCATCGACGGAGCACTTCCACTCGCTACCGTGCTGATACGTCGGACCACCAATATTCGCTTGGAGGGAAAACGCGCATCCCCCTGGCGTGCATTGGAAATCAGCGGCGCCGGAAGCGGACACGATGAATTCCGTATCGACGCCATCACCGGCACCCTGTTGCTGCTTGATGGAGCCAGTACCGTAACGCTCGATATGACCGATCGCAGCAAACCAGCTACGCCTAGAACGCAACGTGTTCAGCAGAATTTTACCGTACACGTTGTCCGGCGAAACTGAACCTAGTCCATCAAGCGCAGCGGCATTACCAGGCACAGATACTTCGCGCTGTCGTCCCAGCCTTCAGGCTCAATGGTTGCGGCTCGCTCCGGTGCCTTGAACGTCAGGCGGATCTGTTCCGTAGGCATGTAGCGCAGAATCTCCAGCAGATATGTGGCGTTGAAACCAATATCGAGCTGATCACCAGTGTACTGCACTGGCAATTCATCCTGCGCTTCACCGAGATCCGGGGTGGTCACGCTGAACTTCAGCATTCCGGAATTGAAGGACATCTTGATGCGATGCGTCTGGTCTGACGCAATGACGGACATGCGCTTGAGGGCACTCGTCAACGCGGCTTTGTCCGCCAGACAGTAGCGATCGTTGTCCTTGGGAATCACCTGCTCGTAGTTGGGATATGGCCCTTCAACGAGTCGAGTGAAGACCGAGGTGAACGGAGAGCGAAAGCCCAGGTGATTGTCGCCACGAGCGATTTCCAGCTCTTCTTCTGCCGGGAACAAGCGCCTGATCTGTTCGAGGGCTTTCGGTGGCACAATGAGGTCGCTGGAGGGCGCTGTGCTGCCGTCTACCTGCACCTCCATCTTGGCCAACCGATGTCCGTTGGTTGCCACCATGCGCATCTTGTCGTCTCGCAGTTCCCAAAGTACGCCATTGAGAATCGGACGAGACTCTTCCGTGCTGACGGCGAATGCCGTGTGGTGAATCAATTTCTGCAACTCACCGGACTTTACACGCCAGGCGTCTGCAAAACGCACGTTGGGGAACGTGGGAAACTCGTCACGGGGCAATCCCAGCAGTTTGAACTTCGATCGCCCGCATTCAAGCGAGATCCGTTGTTCACCACTCGCACTGAGCTTCACCGGAGACGGCGGCAACTCCCGCACGATCTCGCTGAGCTTCTTGGCGGGAATCGTGATCGCACCCGCCGTCTCGACGTCAGCAACCACCTCCGTGCTGACAGCAATGTCGAGATCCGTGGCCGATAGCCGAATACCACGCTCTGTCGTTTCGACGAGCAGATTGGCCAGCACAGGGAGTGTGGTCTTGGCTGGCACTGCCGGCGTCACCGCCTGCAGTCCTTCGAGAAGTTTCTCGCGCGAGATCGTGAAGCGCATGCGGGTGTTTTTGCCCGTTCTGTGGAGTGACTGCTGTTAAAAGTACTCTTAGATAAAAAACAGGTAGTAGCAGTAGGGCGTGTGGACTTGTCTACAAGCGCTGCAACTTACGTACGGCGAAGCACTTTCGCCACGTCCGATCATGTGTATTCGATGTCGAATGCTGAATGGACTCACCAGCCGTCCACGTGGCGCGCAGCCGAGACTGTGGATGGATGTGGGCGGCTGGGGACTCAGGTCCCCAGCTGTCCGGTTGTCCGCAGAGTTTCCAACATGCCCCGGACCTTGAGCACGCGCTCCGAAAAACCAGGCTCACCAGCCATGTCTTCGGCCACGCGATCGAGCGAATGAATAACCGTGGAGTGGTCGCGGCCACCGAACGCGTTCCCGATCTCGACCAGCTGCAACGCCAGCAACTCTCGGCACAGGTACATAGCCACCTGTCTGGGTCCGGTGAGCTGCTTGGTACGTGTCTTGGAGCGAAGCCCGTCGGGGGTAACCCCCCATTCGCGGGAGACCACCTGCTGGATGGTGGCGACCGTGATGGACGTTGGTGGAATCTCCGGAAACTCGGAGTGTGCTGCCCCACGGAGCTTGTCGCGCAATGCTTCCCGCGCCAATTCCACCGAAATATCGCGGTGTTTGAGAGACGCGTAGGCCAGGAGCTTGATGATGGATCCCTCAAGCTCGCGGACTGATGACTTTACATGTTGCGCGATGAACTCGATGACTTCATCAGGAATGGTCAGCTCCAGATGGTCGAGGCTCGCCTTCTTCTTGAGGATGGCGATTCGGTGCTCGAGGTCGGGGGCATCGATATTTGCCACCATACCCCACTCGAAGCGGGAGACGAGCCGGGACTCAAGCCCCGGGATGTCCTTGGGCGGCCGATCCGAAGTCAGAACGATCTGCCGACCCGCTTCATAGATCGCGTTGAACGTGTGGAAGAACTCCTCCTGGGTGGACTCTTTGCCCTTGAGGAACTGCACATCGTCTACCAGCAGCAAGTCGATTTCGCGAAAGCGTCGGCGAAAGTCGCCCATCTGTCCTGTCTGGATCGCCGACACGAACTCGTTGGTGAACTGCTCGGTACCAACGTAGGCGAGGCGCAGTGTCGGGGTGCGGCGGAGCAACTCATGGGCGATGCCTTGCATGAGGTGCGTTTTCCCCAACCCTGTCTCTCCGTAGATAAAGAGCGGATTGTAGACTTTGCCTGGCGCCTGGGCAGCGGCCTGGGCTGCGGCCGCTGCTACGTCGTTGGACTTGCCGATAACAAATTGGTCGAACGTATATCTTGGATTTAATGGCGTTGATATACGCGATTGCTGTTGCTTTGGTGTCGCTACAAACGGCGCCGGCGGAGGTGCAACGAACATGTCCATCTGGACGCGTCCCACCCGTTCTTCATGCACCTTGAAGCGCACTTTGAGCGGGTGGCCCAATGCAACCGGACTGAAACTGGCGAGCAGGTCCGCGTGCTTGGACTCATTCCAGTCTGCGGAAAACTGGTCCGGCGATCCGACGAGCAACGTGTCGCCTTCGACGGTCAGGGCGTCGGTTGGCTCAAGCCACGTGCGATACGTCTGCTCTGGCAGCACCTGGCGCGCGCGCTGGCGCAGGCGATCCCAGAGTTCGGCGGGCGAGAGCGACATTCGGTGAGGCGGGGGGACGTGACGATCGGAACGATCTGATGGATGTCGTCGAGCGAACGACGGGGGGGCGAAGCTACCGCGCCGGATGTGGATAAGTCAATCACGTGACCAACGTTCAGTTCGTGAGTGGGGGCAAGAGACGCTGTTGACCTTGACCGAAAGCCATAGCCTAGCGTAAGTTGCGAGGCTGGACCTTCCGCCATTTCTACGTCTGCTTCAAGCCTGCCGTTTTCGGCGTCCTGCAGTGTTCTGCGCGATACCGTCCGGCCGTAACCGCACGAGATTCCTATGGGCAAGCCCACGTACCACCCTCGCAACACCAAGCGCCTCCGCAAGCATGGCTTCCGGTTGCGCATGGAAGACAAGTGGGGGCGCGCCGTTCTGAGCCGTCGCCGCAAGAAGGGGCGCAAGCGCCTCACCGTGCAGATCCCGTCGAAGTACGCCGGCGTCTGAGTCCCGCTCGTTCCCGCGCGCGCAGCGACTAACGCGTGGGAGCGAACTCGAGTTGGTCCGTCATCAAGGGAAGCGGGTGCGCACGGCATCAATGGATGTGCGTGCTGTCGCTTCCCTTCGTGCGTGCGCTCGCGTCGGCTTTGTGATTCCGAAGTACAAGCACTCGGGCGTCGATCGCAATCGACTCAAGCGCCGTCTGCGCGAATTGGTGCGACTTGAGCTGTTGCCGGCGCTGCGTCCCATCGATGTCGTACTTCGGGTCTCACCGGTGGCATACACTCGTGATTTCGATGCACTTCGGCGTGAGGTGCAGCAGACGGCGCGTCTGCTGGCCACCATGGATGTGCCGACGGCACGACTGATCGGGCCCGCATCGGTCGACACACCATCGCGAGTCAGCACGTAGGGGTCGTGTGCCTTTGCCGTCAGCCGTGGCTTCCAAGTCGAACGTGGTGTTGGCGATCGTAGGTGCGATCGTCGGTGCAACCCGCCGAGTACCCCGGGCGCTGCTGGTGCTGGCAGTGCGTGGGTATCAGGTGACACTCTCGCCCATCTTTGGGGGAGCGTGCCGCTATTATCCTTCTTGTTCTGCGTATGCGATCGAGGCGCTGGAGCGTCACGGTGCGCTGCGCGGTGGTTGGTTGGCGCTTCGTCGTATCGGGCGCTGCCATCCTTTCCGGCCCGGGGGCTTCGACCCGGTCCCTTGAACGCGCGGACCTCGCGCGATCGAGTCGCCCTCGGCGTACCTCTTTCGACTCATGGAACCACGCCGCATCGTCCTCGCCGTCGTCCTCATGGCGGCCGTACTTGTTCTCACGCCGATGCTCTTTCCGACGCCAGTGCCGGCACCGGGATCGGGCCTCGTCAAGACTGATAGCCTGTCGCGCGGTACGGCGGCGGCGGAACCAACGTCCGCACCCGGCGCAGCGACCCCAGCGACCGTGGCATCGGCCGTATCCGCCACGGTGCCAGGTGCCGGTGCTGCGGCCCAGCCAGATTCCGCCGCCGCCGGACTCCCGGTGGACACAACCGTGGTAACCACGGCGCACGCCGTATATCGCACCACCAATCGTGGCGCGGCACTCATCGGCGCGGAGCTGGGTCTCTACCCGACGCTCAAGGATCGCGGACGGACCAAAGGCGCTGCGGTGGAACTCGCTCGGCCAAACGATCGTCTGATTGCGTTCCGATTGGTGCTGCCAGGCGATACCGTGCGACTCGACCAGCAGCGTTTTTCGACCACCCGGCGTGAAGAGAAAGGTCGGGTCACGGTCCAATACGATGCGACCGTGGCCGCCCGTCCGGTGTCCATCAGCTATTCGTTTGCGCCGGACAGCTATCGTGTGAACATCGCCGCCACAGTGGGTGGCGAGACCAACGGCAGCTTCCTCCTGGTGGACATGCCGCCCGGCTTTCGCTCGTCTGAAGCCGACACGGTCGAGGACGCGACGCACCTGTCGTACGCGTACAAGCCGGAGAAACAGAACGCCAAAGGGGTGACATTCGCGTCGCTTGATCCTGGCGAGCGCGAGATTGCCTCCGGACCCATCACCTGGGTCGTGGCCAAGAACAAGTACTTCCTGGTTGGACTGCTCACGCCGGTCGGCAAGCCTGGTTTCGCTGAGCTGGATGTGACCGGCGGTGTACGGACCGGCAAGGCCGCCACACGTGCGCAGGGAACGGTCATTGCCCCGCTCATTGGTGGCGGCGCGTCGTTCGAGCTCTATGCCGGTCCGCAGGAATTCTCGCGACTGGTTGCCGTGGGGCGCGAGTTTGAAACGTCGAATCCGTACGGCGGCTGGTTGCAGGGCGTCGTGCAGCCCTTCGCCACAGTGGTGATCAAGCTGTTGCTGTTCATGAAGGCGTCGCTGGGCTTGTCGTACGGCTGGATTCTGGTGCTGTTCGGTATTGCCGTTCGCATCATTCTATGGCCGTTGAATCAGCGAGCGATGCGCAGCTCCATGGCGATGCAACGTATTCAGCCGGAACTGCAGGCCATTCAGACCAAGTACAAAGGCGACCCGCAGAAGCTTCAGGCGGCAATGATGGAGGTGTACAAAGCGCACGGCATGAGTCCGTTCAGCTCTGTGTCGGGTTGCTTGCCAATGCTGATTCCGCTGCCGGTATTCTTCGCTCTTTTCTTCGTGTTCCAGAATACGATCGAGTTCCGCGGCGTGTCGTTTCTGTGGCTGCCCGACATCTCCATCAAGGACCCGTTCTACATTTTGCCGATCGCGGTGGCCATCACGGCAATTGCACTGTCCTGGATTGGCATGAAGGGCGTGAAAGCGAACGAACAGCAGAAGATCATGATGTACATGATGCCGGCGATGATGTTGTTCATCTTCCTGAACATGGCTGGCGGTCTGAACCTGTATTATCTCGTGCAGAATCTCGCATCGTTGCCGCAGCAGTGGTTGATCGCGCGTGAGCGCGGTCGCGCCAGTCCGGTGGTGCAAGGATAGCGATCATGTCTGTGCTCGGCGGCACCCAGCTGCTGGCCGATGGTGAAGACACGATCGTGGCGCGGGCTACGGCCGATGGGCGCGGCGCGTTGGCAGTGGTACGACTGAGTGGTAGCGCCACGCGTCGCATTGCGACGGCGCTGGGGGTGGGAGAGCTCTCGCCCCGGACCGTGAAGCGCGTCACGCTCCGACATCCGGTTGAGCACGCGGTACTGGATGACGCGCTGGCGACCTGGTTTCCCGCGCCCAAGTCATACACGGGCGAGGATGTGCTCGAGCTGAGTACGCACGGTGGCCTGGTGGTATCGGCGTCGGTACTGGCGGCGTGCATCGTCGCCGGTGCGCGGCTGGCCTTGCCGGGCGAGTTCACTCGGCGCGCGGTGTTCAACGGGCGCATGGACGTGTTGCAAGCCGAAGCGGTGGCTGACCTGATCAATGCGCGCACGGTCGCCATGCAGCGTCAGGCGTTGGCGCAGCTCGACGGTGGCTTGTCGCGTCGGTTTGCCGCGCTGCGCGAGGAGGTCATTGGTTTGGAGGCGCTCATTGCCTACGACATTGACTTCCCCGGGGAAGATGATGGCCCGATTGCGCCGGATCGCATTTCGACCGCCGCAGACTCTCTGCTCGCCGCGCTTGATGCGCTTCTGGCGACCGCACCGCGTGCGAGCATGCTGCGTGACGGCGCGCTGGTGGTGATTGCCGGACCTCCCAATGTGGGGAAGTCTTCGCTGTTCAATGCGCTGCTCGGTGTGTCGCGCGCGCTGGTGACGCCTATCGCTGGCACCACACGAGATGCGATCGAAGCCGTGCTGGATCGACGTCCGTTTCCGCTCCGTCTGGTCGACACCGCAGGGATTCGTGACACCAACGACGAACTCGAACAGCTGGGTATTGAGGTGAGCACGCGATATCTCGCGAACGCGCAGGTGGTGCTGGCGTGCGGCGAAACCGAGGCGCAGGTGCGAGCGACCGAGCAGATGGTGCACACCCATACCGAGGCGCGCATTGTTGCTGTCCGCACGAAAACGGATAGAACGCCTGAGTTTTCACCCGCGGACGCTGACCTCCGTGAAGACGCGCCTTTGATTCTTGGCGTCAGCGCAGAGTCGGGCGAGGGTCTGACTCGGCTGTTGGAACACCTGGACGTCATGCTGGGCGAGCACGACACACCTGTGATCGGAGGATCACACGACACGGTCATGCTGACGCGCGAACGGCAGCGTGTCGGTGTGGCCACTGCGCGCGATGAGATCGCGGCGTTCCTGTCCCACTGGCACGACGGCCTGCTGCCCGCCACGGTCGCCGCCGTACACTTGCAGTCTGCGCGTGATGCGCTGGGCAGCGTGATTGGTACGGTGGCAACGGACGACGTGCTGAACCGGGTGTTTCAGGACTTCTGCATCGGGAAATAGCATGCGAAATTGCCTGCGGTGTGGTGCCGTCGTCGGCTGACGACACGCATGCCGCCGCGGTTACCCGACGATGGTCAGCCGAGGCGCTTCGTAGGGCAGGGGCATCGCCGCCATGGCGAGCTCGATCGCGCTGGCGCGCACGGCCCAGGCGATACCACGCGCATCGATCGCGGCTTGCACCATGCGTGCGCCGAGGAAGTATCCGGCGCGTTCGGGCATGACCACCCGATCGAGCGTGCGCGCGTCATCGCTCATGCCACCCGAGAGGTAGCGCAACCGAAGTCCGAGGGCGGAACGATCGAGGTCACCGTTGGCGGCGCGTTGCAGCATGGGCTCAAGCTCACGAATACGAGCGTACTGCTTGCGCGCGAAGCCGAAGTACTCCCAGGCCGCATGACCTTGACTGACCGTGCGCGAGACCTGCACGGCGAGCCCCTCGTTCACGAGCAATTCGCGCAAGGAGGCGTGTCGTCCGGTTTCCCAGTACGAGTAGTAGCCGTTGGCATCGTCGATCAACGCGCGCATCTCGCTGCGGCTGCTCGGAGATGTGTACCGAATGACGTGCGTGAGCTCGTGCGCCAGCCAGAGCGGAATCAACTCCGGGTCCAGCCCAAGCCCCTGCGTGTCCGGGTTGGCGACGCCGGTAAAGTGTTCGAGGCACACGAACGCGACTCCGCGGCCACCGACGACCAGCTCTCCGGCATTGGCGGCGCCGACACCGACCATGAGCACGACATCGAACGGTACATCAGCGAGCAGCAATGCCTGCACCCTGCGTTCCGCCATCTGAGCAAGCGCGACGACGTCGGTCTGCGCCAGGAGAGCCAGCAAGTCATCGCGATTGGCGTTGACGGTGGCACGAACGACTTCGTCAAAGTGGGGTCCTGACGGCTCGAGGACATAGTTGTCCCAATAGGCCGTGAGCAGCGCACGATGGCGGTCGAAGTACGCTCGATACGCCGCCTCGCGATCAGCGGCTTCGAGCACGGCAAGAAAATCTGGAAGGAGATTGATCAACATCAACGACCCGGACGCGGGAAGCCGGCGCGATCACGCTCGCCGAACAAGTCGCGGGAACATAGCCCCCGCTCAGCGGCCGAACAAGAGAGCAGGGGCCGGGAGCGTGACGCTGTTCGCCGATGTGGGTTCAACTCCACGCGTGTTGGTGTCGAGACTCAAAGTCCGACCCCGTGCAAGCCATCCCATGACGACACTGAATCTTATCGAACTGACCTGCCCTGTCTGCGAGAACGCGTTCAGTTCCCAGACGGTGATCGCGACGAACGCCATGGGCGGAAAGCGCACCGACTTCCATGAACGCGCAGCGGGCATGCAGCCGCTGCCCTACTTCGTGCATCTCTGTACGCATTGCGGCTACGCCGGTGTGGAACGCGATTTCGGTCCCGAAGTGGACTTGGCGGATCGGATTCGTGATCGGGTGTGGACGGAGCTGGCCGTGGCGCTCAAGTATGAGTTGCCGTCAGGGTCGCTCAAGTATGATCACGCGGCCAAGGTGGCGGAGTGGCAGGGAAACGAGCCGCGTTATCTGGCGGACCTCTATCTTCGGGCGGCGTGGTGCTGCGTCGACGAGCGGGACACTGAAGCGGAGCGCTACTTTCGGCGCAAGGCGGCCGTACGGTTTGCGGAATCGCTTGACGCGTTCGACGGTGTGGCGATCGAGGAACGGGCCGTGATCACCTACCTGATCGGTGAGCTCTGGCGCCGAATCGGAGACAACACTCGCGCGGGTGGCTGGTTCGACCGGGTGCCGGAGGAGGTTACCGAGCCCGTGACCCAGGCGTGGGTTCTTGAGGTGGCGCAGCAGCAGCGCCAGTCACCGCGCGAGTGGTTCGTTTGATGCGGGTGTGCTGATCATCGGGTACCAAAGAGTCGGTCACCGGCGTCGCCGAGTCCGGGCAGGATGTAGCCGAGCGCGTTGAGCTCACGATCGACGCAGGCGGCAAGAATCGCGACGTCCGGATGCTCCCGGGTCAGCCGTTCTACCCCTTCCGGTGCGGCAACAAGACAGAGAAACCGGATACGGGTTGCGCCGGCCCGCTTCAGTGAGTGTACGGCGGCGACGGCACTGCCGCCTGTCGCCAGCATGGGGTCCAGCAACAGAAAGTCACGTTCACTCGCGTCACCCGGCACTTTGAAGTAGTAGTCGACAGGCTCAAGGGTATCGTGATCGCGGTACAGCCCGATGTGGCCAACTCGGGCGGACGGCATCAGCCGCAGAATGCCTTCCACCATGCCGAGTCCCGCGCGAAGGATGGGCACAAGCGTGAGTTTTTTCCCTCGGACAGTCCATCCCGTTGTCAGCTCGAGCGGCGTGTGCACCGGTGTGGGATCGAGCGCCAGGTCGCGGGTGGCTTCGTACGCCATGAGCATCGCGATCTCGTCCACGAGCTCCTTGAATTGCTTCGTCGGCGTGGCGCGGTCGCGCAGCAACGTGAGCTTGTGGCGCACCAGGGGATGGTCCACCACGGTGAGCATGGGGAATGGCGAGACCGGGTTGCTGGACATCGTCGGGCGGAGTCGGGGTGGGCGAGGGCTTGGGTGGCCACCTGCGGGGGCGCACTGGCAACGGTAGCGTGGGGCCGGTCGTGTGCGCTACCTTCGCCTGATGAAGGAATATCAGGCGGTGATCATTCGGCTGACGCGTCACGTCCGGGAGGATGAGGACGCCCTGACCGACCTGCTGAACGAACGGAGCCGGATGGGGTGGACTCCCGGCCAACTGGCGCAGGATGGTACGCGCATGACCATTCTCTTTGAGCGTGACTTGCCGCCAACCGACTAGACGTGCCCCCTTCGCCATCTCTCGTGCATTAGCTTGGGCGCTATGCAACGCATCTGTGTCTACTGCGCATCCAATGATGGTATCCGCCCGG
>JANNEV010000517.1:0-4665 GCA_031379145.1 Gemmatimonadaceae bacterium
GTGGGAGATCGTGGCGACCGGCGAGCCTCTGCGTGGGCGATTCGCTGAGGCCGAGTATTTTCACCCGGTCAGCGTCGCGGAGAGCGGAATGCGGCAGCTGTTCGGTGACGTGTGGCAGTGGACACAGAGCGCGTACGTGGCGTACCCTGGGTATCGAGCGTCGGAAGGCGCATTGGGTGAATACAATGGCAAGTGGATGAGCGACCAGTGGGTGCTCCGCGGAGCATCCTGCGCCACGCCAGTGAGCCACGCCCGATCCACATACCGCAATTTCTTCCCCAGTGATGCTCGCTGGCAATTCACAGGGATTCGACTGGCCAAGGACCTCAAATGACATCGATACCGTTGCGGCGCGACTCCGGACCCGACACAGCTCCGGCGCTCTTGCGCGCCGCCGTGCTTGACGGGTTGCGCTCCTCGCCCAAGACGTTGCCCGCCGCACTGTTCTATGACGCGCGAGGAGCGGAGCTGTTCGAGCAGATTACGCAACTCCCGGAGTACTATCTCACCCGCACCGAACACGCGATTCTGCAACAGCACGCCAACGATCTCGCCGATCGTGTAGGCCCGAACGCTGCGATCATCGAGTTCGGCAGCGGCGCAGCGATCAAGGTCCGCTATCTCCTCAGCGCACTTCGGCAGGCCTCGGCGTACATCCCCGTCGATGTGTCCCGTGAGCAGCTGCACCTCATCGCCGCAGAGCGTGCCCTTGAGTACCCCGATGTACCAGTGCTTCCGGTGTGGGCCGACTACACGGAGCCATTCGATCTTCCTGACATTCCGGATGGTTCACGCCGCATCGGGTTTTTCCCGGGTTCCACCATCGGAAACCTGCACCCCGACGAAGCGAGCGCGTTTCTTCGGCGTGTGCGCGAGTGCGTCGGTGACGACGGCGGACTGATCCTCGGCGTGGACCGCCGCAAGGATCCCCGCCTCCTGCATGCCGCGTACAACGATGCGGCTGGCGTCACGGCAGAGTTCAACCTGAACGCGCTTATCCATCTCAATCGCGAGTTTCGCACGACGTTCGTGAAATCCGCCTTCCGGCATCGCGCGTTCTTCAACGATACGGCCAGTCGGATCGAGATGCACCTCGAAGCGTTGTCGCCGCAGCATGTGATGCTGCAAGGAACTTCGGTGTCCTTTGCGGCCGGCGAAACGGTGCGCACCGAGTGTTCGTACAAGTACGATCGTCCGCGTCTGGAAGCCGTTGTCGCCAACGGTGGATTCCGCATCGCCGAGCTCTTCACCGACCCCAAGCAGTGGTTTTGGGTGGCGTGGCTCGAGCCAGTGTAACCTCCTGATGGCGTCGATGGCCCGTGAGTACGTACGAGAAAGCACGCACCACACCATGTGCGGCTGGAAGGGGCAGGCCAGCTACTTCACGCTGCGCGTCGCGGACATCGAGAACCCAAACGCCGCGTGGTTCTACCCCACGCCAATGAAAGGCGCTGAAGCCGTCGCTGATCGCGTAGCCTTCTGGAAGGGCGTGACGGTCGTGCCGTGACCGCTGCGGCGCCGGACTGGCCGGGCTATCGGGCCAGCTTCTCCGTCAAATACGCGGACAGCTTGCTCACGTCCACCCGATCCTGCGCCAGCGTGTCCCGATCGCGCACGGTCACCGATTGGTCGGTGAGACTCTGCGGGTCCACCGTAATGCAATACGGCGTGCCGACTTCGTCCTGCCGGCGATACCGCTTGCCAATCGAGCCCGTCTCGTCATAGTCCACCGGAAACTGCTTGCGCAGGTCGTTGAGGATGTTGCGAGCAAACTCCGGTTGGCCATCCTTTTTGGTGAGCGGGAATATGGCCGCCTTGATCGGGGCGATCGAAGGATGCAGTCCGAGCACCACGCGCCCCTCGTCCTCGCCTTCCACGCTCTCCTCCCGATACGCGTTCACCAGCGCTGCCAGCGTAACCCGATCAGCGCCAACAGAGGTCTCGATCACGTACGGCACGTACCGCCTGTTGTTCACCTGATCGAAGTACTCGAGCTTCTTGTTCGAGTACGTCTGATGCTGCGTCAGGTCAAAGTCTCCGCGGTTGTGTACGCCCTCGATTTCCTGATATCCGAGAGTGCCACCGAAATCGAAGGTGACATCGAACGCGGCCCGCGCGTAGTGCGCCAGCTCGCCATCCTTGTGCTGGTGGAAGCGTAGCCGGTCCGGCGAAAGGCCCAACGCGTAGTGCCACTCCATGCGCATCTGCTTCCACTGCTCGAACCACACCATGTCCGTGCCAGGCTCCACGAAGAACTGCATCTCCATCTGCTCGAACTCGCGCGTCCGGAAGATGAAATTTCCCGGAGTGATTTCATTGCGAAATGCCTTGCCGATCTGCGCAATGCCAAAGGGCACCTTCTGCCGCATCGACTGTTGCACGTTCAAAAAGTTGACGAAGATGCCCTGCGCTGTTTCGGGGCGCAGATAGACAATACTGGCGCTCTCTTCAAGCGCGCCCATGTAGGTCTTGAACATCAGGTTGAAATTGCGCGCTTCCGTCAGCTGGCACTGATCGGCCTGCCCCGGCTGCTTGCTCGGTTTTTGCGGACACCGAGCGTCCTCCAGCTTGTCCGCACGGAAGCGCCCCTTGCACGTCTTGCAGTCCACCAGAGGGTCCACAAACCCGGCCACGTGACCGCTCGCTTCCCATGTGCGCGGATGCATGAGGATCGCCGCATCAAGCCCTTCAATGTCGTCGCGCGAACGCACCATCGCATTCCACCATCGATCCTTGATGTTCTTCTTGAGCTCGACGCCGAGCGGCCCGTAGTCCCACACGGAGCCGGTGCCGCCGTAAATCTCGGACGACTGGAAGATGAAGCCGCGCCGCTTGCACAGCGACACGAGTTTGTCCATGACGTCAGGCGTGCTCGACATGATCGGTTCAGTGGGAAAGAACGTGGGCAGCAATGCGGTCGCCGTGATCACGACCGTTCTCGATGAAGATCTTGTTCGCGTCGAAACCAGACGCGATCACTCCCGCAAGGTAGAGGCCCGGCAGCGGGGTCGCCATTGTCGCGGGATCGTGCGACGGCACTCCGGTCACAGCGTCGATCGGCACGCGCGCCAGCTCCAGCAAACCCGTCTCCGGGAGGTACCCGGTCATGGCGTACACCTGCGTGGCGCTCAAGCGCTCGTCAGCGCCATCGGACGACACCACGACGTGTTCTGACTCGATGGCCGTCACGCGCGAAGAAAACCGTACGCTTATGCTGCCATCGGCGATGCGGGCCAGAATCTCTGGCCGGACCCACGGCTTGATCTTCACGTCCAACTCGGGCAGGAAATGCACCATCGTCACTCGAGCGCCAGCGCGGTACATGTCCAGCGCCGCATCAACGGCCGAGTTGCCGCCGCCAATGATGACCACTGGTTCGTGCCAGGCTTGGTGCCCTTCCGTATACCCGTGCTGCACGTGCGGAAGCTGTTCTCCAGGTACACCCAGCAAATTGGGGCGCCCGAAGTAGCCCGTGGCGACCACCACGGCGTGCGCCCGGTACTGCGCGAGTGCGCCGCCGCGTCGCATCGTGTGCACCCGCCAGCGTGTGTGCCGCGCGGGGCCGGTACCCTGACCGTGGCCCGCTTCGAGTCCGACCACCGTTTCGAACTGCCTCACGTCGAGTTGATGATACGTCGCGACGCTCCGATAGTAGGCCAGTGCGTCCCGACGCGTCGGCTTCTCGGTCGCGACGATGAAGGGCACACCGCCGATCGACAACCGTTCCGCTGTCGAAAAGAACTGCATGTACGTGGGGTAGCTGGCGATGCCGCTGACAATAGGTCCACGGTCGATCACCACGGCGGAAAGGCCGGCCCGCTGGGCTGCGATCGCGCACGCCAGACCGCATGGACCCGCGCCAACAACCACGATATCCACGACGACATCCACCACCGCCTCCGACGTGGTGGACATCACGCGTCCTCGTGCACTCCGATAATCTGGTCGCGACGTGTGCCCACGCTCACATAGGCGATCGGCGTTTCGCATAGCGCCTCGATCCGATCGAGATAGGCGCGTGCGGCCGACGGCAAATCCTGCAAGCGGCGCACATCCTGCGTGGACGAACGCCACCCGGGGAACCACTCGTACACTGGCTCCGCACGCTCCAGCATCTGCATGTCGGCGGGGAACTCCGTGTACACCTCCCCATCGACGCGATAGCCCGTACAAACGGCGAGTTGCTCGAGTGTATCGAGTACATCCAGCTTGGTTACAGCCAGACCCGTCAGACCGTTCACGCGCGCAGCGTATCGCACCACGACGCCGTCGAACCACCCGCACCGCCGAGCGCGCCCGGTCGTCGCACCGAACTCGTTGCCAAGCGTTCGCACTTCGGTCTGCAGCGGCTCGTCGAACTCCGTGGGGAGCGGTCCGTTGCCTACCCGCGTGGTGTACGCCTTCACGACGCCCAACGCATAGTCGATCGCCATCGGTGAGATGCCAACGCCTGTCGCCGCTCCACCGGTTGTGGTATTGCTGGACGTGACGAAGGGATACGTCCCGTGGTCGATGTCGAGCAGCGACCCCTGTGCACCTTCAAGCAAGACCGCAGCGCCGCTCTTGATCGCGCGATGCACACACAGTCCCACGTCTTCCGCGATCGCCAGCAACCGCGGCGAGAGCGCCGCCAGGGCGACCATCGTGTCGTCGACCGAGGCGCGG
>JANNEV010000592.1:0-8971 GCA_031379145.1 Gemmatimonadaceae bacterium
GCAGGACGACCTGCTCGGCCTCAAGGAGAACATCATCATCGGTCACCTCATCCCGGCTGGAACGGGTATGTACCGGTACAATGATGTCGAGATCGATGGGTTGGAGCCGCCGCCGATGCCGGAGAATCCGTACGATGCGAGCGCGTCGTATCTGGAGCCGCCGGCGATTACGCCGCTGTCGATGCCGGTTGCGGCAGCGGTGGTTGCGGACGACGAGTAGGCGGTCAGCTGGTAGATGCGCGAACGGCCCGGAGCGAGTGCTCCGGGCCGTTTTGCGTCATTTGGTGGACTGATCGATCCAGAAATGAAGCGCGAGTACTTCGCTTCTCTGGCGGCAACCTGATCATGGAGCCGACATGCAAACCTCCGCGCGGCCAGGCGCACGCAACGCTCCGAGGATCAGCGGCAGAGCCACTCTTCGTGCCGCTGATTGCCGCACCCGCGAGCCGCATTGGTCCGCTCGCCGATGCTCCGCAGCGTCATGGCTTCGGATTGGGCCGCGGAAGCGGGCGAGGCGCCTCCTTCCCCGGGATCGGGCCGGTCGGTACACCGCGACCTGGTTGAGAAATTTGACCGAGGCCACCACGCGGATCGATGACTGTACCGCCGGTACGGGCACACGGCGACGTGTTCGAATCGCCGCAGTTGATCACGCCCGAAACGCCGACTTCAGGCCCTTCATTCAGAACCAGTGACGGTTGTCCGCCTGGTTGCGTGACACGACCACCTGAGCGGACGAGATCAGTCTCCCGCTTCCATTGGATGTATTGCGCCTCGATCAGCCACGGGATGAACTGCGCGATCTCCGCTTCGTAGCCAGTCCGGCCGCCGGTTTCGGGTGGTGTCGTGCGCCTGCCGCTGACAGTTCTCGCGCCTTCTCGGTTCACGGTCGTTGTTTGATACCGTATCTCGCCAGAACGAACGTCGCGCGTGTATGTCGTCACCACCGCCTCGCCGTCAGATCTCACGATAGTACTGGCGCCACCGGTGACGTTGCCGTTCTTGTCCTTTTCTGAACTCGAGCTGCCCTGGCCGCTTCCATCAGACCAGGTACGCTGCGTAGTCGAAGATCCGTCAGAGTGGCGGGTTACAACGGTTGACTCGCTGGTGCCGTCGGTTCCGGTGCGTTGGTCGGAGGAGACCACTTCATCGCTCCCGCCCGGTGAAGTGGATGCTGAAGGGAGTTTTCCGTCGCTCGCCTGTCCATTGCCTCCAAGCCCGCCACGCGGATCAACCCATTTCCCGGTACGCCCTCGCGTGTCGCTGCCGGGGAGGCCCGCTGCGACTCCGGGTGCTCCACGGGCACCCTGCGCCGCGTCAAACGCGCTGCCGATCTCTCGCATTCTGCCGCTGACATCCACCATGCGGCGCAACAGGCGCACGTCCCCACCGAGCGATCGGATCCTCGCCGCGACGTCCAGCGGCACTGCAGATGATCGTCTCGCCTGGAGCAGTGTCGCCGGGGTGACCGTCGCGAACGAGCGAGCTTCCGAGAAATCGACGATCGAGTCACGGCGACCGTTCCCCGACCACACGTATCGCGTCACGCCGGGAATTCGCTGCCCAGGCACCCCATCGCCGAAGATGATGTTCCCGGCTTCCACGTCGAGCGCGAAGACGGCGCGGCGCCAGGTACCGTCATTCGCATACTCTCTCCAGCCGCCGACGATCTTGCTCCCCACGCGGCGCACGCTGTCGGCCACCACACGTCTTGTGGCGGGGGGCTTGCTCTGCGACTGTGCCGGCAAGCTGGAACAGCACAACGCTGCGAAGACGATGCTCGACAAGATCCGATTCCCACGACTGCCGCGCGTGTTGCCAGAGTGCGAACCCGTCATGTGTCGCTCCGTGAAGTGAGGGGTGCTCGACTCGGCCATTCCCGCATTGCGTCGCGGCGACTGGCCCCTACGGCTGAAAGACGCTACAACTTCGAACAAATCCCACCGCCCGCCCAGGCTCCAGCCATCGCATCGGCCCTTCCGATCCAATCCAGCGCTTCACTCGCCAACTTGCCGACCGTGCCGAGTCGCCCAACGATCGGGCCGAGTGCACCGGTTGCGATCGAGCACGGGAGATCGCCAAGTGACGATATGTCTCCCGGCTGCACCTCCAGCGTCGCGATAGTCAGCGTGGCATCGCGCAGCTTCTGCAGCTTCGTGCCTTCAAAGGAAAGCCAGACGCCGAATCCGAAGCCGGCGCCGAGCACCGCAGCCGCTACGCCAACGTTGTCGAGAATCGTCTTGGCACGATCAAAGACCGCGTTGATTTCCTCCACCTCGCCGCCGCCGCTGCCATCAGGCAGGACGCCGATCAGTGTGCCATTCCTCGGCGAGATGGCCCAGAACGCGGCCGTTGATGCGTCGGCGGCAACGAGGCGCACGCGCGCTCGCCACAGCGGAGTATCCGCAACCCCCGCCAGCATCCCGACGCGCGCTCCATCGGCGTCCTTCAGCACGCTCCCGACTTCGCGACCCGGCGGTACGACGATCAAGGATTTGCCTTCAAGCAACGATCGCGTGGATGTCGAGAACCCTGTGGTTTCGATGAGCGCGAGTCGGGCTGAACGCGTCAGTGTGCGCAGCGGTTGCCCCTCCGGCGGACCACCTGCCGTTGCAACGCGCATGAGTGGCAGGACGTCGACACGGCGCAAACCGGCACGGCCCGGGCGACGTCGTGAAGTGGTGAGGACGGCGCTGATTCCATCTGCGAACGTGATCACCGCGTCATCAGACGCACGGTTGAGCTGCGGAAAGTACGAGAAAATGTCAGGGGAAACGCCATAGGGCGCCTTGGTCAGTTCCGCCGCCGCCGCCTTGCGATCCTTCTTCGCGATGGCGCGCAAGAGTGGTTCCTGTGCGAGCATGCCGGTGAGGACATCGTCAATCCATGCCGACGCTGTTGGCGCGCCGCCTTCGAACGTCAGGACCGCAGTGCCAAAAAACGCCGCTTCCACTTCGTCGGCAGGGCCCTCGACCAGCGGCCGCTCGAACGTCTCACGTCCGACCTGAACGCTCACGTACAAACCGGATATTGACTCTGGCTTCACTCGCGCTGCGGGTGCCGGCACCGTGTAGTTCGCGGTTGCTGCGATGTCGCGACCAACCAGCGCGACCCGCACCGTGCGAACACCGGTGGCATCGATCGGTGCGGCGTACCGCAGCTGATGTGCGGCCGCCGTCCGGATCGCCACGAGGCGCTGGATGGAGCGCACTGCGGCTTCGGGATCCGCAGCGCGTGTCGCTTCACCACCAGACAATTCGGCCAGCGCCGCTGTCGTCTTCGTGTCCACGTTTCCAACGGCGATGACCACGGCCGGTGGCCCTGCCGCGATGCGCGAGACGTAGTCCGTACGCGGCGTATCCGTGGCGCGGCCGTCAGTGACCAGCACGACAACCGTTGGGTCGGCGGCCGTGTGCGCCTCCGCCAGACTGCGCCACAGTCCCGACTCGAACGACTTCGGCAGGTGCTTTTGTGCCGACTGCTCGACATCGGCCGCGTCGCTCAGCCACGGTTCGATCGCGGGCGTTTCACCAACGGCACGTACGCGCAGGCGCAGCGTCGGATCGTCGGCAAGCAATCGCTCAGCGATGAGCCGTGCGAACTGCACCGCGCCACTGTCGAGGAAGGACTCAGGCAGACTGCGCGATCCATCGAGCAGGAGCAGCACGCGCGGCATCCGGCGGTTCCGCACCAGCGACGCCAGCACCGGCACGTCGTCCTGCACCGTGAAGGCGCTGGCCGGCAAGCCTTCGACCACGGCGCCCGCTGCGTCACGTGCCGTGACCGCGAGATGGACCGACGGGAAGGCGGCGACACGCGCGCGCGCTTCAAGGGACGCGACGCGGGTGATGAGGGTGGCATCTCCACCACTGTCGCTGACCGGCTCGTCATTCACGCGCACCGCACCGTCGGCGCCGATGTCGATCAGATCACCGCTAAGCGTGATCGCACGACCGGATCGCGTCTGCGCGGCATAGTCTGCAGCACGAAGATCCCCGCCGCGCAGTGCAAGCATTGGCATCACGCTGCGCACTGATGAGATACGCATCGTGAGCAGCTCACTGGCCGGCACCGGCGGCGGAAAACCGACGATCGCCTGACGCCCGGCCAGTTCGCTGGCTGTCCATTCGGCGCTCACGAGTTCGAGACGTTCCGTCGGCGCGGACGCGCGTGACATGAGGATCGCGAGGCGTACGGACGGTGTTGGTGATGCGGAACCGGCTAATGAAGGCTTGCCGATCAACTGCGGTGCATTGAAGGCCGAGCCAGGCAGATTCGGATTCGCCAACTGCTCACCGGCGGCAGTGCGCACGCGCACGAGAGGCAACTCGATCGATCGCCGGGATGCCGGCTGCACTCCGCTACCGAGAAACGAGCCGGCCGACACCGCGAGTTGTGCCGCGAGCGCGCTCGCGACACGATCGTCAGGATCGAGTGGCTGCGCTGCACGCGCAATTGGTGGGCGGCCGATGGAGGCGGCTTCGAGCGCCGCGCGCTCGCCCTTTGTGAGGGACGGCGCGAATGACGGCGCGACATGACCTCGCAGCAACAACGAGCTGTCGCCGTCCGCGAGCAAGATCCGCCCACTCACGACCTCGGCCGTGAAGCCTGCGGCGCGGTACAACTCCGCCAGCAGCTCGGCCTTCTCCCGCGGCGTGCCCGCCCCGCAGCGAATCGTCGCGCGAGTGCCCCAGCGCATCGCCTTGACCGGTGATGAGAAACCGGACTCGTCGTCTGGCAGCGTCCGAATCTGATCTCTGATGAACAGGTGGAGTGCCGCCGCATCCCGCTTTGCGACCAGGTCACGAGCGATCACGGCGAGATGATCAGGGGAGCGCCGAAGCGAGTCGCGGAGAATCCGGATTTCGTCAAAAGGCGAGCTGATCAGAACGTGGGCGACGTCTTTTCCCCGGCGGCAGCCTGCGACACCCAGGACGGCGGCGGCGGCCGCCGCCTGCAGAAGCTCGCGACGCGAAATTGTTGGCATGCGGGAGCCTACAGCGTGTACCGGAGCGCGGTAGGGGCACGCCAACGTCGAGTCTCTCGCGGTCGTCCGTCAGGAAAGGGCTGGCCAGCGTGCTGGAAACGGCACCCAGCTGCCGAGGCGCTGCGTGACTGGTGAGGAGCGAACACCGATTGTCTGTGACCTCCGCTATCATCCGAGGAGAGAGAGGCCGTTTCAACCGGAAGCACGAGGCGTTGCGGGTTCGATGGGTGGCTGTCCCGCGCCTTTCGACAGAAGGGCCTGCGCCGTTGATGCGTCCGGTAGCCGTGTGGCCGTGATGTGGCGTTCAACGCTTCTGGAGCTACCCGATGAATCGACTGATGAACGTTGCAGTGGCGGCACTCGTGCTGGCGGCGTGTGCCGGTGAAGCAAAGGACGGGGCGAAGGATGGAGCTCGCGCGGCGGAAGTTTCAGGCAAGCCGGCGGCCGACGGTGGCGCACGACCAGACACCCGCGACGCGTGTGAGCTCGTTACCACGACCGAATTGGCGAGCGTCTACGCACCGCGCACGTTCGCAGTCGACACCAGCGGGCCTGTTTCGCGAAATCGTGTCGGCAAGGCGAACGAGAACTCGATGACGACGTGTACGTTCTCCTCCGCCGACGCTTCGGTTCGCGATCTCGTGACGGTCACTGTCATGGTCGTGACGTCACCGAGCGACGCGGCACAGCGCACTGTTGACCAGATGAAGAAGGGCGTGATGAGCCTTGGCCTGAATGCGAAGCCTGTCGATGTCGCGGGGCTCGGTGACGGCGCGTACTGGGTGAATCTGGGCAGCACACAGCGCTCGGCGCTTGAGCTCAACGTGAAACACGGTGCACGCCGCTGGTTGACCGTTGGTGAATCATCGAGCGGGCAGCGCGATGAAGAGACGGTGGCCCGCCTGACGAAACTGGCGGAACTGGCACTCGCGAAGCTGTGAGACTCCACCGCGTCGTTGGCATGATTTGGCTGATCGGGGTCGGTCCATTCTCTCAGCCCGCAAGACTCTCAGCACAAGCAGCGACGAGCACAGATACGATCGTCGTCACGCGCGGGCGTCCCGCGCGCGTGGGCTCGTCGTCGCTGCGGGTCGAATTGTTGAGCATCAAGGATTCGCGCTGCCCACGCGGGGCGCAATGCGTCTGGGCAGGGCACGCCGTGGTGCAGCTGCGTGTGTCACGACGCGGAGGCACCGGCGACACAGTGTCGATAGGCACCGCAGCGCCGAACAGCATGAAGCTGCCGTTTGACGCCGCGGTGTATGATCGCCGACTGCATCTCCTCCAACTGACACCTACACCCACGGTTGGACGCAACATGCCGCTTGCGCGCTACCGCGTAGCGATCGAATTCGGTCCGGGGTAGCGAGCGTCGGCTATGGCCGCGGCGGCGCGTTCACGCGTACCGTGCCACCGGAGGTGATGAGCGGTTCCCATATCGCCACAAACTCCCGGCTGGCATTGACGTTAAAGCGGACGACTCGACTGCTTGTATTGTTGCGTTCATTGACGTCGCCCGTCGCCCGGATGGTCGTGAGCAACGTGTAGAATTTGTCGGGCGTGACGAACATCTCGTTCGGAGGGAGCGAGTTACGAACATATGCTCCGACTTGTGTCGATTGGCCTGGGCCGATGCTTCCGGCAATCGACTTCCGTGTGCTGAAAGGTCCAAATTGCCGTGTGTCGGTTCCGAGCGCTACGCCGGGTGCCGGTGGCCCACGTACAATTGAGACTCCGGGCCTGCCGCCGTCCCCCGCTTTCCCTGCGAAAAGAGTGAAAAGCACCTCTCCGCGCGATGCCCACCGTTCGCGGCCCCGGTTGGTGACGCGGGCGGACAGAAGCAAATTTCCTGGTCTGATTCCATTTCCTTCCTGAGTTGCACCTGCGAGTGCCCGGAGAAAGATGGAATCGACGACGAGGTCGGTCCCTGCCACAAGCACAACTCCTGCACGCGCCGTTTCTGGACGAGTCGTCGCCGCCTGCGCCTTCAGCAAGCCGGCGGACACACTGAGAAGTACTGTGCAGAGAAGCAGCTTCATGTGACGAAATCCCTCGTGTGAATATGTTGGCGAGCCGAACGATCGAGGGGAACTGGTTGAGTCTGGCGGACGACGCCGACCGGCGCGAGCGCTCTGATCAGTCGTGTGCGAGCGCTCCGCTTGGCGACACGGCAATTGACTCGCGGCACCCCTTCCCGCACCCAACCCGCGCGACTGCGTACAAGCGTATCTCACCGTTCACCATTCATGCGAACTCTCTTACGCATGTGCCTTCATGAACCGCCCCTTGCTGCATCATTTCCCCGCCGCGAGTATCCCAGCCATGGTGCGGCGACAGCGGGTTCAGGCGCTCATTCAGCAACCGGTGGGGGGCAAACCGATGTCGGAATTCGACGACACGGCCAGCGTCGCAGATTCGCGAAAAGTGACGCCGGACGACACACATGATAATTCAACACCGCCGACGATAAGCATCGACTTCATCTCGTCCGACTTGCGACAGCTCCGTCGGTCATACGCCGCGTGCCGGCCACGCGCTATCGCGCGCCGATCGAGATCAGACCAGCGTAACGAACGATCGGTCATGGCCGTGGGGGAGCGTTCACGCGCACGGTGCCATCCGACGTGGGCCGGAACGCGATCGGGTCCCATTGTACCAGCAGTCCTCGGTCATTGGCATCGATCCGACCGACGCGAGCACTTCGATTGTTCGAATCATCGACATCTCCGGACGCGCGGATCGTCGAGATCACGGTGTAGTACTTGTCGCGCACAAGTTTCAGATTGAGCTGTCGGTCCGGATTGACCATCACGGCGGTCAAGATCCGTGATTCGCCCGGGCCAAGACTCCCTGGGATGTTGGCCCAGGCGGTGAATGGCCCAAACGGCGCTGAGAACTGACGACCACTTCCGTCGGGTTTCGGCACAACAGTGACGCGGCCGCGAGGTACAGTGCGGCCCGTGGGGGCATCTTCCTCGCGCCCTCTGAACATCTTGAAGACCAGGGTGCCCTGCGCCGCCCAGCGAGCGCTTCCGCGATTCGTCACGCAGACAGTCACGCGAAGGGAGCCCACATACAGCAAGTCCTTCTCAGCGGTTGCCGCGGCGGTGCTCAGGCCGATTGAATCGACAACGAGGTCCGCTCCCGCTGCCAGGACCGTGCCAGCCTGGGCCGTGGTCGGGCGGGTGGTTGCTGCCTGCGCCATCAGCGCTCCGGCGGAGAGGCTGAGCAGCATCGTCGGGCGAAATAGCAGCATGAGATGAAACCCCGCTGATGTGAAGATGGCGGCGAACCAGACAGGATCAGATTAGCGTACGCTCGTCAGCGTCACAATGCGGCGCGAGCGCTCCGAGTATTGCGGCTCGGCTGCTGGCCCATGACATCACGACGTCTCGCCGAATCTCTTATCGCGCAATCACCCACCGCGACGATGGTCGCTTGCTCGTGTGCCTCGCGCTCTTCTGCTCAGTCGATCATCGCTGCGAGCGAAATGCGGAGCTCGGGAAGCACATCTTCGCCGTCCAGTGTGTCGTCAGCCGCGAGCGACGATACCGTCCCATCGGCGCGATACACCCGCGCCAGCCGGCGCACCGGATCGACGATCCAGACCAGACGTGCGCCGGCGTCCAGCCAATCGCCAACCTTCGAAAGCACCTTGCCCGCTCGGTCGGACGGGGAGAGCACTTCGACGGCGAGGTCCGGTGCAAACTCCGGATAGGTGTTCATCGATTGGGCAGGGACACGCTCGGCGCGAATGAAGGCGACGTCCGGCGCGCGAACTGTATCGGGATTGCGAAACAGCGTGAATCCGGATTCGGCCGCGAGGACCCGCCCAAGTCCTCGCGCATGCGCATATGAGCCGATCGCAATGATGAGGCGCGCGGCCACGTCGCCGTGCCGGTATCCCGGCGGCTCGCGCCCGAGAATGTGTCCGGCCACGAGCTCCGTACACATGTTCTCGACAGGATTCGCCTGAAGATCTTC
>JANNEV010000611.1:0-6182 GCA_031379145.1 Gemmatimonadaceae bacterium
CCGGGCGCGCTTTCACGCTGCTACTGCTGCTGGCATCCGGCGCCTGGTGGGGAGTGACGCGCTGGCGCTTCGCGCAGCGCCACGAGCAAACGGATAATGCCCAGGTCGACGGCCATATCGTTCCGGTCGTGGCGAAGGTGGGCGGATACGTGACCGCCGTCGCTGCCGCGGAGAATGCACATGTCGAGATCGATGCGGAGCTGGTGCGCATCGATGAACGGGAGTACCGCGTTCGCCTGTCCCAATCGGAGGCGGAACTGGGTGCCGCGCGCGCGATGTCAGGGTCGCGGGGCGTCGAAGGGCAAGCCGCCACGCTGGTGCGGTCCGCGTCCAGTCAGCGCGACGTGGGGGATGCGCAGGTGCTTGCCGCGCGGTCGAACGTGATCAAGGCGCGGGGCGATCTGACCCGTGCCCGCGAGTTGGCGGGCAAGCAGATCATCAGTGTCGCGCAGTTGGATGCGGCGCAGGCCGCATTTGATGCGGCGACGGCGACCCTCACGGCGACACAGCGCCAGGTGAGTGCCGCGACCTCTGGTATCGCGAACGCCGAGGCAGGCGTACGACTGGCACTCGCGCGGCTCCAGGCCGCTGAAGCCTCGCGTGCGAACGCGGCGCTGCAGCTTTCCTTTGCGCGTGTGCGATCACCGGTCACTGGATCGGTGTCGCGGCGGGCGATCGAGGTTGGCCAGCTGGTTCAGCCGGGCCAGACGCTCCTCTCCATCGTGTCGGACAGTGGCGTCTATGTGACGGCCAACCTGAAGGAGACGCAGCTGGCGCGCGTTCGTGTTGGGCAGCAGGTCGAAATCGCGGTGGACGCCTACGGTGCGACCGCACTCGGTGAAATCGAGAGCATTGCGTCGGCAACCGGTGCGCGGTTTGCCTTGCTGCCACCGGACAACGCAACGGGCAACTTCACCAAGGTGGTGCAACGCATTCCGGTTCGTATCAGAGTGACGCGTGGCTTGGGGCCGGATCGTCCGCTGCGCCCGGGGATGTCCGTCGTGGCCACCGTGGTCGTCCAGTAGCGTCGACCGTGGCCACGTTTGCTGCGGACGCCGCCGTGTCCGATCCCTACCGGCACCGCTATCTCATTGCAATTGCCGTGACGCTGGCGGCCGTTCTTGAACTCGTGGACACGTCCATCGTGAACGTGGCCATACCGCACATGATGGGGGCGCTCGGCGCCACACTGGACGAGGTCGCGTGGGTGTCCACGTCGTACATCATCGCCAACGTGATCGTGATTCCGATGTCGAGTTGGCTCTCGGCGTACTTTGGACGACGACGCTACCTCACCGGATCCATTCTCCTCTTCGTGGTCGCGTCGCTCTTCTGCGGGGCGGCGACTTCGCTGTCCGGCCTCGTGGCATGGCGAGTCATTCAAGGCTTGGGCGGCGGTGCTCTGCTGTCCACGGCGCAGACGACCATTTTCGAGTCGTTCCCGGCGGAAGAGCGCGGGATGGGGCTGGCGATCTTCGGTATGGGCGTGATGATCGGCCCGACACTCGGACCGACGATCGGCGGCTACCTCGTGGATGCGTATACGTGGCCGTGGATCTTCTATGTAAATGTACCAATCGGCCTGGCGGCCGCGTGGATGGTGTGGACCTATGTGCGCAACGCCGAGCATCAGGTGCGCGCCGTGGCCGTCGACGTCGCCGGTATTCTGTTGCTGGCACTCGCCGTGGGATCGCTGCAGTGGATGCTTGAGCGTGGTGAACGACACGATTGGTTTGACTCCCCGTTCGTGCTCGCGTTGGCGTGCACGAGTGCCGTGTCGGCGGCGCTGCTGCTCTGGCACGAGCTGCGCACGCCCGAGCCGATCATTGACTTTCGTGTGCTCCGCTCGCGCCAGCTGGCGCCGGGCGTGGTGTTCGCGGCGTTTCTGGGTGTCGCCCTCTACGGATCGGTGTTTGTTCTTCCCGTGTTCTTGCAGCAGCTGCACGGGTACACGGCGTGGCAGACGGGGCGGGTCATTCTGCCCGGTGCGATTGCGACAGCGCTGACCATGGCTCTGATGGGGCGCCTGGCATCCCGGCTGGATGCGCGACCGCTCGTGGCGATCGGCGCCTTGCTCTTTCTCGCGTCGATGTGGCGACTCAGCAGCATCACCCTGGACGTGGGAGCGTCGCAGCTGTTCTGGCCTCTCGTGCTCCGCGGCCTCGGGCTGGGGTTGATCTTTGTACCGCTGACGAACGCGTCGATGGAAGGACTGCCGGTCCGGTCGCTCGGGCAGGGCACGGGGCTCTTCAACCTCATGCGGCAGCTCGGCGGCTCGTTAGGCATTGCGATCATGGCCACGCTGCTTGGTCGACTCTCGACCTCGCACAAGTCGATGCTGGCGGCACACGTGGGTACGAATGACGCGTTAACGATAGAACGGATGGAGTCGCTCACGCGTGGGCTCATGGCCCGCGGCGCTGACGCAGGCGTCGCGAAGCAGCAGGCGCTCGCCGTGCTCGACGGGCAGGTGGCGGCGCAGGCCAGCGTGTTGGCGTTCTCCACGCTCTACCTGATCAGCGGCGTCATGCTCGTGGCGGCGCTGCCGCTGCTGCTGATCTGGCGGACCGGTCGATCAACCGGTGTTCCCGGGGCGGACCTGACGCACGCGTCGTAGGGACTCGCGCGGGCGGTCGGAAGGACCAGCGATGGCCACCGACGCGGGCAGAGTGGTGGCCGCGACGGGGAGTTCGAGCATTTGGCGTGTTGGGAGAGTATGCTTGGAGGTCAAGCGCGTCACGGTACGCTCCTAGCGGTACGCTCCTAGCGGTACGCCCGCACCGGCCCTCGACTCCAATCCCACCCCCGTGTCCCTTCCCATGCGTGCAGAAGTGGTTGCCCTCGTCGAGTCCTGGACGGCGAGCGACTCCCTCCGCAAGCACATGCTCGCGGTTGAGGCAGCGATGCGCGCCTACGCGGTCCGGTTTGGCGAGGATGTGCAGCGCTGGGCCGTGGCCGGACTCGTACACGACTTCGACTACGAACGGTTCCCGAACGCGACCCATTCCGCGACCGAGGAGCACCCGGCGGAGGGGGTGCGTGCGCTGCAGCGCCTCGGCTGGCCGGAGGACGTCTGTGACGCGGTGATGGGCCACGCGCACTATACCGGCGTCCCTCGAGTCACGCGCATGGCACAGGCGCTGTTCGCCGTGGACGAACTCACGGGCCTGATCACCGCCTCCGCACTCGTCAAGCCGTCGCGGTCCGTGGCCGATGTCGATGTGGCCGGCGTCCGCAAGAAAATGAAGGACAAGGGCTTCGCGCGGGGGGTCAACCGCGACGACATCGTGCAGGGCGCAGAGGCGCTTGGTGTGCCGTTGGACGAACACATCGGCATCGTCCTGGCGGCGATGCAGGAAATCGCCGGACCGCTGGGGCTGGCGGGAAGCAACGCTGCGGACTCAACGACCGTCGCGGGAGACGCGTATCCCTGATGACCCCATCCAACCCCGTGAATTCCCAAGCGCCTTCCGCTCCCGCCACGAGGCACTGTGCGGAGAACGAGCGTGCGGAACCGCAGCGGTTGGTCGGCCAGATCGCGTCGCCGCGCCTCGCGCATGCGGAGCGCGTCGTCCCGGTGGTCACGGTGAGTGAACTGTCGTTTCCATCGCCGGAGATGCTCGAGGAACGTGCGCTCGTGCATGCCGCGCAGGGTGGAGATGGCGCGGCGTTCGCGGGTCTGGTGCAGCGACATCAGCGGCGGGCGTATGCGGTAGCGCGGTCGATTGTGCTCTCGCATGACGACGCGGAAGACGCGGTGCAAGAGGGATTTCTGCATGCGTTCCGCGCGCTCGAGCGCTTTCGTCCGGAACAGGCGTTCGGCGCGTGGTTGCATCGAATCGTGGCGAATGCCGCGCTGGACATTGCACGACGAAGAAAGGTTCGGGATGCTGACGAGTTACCGGAGACGCTGTCGTCTCCGCACCGCGACCCGGCCGAGGCGGATGAATTGCGTACGCGCCTGGCGCGTGCGTTGGAGACGCTCGGCGAACGACAGCGGTCGGTGATCGTGCTGCACGACGTTGAGGGATATAAACACGCAGAGATTGGCGCCCTTCTCGGAATCCCCGAGGGAACGGCGCGATCTGACCTGCACCACGCCCGATCGCACCTGCGGCGATTGCTGGGCAACTTGCGGAGCGAAGGATGACAGAGTTTTCGAGCGACTACGAAGGTCGGAGTGACGAGGGAGATCCGCGGCTCACCGCCATGCTGCGCACCACGTACGCCGCGCCCAGCGCGACCGAGTATTGGTCAGGCCTGGAGCAGCGCGTGCTGGCACGCTTGGGCGACGTGCGTCCCTTGGCATGGTGGTCGGCATTTGCCGAGTGGCGCACGGTTGGTATGGTCGCCGCGACGCTGGCCCTCCTGTTGAGCGGGGCGGCACTGGTCCGCCATCAAGCAGTCAAGGCGACGCCGTCATTCATGGCCAACGGCCTGCCGCTCGATAGCACCTACGATGCGGCGCTGCAGCGCGCACTCGACGGGGAGAGCGTGATGTTCACGGCCTCTCCACGTCGCCGATTGCCGGAGGACGCTCCGGAGCGGTATCTCAACCCGCTCGACTGGTAGACGGGCGCCCATTCATGTCCAACCTACCTCGCACGAAATCGCTCGCGCTGATGTTCCTGCTTGGGGCTTTCCTGACCGGCGGTGCGGTCGGGTTCGTGGCCGATCGTGCCGTCACGCTCTCACGACCAGCGCCTCGGCCACAGGACGAGCGGGCCATGCGGGACAGTGTCGCCCGCGAGATGCGGGACAGTCTTGCACGGGAATTGCACCTCTCCGACGCACAACGCGTGAAGGTCGATTCGATCTTCGATTGGCGTCGCGCGCGCAACCGGCAGATCATGGACTCCGTTCAACCTGCGTTCGATGCCACGCGCGACAGCGCACGCGTACTCATGCTGCAGTCGCTCGATTCCGCACAGCAACAGGGCTTCAAGCGGATCATCACGCGGCTCGCGGCGGCCGATAGCGCGCGTCGCCGTAAGGAGCGTGGACGATGATTCGGCGACTGATGCTGCGCGCCGTGCTCATGACCGGGGCGGCCCTCTCGGTCGCCCCGCTGCGCGCCCAGACCAGCCTGCTCGAGGATGCAGCCCGTCCCGTGAGCCTTCGCGACGCGGTTGAGCTGGCCGCGCGCAATGCGCCAGCGGCAATTGCGGCGCGTGGACTCGACCGCAATGCGGACGCGGCGCGGCGGCAGGCGCTCGGCTCGTACCTGCCGAATGTCAACCTGACGGCGGGCAGCGGACGGACCCAGGGCACGACCATCAACAACTTCAACGGACAGCTGACCGCGCTCTCGGGGAATCCCTGGAGTTACAACAACGGACTCGGGCTGAATGTGGAGCTGTTCGATGGCGGGCGCCGACTGTCCGAAGTGCGTCGGATTCGCGCGACGGGTGACGTCGCGGATGTGTCTGCGGTCTCGGCGCGCTTCGACGCCTCGCTGCAAGTAAAGCAGCAGTTCTATGCGGCGCTCGCCGCGAGGGAGTCGGCCGCCGCAGCGGCGGCGCAACTGGAACAAGCGGAACAACAGCTCAAGGCCTCCTCTGCACGGGTGGCCGCCGGCGTGGCGACCAAATCGGACTCCCTGCGCTCCGCCATTCAGGTGGGCAACGCGCGATTGGCTGTCCTCACATCCGAGAATGACTTGCGGGTGGCGAACGCTGCCCTGACACGGGTGACCGGCTCCACCACGACCATCACCGCATCAGTCGCCGACTCCGTGGACACGCCATTGACGCTGCCCACGGAGTCTGAGCTGGCCGCACTCGCGGTGGACGGTCCGGCAGTGCGGTTGGCGCAGTCGAACGTGGCGGTGGCCCATGCCGCGAAGCGCTCGCAGCGGTCGACGTATCTCCCAAGCATGACCATGTCGTACAACTACGCCTTCAGCCAGAACAGCCGTGGCTTTGCCGGCTCCAATCTGCTGCTGGTGGCGGGTAGTCATGCCAGTCGCCAGACGCTCAACTTCAACTTCGCCTATCAGCTCTACAATGGTTTCTCCCGGGAGGCCACGTCCATCCAACTGGACGTCGCGCTCACGAACGCAGAAGCGCAGCTCCGCGACGCGCGTCTGGCCGCGAGGCAGAACCTGACCGCGTTCGTGCGCTCGCTGCAGAACGCGCAGGCTCGAGTTCAGGTGCAACTGGCCGCCATTGCTGCCGCTGAGG
>JANNEV010000656.1:0-1982 GCA_031379145.1 Gemmatimonadaceae bacterium
CTCGCGACTGCAGACGTACGATGACTCCGGCTGGTCCACCGGTTTCGCGTTCAATATCGATGTGGTCGAGAGTGCCGACACCTCCATCCTGAAGGTCAAGACAACGCCGGTCTCCACGGCGGTGGCGAAGGGCCGCCTCGCAGGTACGGGAACGGCGGGCATCGCGGTCGCGCATCTTGGCTCAAACAACATGATTGCGTTCCGCTATCGGCTGCGGAACGTGGCCATGCGAGTGGCAGAGAAGTCCTTCACGTCGGACGGCATTGAGTTCCCGGCCGGCTCCTTCATCGTGAGCGACAATGCGGCCGCCGCGCAGGTGAAGGCGGCCGTCGCGGAATTCGGCCTCACCGCGGCCGCACTGAGCGCCGCTCCCGCGGTGACCACCCACGACGCTGATGCCCCGCGTATCGCGATCTACTCGCAGTGGTCAGGGACGCAGAATCTCGGCTGGTACCGTTTCACCTTCGACAAGTTCGGCGTGCCGTTTGAGCTGATCTACAAGGAGCAGCTCGTCAAAGGTGGATTGCGCGCCAAGTACGATGTGATCCTGATTGCTGAACAGGCAATGGGAAAGACGACGGTCATGGCCGCACCCGCGTCCAAGCCGCAGAGCTACCTCAAGAGCGACAAGTACAAGTTCCTTGGCATGTACGGTGAAACAGCGGACATGAGCGGCGGCTTTGGTCAGGCTGGCGTCGACGCGTTTGCGGACTTCCTGGAGAACGGCGGCACGCTCATCGCGGTTGGCGAGTCGGCGCGACTTCCCATCGAGTTTGGCTGGGCGCACACCGTCGACAAGACCTCCGTGACCGGGCTCACATCGCAGCGCCCGCTGGTGGAGGGGGAAATCGTGCGCCCCGATCATCCGGTGTTCTACGGCTACGCCAACAAGAAACTTCCCGTGAAGTACGTGGGAGGGACGCCGTTCAAAGTCGGTGTCGCCGACGAAGGGAACGTGCTGGCGCGCTACGTGGGTGGGGATGCGGCCGTGATTTCCGGGCTCATGACCGGAGCCGACTCGCTCAAAGGCCGTCCATTCGCGGTGGACGTACCGCAGGCATACCGAGGAAAGGGGCGCGTCATCATGTTCTCCAACAATCCGATCTATCGGTGGCAGAACCACGGAGAATTCAACATGATCTTCAATTCGGTCGTCAATTGGAATGACGAGCCGAAACCGGAAGGCAGGGCGGGCCCGAAGCTCGTTCCGTAGTCCACCGCGAGGTATCGCGCAAAACACACGAGGAAGAGCGATATTTGCTCCGTGAGCCAGAACGCGTCGAATTATCTCTTTGAATCAATTGTCCAGCACTCTGACGACCTGATCACGGTTTTCGACGAGCGCGGCACCGTCGTGTTCATCAACGACGCGGCGGAGCGGTTGCTTGGAGCGCCAGCCGCATCGCTCCTGGGAGTGAACATTCTCGATTTCGTGCACCCAGACGAGCGCGGACGGGCAATCACGACCATGGATGTGGTGCGTGACTTCGGGCCTGCGCCGGGTGCCACGCACTTTCGTCTCCGGCATGCGGATGGCTCGTATGTCGCACTGGAACTCACGTCGGGCTGGGCGACGGACGGCGAGCGCCGACTGCTCACCACCAGCGCACGCCCTTCCGAAACGCGAGACGGGCTCGAACGGGCGATGATGCAGCTCGTGGACGGCTCGACGATTGCCGACATCATGCTGACCGTGTGCGACACGGTGTCCTGGCGCGGCATGCGATCACGAATCGGAATTACGTGGCAAGATGCGAGCGGCATTGTGCAGCGCGTCACGCAAGGTGGTCCGATTCCTGAAGCACTATGGGGCGGCGCGCCGAACGGCGGCTTCATCGACGAGCTGCGGAGAAGCGGTGAGCGGCGGCAGTCCCACGACCTGGGAACCTTGCCAACGGAGCTTCGCCAACTCGCCGAGACCTCAGCGCTGGGTGGCTACTGGCTTGAGCCCGTACGTGTCGGAGATCACTCGGCACTGATTG
>JANNEV010000665.1:0-7396 GCA_031379145.1 Gemmatimonadaceae bacterium
ACCCGCGTACTGGCTTCGTGTTCTGACCCGGGCGTCGTGCGCGCCTGTAGTTGTGAAGCGTATCAACGTGTGCCACGCTGCCCGCACCGCTCTTTACCCCACGCGAGCCGAAAGCAGCTGATTAACCCGGCGGGGATCGGCGGCGCCTTTCGATTTTTTCATGACCTGCCCAACGAGCACACCCTGCAGCTTGGTTTCACCGGCCAGAAAGCGGGCCGTTTCGTTTGGCGACTCCGCCAGCACTTCGTCGATCCAGCGAAGAAGCGCGCCGTCGTCGCTGACTTGCAGCAATCCCTCGCGAGTGGCAATCGTGAGCGGATCAGACAGATCGGACTCCATCATGTTGAACAGCTGTCGCGCTGCCGTGTTCGATATCTGACCGCTCTTCTCCAGCCGAATCAGCGCACCGAGCCGCTCCGCGGACACCCCGTGCTGCCGTGCGCTTCGCCCGGAGCCGTTCAGCGCGGCGAGGAGCGGTCCGTTGACCCAGTTGGCGGCACGTCGTGCATCGCCGCTCGCCGCGGCCGTCGCTTCGAATACGTCAGCGAGCTCTCGTGTCGCCGTCAGCTGCTCGACGTCGGCATCGCCAAGTCCATAGTGCGCACGGAACCGCTCGCGCTTGGCGGCGGGCAGTTCAGGCAGAGCCGTTCGCTGATCGGCCAGCCATGCGCTCTCGAGCATGAGCGGTGGGAGATCCGGCTCCGGGAAGTAGCGATAGTCGTGACTTCCCTCCTTGCTTCGAGCAGGCCGAATCTGTCCGCGAACGCCGTCCCACATCATCGTTTGCTGAACAATGGCTCCACCCGAGTCGATTACGGCACATTGCCGCGCGAACTCCACCTCAATGGCGCGTTCGACTCCAGAGAACGTGTTCAGGTTCTTGATTTCCGTGCGGGTACCGAGGGCAGAGTCACCCTGACGTCGAACGGAGAGGTTCACATCCACACGAAGCGAACCTTCCTCCATGTTCGCGTCAGAGATCTCCGTGTACTCCAGCAGCTGCTTCAGCCGCCGCAAGTAGATGCCCGCTTCAACCGCAGACCGTAGATCGGGATCCGACACGATCTCCACCAGTGGCGTACCGGAGCGATTCAGGTCGATTGCCGTCCAGTCGGGAAAGCGGTCGTGCACCGACTTGCCCGCGTCCTCTTCCATGTGCACACGCGTGATGCCGATGGAGCGCACGGCACCGTCGAACGCGAGGCCAATCACCACAGCACCACCAGTCGCCAGCGGCTTGTCGAACTGTGAGATCTGATAGCCCTTGGGAAGATCCGGGTAGAAGTAGTTCTTGCGGGCGAACACCGAGTGCTCATGCACGGTGCACCCGAGCGCCAGAGCGGCGCGGGTGGCCAGCGTCACGGCATGTGCATTGAGGACGGGTAGTGCGCCGGGAAGCCCCAGGCACACCGGGCAAGTGTTGCGGTTCGGAGGGTCACCAAAGGTCGCTCGGCAGCCACAGAACGCCTTGCTTGCGGTCTTGAGCTGGCAATGCACCTCAAGTCCGATGATCATTTCCAGGCGATCGGTCGGCGCGTTCGCGATCGCGGTCGCGGTCGCGCTCATCGATGTGCCTCCGCGCCCAGCGCGGCCTCGAGGGCGTACGCCGCACGGAGCATGGTGACCTCGCCGAAGTGAGCCGCAAGCAGCTGTCCGCCAACCGGCAGCCCGTCCACGCGTCCGATCGGCAGCGACATGGCCGGAATGCCGGACAGATTCGCCGTGACCGTGAAGATGTCGCTGAGATACATCTCGTAGGGATCGCTGACCGCGCCCAAACGGAATGCAGTGGTGGGCGTCGTCGGTGTCAGGAGCAGGTCCACGCCCTGCGCGAACACTGTGGTGAAGTCCTGAGAGATCAGCTGTCGAACCTCCTGTGCGCGCTTGTAGTACGCGTCGTAGTAGCCCGCGCTCAGCACGTACGTTCCAAGCAGTATCCGGCGCACGACCTCCGATCCGAATCCACCCGAGCGCGTCCTTTCGTACATCTGGCGCAGCCCCTCGCCTTCCTGCCGTCGTCCGTATCTGACACCATCATATCGCGCCAGATTGCTGGAGGCCTCGGCTGGCGCGACCACATAGTACACGGGAATTGCCAGCTCCGTATGCGGCAGCGACACCTCGCGGATCTCGGCGCCGAGCATGCGCAGCAGGTTCGCCGCGCGATCGGTGTGGGCCCGAATGCGCGGATCGAGTGAGGCCGGGAAGTACTCGCGCGGCCGCCCGATCACGAGTCCGGCCAGCGGTTGCGTAGGCGCAATGCTACGATTGGGGGCGCGGAAGTCCGGGACCGGGCGATCCGCTGAGGTCGCGTCAAGCGGATCGTGACCGGCAATGACGTTCAGCGCCAACGCCGCGTCATCGACAGACCGGCCGAAGACGCCGATCTGTTCGAGCGACGACGCATAGGCGACCAGACCGTGTCGACTGACACGCCCATACGTTGGCTTGATGCCGACGATTCCGCAGAACGAGGCCGGCTGGCGCACCGAACCTCCGGTCTCCGAACCCAACGCGATGCGCACCACACCAGACGAGACGGCGACCGCGGAGCCACCGGAGGAGCCGCCCGGAACGCGGGAATCGTCATGCGGATTGCGCGATGGTCCGAACGCGCTGTTCTCGGTGGATGAACCCATGGCGAATTCATCCATGTTGGTCTTGCCGACAATGATCGCACCCGCCGCGCGCAGCCGTTGTACCGCAGTCGCCTCGAACGGACTGACATAGTCGCGGAGCATGAGCGAGCCGCAGGTGGTTGCCAGCCGAAGGGTCGCGATATTGTCCTTGACGGCCACCGGCACCCCCGCGAGCCGCACATCGTGCGTGCCCCGGTGGGGCGACGAACTCACCTCGGCCGCCGCCGCGAGAGCGCCTGTTGCATCGGTCGAGAGGAAGGCATTGAGTCCGTCGACGCCGGCGTGCACCTCCTCCATTCGATCGAAACAGGCCGTGACAACCGAGACTGGCGTCAGCAGCCCCCGTGCGATGCTGTCTGCAGTGTCGGCAGCCATTCTGGACAGCACACCCGTCGGATCGGTTCTACTCATGCGTCCCCCTCTGCGCCCGCGACCGCGGACGCATCGTGCGTCGTCAAGCGCGGCACGAGAAAGAACCCGTCTCGGAACTCGGGGGCGATCTGCGACAGCCCGCGATCGAGCGACACGGAGTCATTGACGTCCGGGCGCAGGCCCGACGGAGCGATGGCTGGCGGAACAAGCCCGCTCACATCCACCCGTTGCAGCACGTCCATGTGTGCGAGAATGCTGTTCAACTCCACGGCAAGCTCCGCGATCGCTCGCTCTTCGATGCCGAGCCGAGCCAAGAGGGCAATCTCGCGAACATCCTGTCTCGTGACCGACATCTACTCCCACCCGCGTTCGAGTTTCGCCTGAGCAACAACCAAGGTCTTCCGTCCGATCTCCTCGTCCTCGAAATCGATGCGGACTTTTGCATCCCGCCCCGAACCTGTGAGTTCCGCGATTCGGCCGCTGCCAAACTTCGCATGTCGCACACGCTCTCCAATGGTGAACATCGGCGCGTCCTGCGACTCGTCTTCCGGCTCTGTTGGTCTCGAACGCGACGCGGGTGAGGTCGCCCACGCCTTTGGCGCCTTTCCGAAGACAGGCTCGCCGCTGCGAGACGCTGCGCTTCCGTAGGGACCCACGGGGCGCTTCTGTCCGCCGCTCGCACTGCCGCTCGCACTGCCGCTCGCACTGCTGCTACCGAAGCTACTCCGTCCCCAGCTATCGTCGGTGGCGGGGCGCCCCGCTCCGCCGTAGGCGCGTCGACCTTCGGTGCGGGCGCGCATACTCTGCTGTCGTTCTGCCAGCGACGGAAGAATCGCCTGCAGGAAACGCGACGGCATGGAGGCCATCATTTCACCGTTGCGTCTCCGCTGCTCGGCACCGGTGAGGTACAGCTTTCGCTCCGCTCTGGTAATGCCGACATAGAACAACCGTCGTTCCTCTTCGAGTTGTTTCGGATCCTCGGCTGCCCTGGCGAGCGGGAACAGTCCGTCTTCCAGTCCAGACACAAAGACCAGCGGAAACTCCAGGCCTTTCGCGTTGTGCATGGTCATCATGGTGACGGCATCCGCATCGGGGTCGAGTCGATCAATTCCGGCCACGAGCGTGGCTTTCTGCAGGAAATGATCGAGCGGGGTCAGTCCCACCTCACCACCATCATCCGCGACGACTTCGGCTGCGCCCGCGATCATTTCACGAACGTTTTCCACCCGTTCAATGCCCTCTGGCCCTTCCGAGCGCAGATGTTCAGCGTACCGGACCGCCTCGACGAGCGCGCGCAACAGCTCGTCGACAGCGGAATCAATGGCTAGTGTGCGCAGCCGCTGAACCAGGGCGACAAACTGCTCGAGCGACGCACGGGCGGCAGGACGCAACGCGGCCAGCACCTCGGGGTGCAGCGCCGCGTCGAGCAGCGTGCTGCCATGGAGCGTCGCGCGCTCTGCGATCAGCGAAATCGTGACGTCGCCCAGCCCGCGTTTGGGCACATTCACCGCACGTCGAAAGGCCTCGTCGTCGGCGGGATTGGCCACGAGCTTGAGGTACGCCATCAGGTCGCGGATCTCGCGTCGGTCGTAGAAGCGCACCGCACCGACCAGCCGATACGGGATGCCCCGACGGCGGAACGCGTCTTCGATGGCGCGACTCTGCGCGTTGGTGCGATACAGCACGGCACAGTCCCGGCGGGCCCAGTCGCCTCGCGCGGTACGATCGATCACGATGTCGGCGATGAACTCCGCCTCGTCACGTTCATCGAGCGTGTGCATGAGTGTGACGGGTTCGCCCGCCGGCCGAGTGGCGCGCAGCGTCTTGCCACGCCGCTCCGTGTTTTCGGCGATCACCGCGTTCGCCAGCGACAAGATATTGGGCGTTGAACGATAGTTCTCCTCGAGCCGAACCACTCCCGCTCCCGGAAAGTCGCGTTCGAAGTCGAGAATATTGCGAATGTCTGCGCCACGCCAGCCGTAGATGGACTGGTCATCATCGCCGACCACCATGACGTTGCCGTGTCCCGCACCCATCAGGGAGACAAACTTGTATTGGGCAGCGTTGGTGTCCTGATACTCGTCCACGAGGACGTATCGGAATCGCCGTTGGTAGTGCGCTCGCAGCGCCTCATCCCGCTGCAACGCTCGTACCGGCAACACGAGCAAGTCGTCAAAGGTGACCGCGTTGGCGCGCTCGAGCGCCGTCTCAAGATCGCCGTACACGCCCGCCACCGTCTTGGCGAACGGGTCGAACGCCGTGGCAGCAAACTCGGCCGATGAGACGAGCGCGTTCTTGGCGTCAGAGATCGATGCGAGGATGGCTTTCGGGGCGACCTGCGTCGGGCTGATGTTCCGCCGTTCCATGACGCGCTTGATCGCCGAGAGCGTGTCATCTTCGTCGTAGATCGTGAAATTGGATTCACGCCCCACGACCGGGGCCACCCCTCGCAGCAGACGCGCGCCGAGCGCGTGGAACGTGCCGCACCACATGCCGCGTGGCTCATGTCCGAGCAATCGCGAGATGCGATCGCGCATCTCACCGGCGGCCTTGTTGGTGAAGGTCACCGCCAGTATCTCGTGAGGCGAGACGTGTCGGGAACCAATTAGGCGCGCGATGCGGGTGGTGAGAACACGCGTCTTCCCAGACCCGGCACCGGCCAGCACCAACATCGGACCGTCATCGTGCGCGACGGCGATCCGCTGCGAGGGATTGAGTCCACGCGTGATGGCTTCCATATCCAGCGACGGCTTCGGTGGCGCATCGAATAGCGAACCGGCCCAACCTGTTATCGTCATCCGGGCAAGATAATATCAAAGGCTGCCCCACGGCCCTCGTCCGCGAGGACCAGCCGTCCGCCATGGTTCTCCTCGACGATCCGACGCGCCAGGGAGAGCCCGATACCCCAGCCTCGCTCCTTCGTGCTGAACCCCGCATCGAAGATGCGCTTTCTCAACGTGCGCGGGATGCCCGGTCCGTCATCGGCCACACGGATGCGAACGCCACCCTCGGGCAGCGGGTTCGCTGACACCACGACGTTTCCGTCGCGCCCCCCAAGCGCGTCGATGGCGTTCTTGATGAGCACCTCAAGCACCCACTCCAGCAGGACCCCGTCGCCCTGAGTGACAAGGGCTCCCTCCGGATGGTGCGCAGCAATCGTGACCCGTCTGGCAAGTGTTGGTGCTCGAGCGGCGAAGTAGGCCACCAGTCGATCAACGAGGGCCGTGCAGTCGACGACCTCACGACGAGGGGGGCGACCGATGCGCTCGAAGCGATGCGACACCCGCTCAAGTCGCAGCAGGTCCTGGCCCATTGCCTGGACGGCTCGCGTAGCCGTTGGGCCACCTTCTTCGTCGCGCATGAGTTCAAGCCATCCCGCCATCGCCGACAACGGCGTTCCAAGCTGATGTGCCGCCTCGCGCGCCATGCCCGCCCAAACTTTTTCCCGCTCCGCCCGTCCACGCTCCACGAGCGCGTAGAGGCCGAACGCGAGGAGGAGACCGATACCGGCGGCCTGAAGGATCGGAATGACCCGTAGTCCCTGCACAATGGGACTGTCACCGTAGTGGACCCCGCCGACACCCGGCTCGAGAATCGGCGCATTCCGGCGATCAAGCGCCTGCACATAGGCTCGCATGCGGGGGCTGTCGATGGGCGCCTCGAACGGAAGATTGGCTGCATCCGACACGGATCCGGCCGCGTCCGTGAGCACCAGCGGCAGTCCAGATTCCCGGACCTGTCCGGCAAGCTCAAACAACAACGCGGAGCGATCCTGGGCCACGGCGCTCGTATCGAGCAGCGCACGGTACACCCGCGAATAGATCCGCGCCTGCGACGCCGCTGCCGTCCGCAGCTGCGCGACCACATGCTGCGTGTAGCCGACGTACCACGCGAGCAGCGCGAGCACGCCAAGTACGACGACGACCACGGGCCAGCGGCGGCGACGCATCAGCGCGCGAACGGTGCTTGCCTAGCGGCGGCGATCAGCGCGCACAGTACACGTGAACGTTCACGCCATGGCGCGGTCGAAGCGCGCTCATAGTGTGGCCCGTCCCATGTACGGCAGCAACGCATCCGGAAGGAGCACCGAGCCGTCGGACTGCTGATGGTGTTCGAGGAGACAGGCGATGATTCGCGAGAACGCCAGGGCGGAGCCATTGAGCGTATGCAGGAAGCGCGGCTTCTCGCCGGCCGCCGGCCGATAGCGGATGTTGGCACGGCGCGCCTGGAACTCCGTGAACACACTACAGCTCGACACTTCGAGCCATTTCCCCACACTGGGCGCAAAGACCTCCAGATCGTAGGTCTTCGCGCTCCCGAATCCGGTATCGCCAGCGGCCAGCAGCACCACACGGTACGGCAGGTCCAGTCGCTGCAAGATGACC
>JANNEV010000682.1:0-2357 GCA_031379145.1 Gemmatimonadaceae bacterium
GCCGTCACCGTCGAGATCGCGCGCGAGCAGGACCAACGCGACCGCATCTGGAAGGGGCGGAAGGCGGCGTTTGCGGCGATGGGCCGCGTCTCTCCAAACTACTACGTGCAGGACGGCGTGGTGCCCAGAACGAAGTTATCCGAAGTGCTGCGCAGAATTCGCGACCTCGAGACGCGATCGGGCCTGCGCATCGGCAACGTCTTCCATGCCGGCGACGGCAACCTCCACCCGCTCATCTGCTACGACGAGGCGATCCCGGGACAGGCGGCACACGCAGAACAGGTCGCTGCGGAGGTCCTGCAGTACTGCATCGACGCCGGTGGGTCCATCACCGGCGAACACGGCGTCGGCGCGGACAAGAAGGCCTACATGCCGAAGATGTTCGGCGAGGTGGATCTCGACGCCATGCAACTGGTGCGCTGCGCCTTCGATCCCTCAGGCCTCTGTAATCCAGGCAAGGTCTTCCCGACGCCGAGACTGTGCGGAGAGGTGCCCGGCCCGTACCGTCAGCATCCCGTCGAACGTGCCGGATTGGCGGAGCGCTTCTGATGGCCGCGCTGCTCCTCGAACCGGCGACAGCGCAGGAGGCCGCCGCAATGCTGGCGCAGGCGGGCAAGGCAGGGACCCGCATCGTGCCGCGAGGCGCAAGCACAAAGCTGCATTGGCACGACGATGAGCGCGACCAGACGGAGATGTCGACGCTCGGCCTCTCGGCCCCGGTGGCGCACTATGCGGGCGATCTCGTGGCGGTGTACGACGGCATGCACGGCTGGTTCTGGCGCAATCGCACCGGTAAGCCGGTGAGTGTCACGCTCAAGACCGGTGGCGACTATCTGGTGCTCAAGGAGATGAAGTAGATGTCGCGGAGTGTGCAGGCGGTTGGTGGAGCGACGCTGCTGCTCGTCGCCTGCGCCTCCGTCGCCTGGGCGATGCATGCGCGCCATCTCGCGTGGGACGGCATGGTGCTGGGCAAGGGCGCGTCAAAGATTCGCGGCCTGATCACCATGGAAGGGGGCGCGATTGCGGGTACGACGCGCGCGAACATCAGCTACAAGGGTGATGTCGGCGGCGCGACGCGTGTGTGGCAGGTGCGTGCGGGGAGTTGCGCCAGAGGCGGTGGCGTGCTGGGTGATGTTCGCGCCTACGCGCCGCTTCGCACGAGTGCCACGGGTGTCGCCGAAGGTGGGGCCACGCTCAAGAGCGCGCTGCCGGATAGTGGAGAGTACTTCGTTGGTGTGTATGCGTCGTCGAAGCGGTCGGCAGCGATGATTGCGTGCGGGGATCTGCTTCTCGAGGAGTAGGGGTGCGCGGCGCGTGATCAACGCGTCGATCGGCATCGCGCCCGTAGCGCCAAACGCCGGCGAGCCATCCCGCAGCGGTCACCAGAGGTTGGCCGTGCGCACGTCGTCGCGCGGAAGTCGTCCAGGTCCCCTTCACGCGCGCCGTGTCGAGCTCCAAGCCGCGCGCGTCGAACGAGACCAGCCGCTCGCCCACCGCGGCCGAGGCGCCGGTGGTGTTGGTGATCTGTACCACGCGGTGGGCACTTCGTACCGTGCCGCGCCCGGCGCGTCGAAGTCAGCGCCTGCATCGAGGGCGCGCTCACCCTTCGTCTGCTCCTGCGCAATGTCGTCCGGGGTGCCGAGGCTCAGGGTCGATGGCTGCCGCCGGCTTGGGGAGCAGAACCTGGTGTCGTGTTGCGAAAGACGCCCTGTTCCGCGACGAGACTTTGGCGACACTACTGGCGGCTTGATCAGCACTGCGTTCGGCACGGCGCCGGGATCCTCGTCGGGCGGTCCGGGTGGGTTATCAGAGGCAGTGACCGAGCGCCCGGAGGTGGAACCGCGCGCCAGATGCCGAGGAGATCGCGTCCGTTGCCGCGCTCGAAAATCGCGCGGGCCAGTGCCACGCGACGCCGAGCATCGCTGAGTAAGGGCGCATACGCCTCGTGCGCGTGCACCGCCGCGAACAAGGAGCATCTTCCATCAATCGCAGGGGCACGAAGCTGCCACCTACAACGCGCTGCAGCAACGATATCGGGCACAGCTATCACCATCTGGAGCAGCTGCGCGCGTGGAAGACCATACAGGCCGGGAGTCACTGACCGGCTCCGAACACGTCAGACCCAGAACTGTCGCAGCGGTGGGTGCGTGGAGACGGCGACGCGGTCGCGTGTGCCGGTGTCGAGGGCGATCTGGGGAGCTTCCCTGGGGGACTCGATCAGTCCGAAATGACGATCCCGATCTCCAGTGCATCGGATACGCGCGCCGGACTTGCACACACGCCTGCATTCACCGATTCTCTCACCGGCAGGTCTGAGTGCGTGCAGCGCCGGATGCAGGACCACGAGCTCCCAAAAC
>JANNEV010000698.1:0-2370 GCA_031379145.1 Gemmatimonadaceae bacterium
CGAAGAGCACATCCACGTCGCGCAGCAGCTCGGTCTTGAGCGGCGCGATGGCGGCCAACGCCGGATGCACGCGTACCGGACGCAGGTTGGCGAACACCCCCAACAGCGCGCGGAGGCCCAGCAACCCTTGCTCTGGGCGCACGAGCGCTGACGGATCGCTCCAACGTGGGCCACCAACAGCCCCGAGCAGGACCGCCTCAGCCTCCGCGACGAGTGCGCGCGTGTTTGCTGGCAGCGGGTCGTACTCATGATCGATGGCGATGCCTCCAATCAATGCTTCTTGAAAGCGAAAGTCGTGGTCGCGCTGTGCTTCGATGTGACGCAGCACGCGGACGGCCTCCGCTGTCACCTCCGGGCCCACGCCGTCGCCCGGCAGCACCGCAATCAGCGCGCGCATGACCGCTCCCATTCCCGGATGGTGGGGAGTTCAGCCAGCAGCGCTCCAAGCTCATCCAATCCGTCCAGCAAGCATCGCTGTGAAAACGCATCGATGTGGAAGTTGACGCGTTGTGCCCCGGGCAGTACCACGGTCTGTGCCCTGAGATCAACGGTGATCTCCTGCACCGGGTCGCGCCGCAGGGTCGCCTGCAGTGCTGTGAGCGTGGCCGGATCGAGCGCGATGGTGAGGACGCCGTTCCGATGCGCGTTGGAGCGAAAGATGTCGGCGAACGACGACGCGATGACGGCGCGAATACCCCAGTCTCTGAGCGCCCACGGCGCATGCTCACGACTGGATCCACATCCGAAGTTGCGACCACCTACCAGAATACCGGCGCCACTCGCCGCAGACGCATTCAGCGCAAAGTCGGCGCGTGGCGCCCCGTCTGCCTCGTATCGCCAGTCCGCGAACAGGTGCGTGCCCAGTCCGCTTCGTGACGTGGTCGTGAGGAAGCGCGCAGGAATGATCTGGTCGGTATCGATATCATCACGCGCGACGAGCACCGCGCGTGATGTGAGCGGCGTCCACGGGGTTGTCATGGCAGGCATCATGGCTTCATTCCCGGCAGGTGCCGAGGATCAGCCACGACACCGGCCACCGCCGATGCGGTTGCGGTGAGAGGCGATGCAAGCAAGGTACGCGCTCCTTTGCCTTGGCGGCCTTCGAAGTTGCGATTGCTGGTGCTGACCGAGTACTGCCCTGACGTCACGCGGTCGCCGTTCATTGCGATACACATGGAACATCCGCTTTCCCGCCATTCTGCGCCAGCGTCGAGGAAGATCTGGGCCAATCCCTCTCGCTCCGCTTGCCGCTTGACCCGCTGAGAACCGGGGACCACCAGCATCCGAGTGTGCGCAGCGACACGTCGGCCTTGCATGATGCTCGCCGCCGCGCGCAGGTCGTCGATTCGACCGTTGGTACAGCTGCCGATGAACACGACATCGACGGACTTGCCGAGGAGACGTTGTCCAGGAACGAGTCCCATGTACGCATACGCGCGCTCCAGCGCCGCGTCAGGCAGGACACCGGCGTCCGGTACGCAGCCGTCCACCGCAATTGCCATTCCGGGATTGGTACCCCAGGTGATCATCGGTCCAATCGATGACGCATCGATGACGACGGAGCGGTCAAATATCGCGCCGTCATCGGAGGCGAGGGTTCGCCAGCCGGAGACGGCCGCGTCCCACGCCGCGCCAACAGGGGTGTGCTCCCGGCCCTCCAGCCAGGCAAAGGTCGTCTGGTCGGGGGCGATCATGCCCGCTCGCGCGCCGGCCTCGATGCTCATGTTGCACACCGTCATTCGCCCTTCCATATCCAGCGCGCGAATCGCCTCGCCGCGGTACTCGATCACGTGGCCGGTGCCACCGCCAACGCCAATCTGCGCGATGATGGCCAGAATGAGGTCCTTTGCCGAGACGCCGGGCGCCAGCGTTCCGTCGACTCGAACTTCCATGGTGCGAGGGCGTGTCTGCAACAGACACTGCGTGGCCAATACGTGGCCCACTTCACTGGTACCGATACCGAACGCCAGCGCGCCAAAGGCACCATGTGTGCTGGTATGACTGTCGCCGCAGACGATGCTCATGCCGGGCTGTGTGCGACCCAGTTCCGGACCAATCACGTGTACGATGCCCCGTCGCTCATCGTCGAGTCCGTACAGGGGAATCCCATAGTCGGCGCAGTTGGTCGCCAGTTGGTCAAGCTGTTGGCGCGCCGCCGCGTCTGTCACGGTCAACCGGCCGCCAACAGCGATCGTCGGCGTTGAGTGATCCATGGTAGCGACGGTGCGATCGGGACGATGCACCCGCAGTCCACGTTCGCGAAGCATCGCGAACGCCTGCGGCGAGGTGACCTCGTGCACGAGATGCAGATCGACATACAGGACGTCAGGCGCCTCGCTGGTACCGGCCCGTACCACATGGCTGTCCCAC
>JANNEV010000037.1:0-2990 GCA_031379145.1 Gemmatimonadaceae bacterium
AGGGCCCAATATGAACTTCACAGTGCATCGCACCCGCAGCCATCGACTAGACACGTACCGAGCCACGGAAACCTCTCGCCGCGTAGTACGATTGCGCGCCATTGTGATACACGAACACCGTGTCGTAGCGTCGATCGCCAAAAAGGGCTCCGCCCAGTGCTCGTATGTTGGACGGCGTGCTGATCCAGCTGGAGGTCTTCATGTCGAACTCGCCAAGCGTCTGGAGTGTCCGATACTGCGCTTCGGTCAGCAGATCAATTCCCATTGCTGCAGCCAGCTCGGCTGCGCTGTGCCGTGGTTTGTTCTCCTTGCGAGCCGCCAGCGCCTCCCCGTCGAAGCAGCAGCTGCGGCGACCAGAAGGGCTTTCCGGAGAACAGTCCACAAAGACAAACTGACCGGTGGTTGCGTCTCGGCCCACGACGTCCGGCTCGCCACCGGTCGCTTCCATCTCTTGCACGGTTCGCAGGGCCTCCGGATTCCCTGCAAGCTTTGCTTGTACGTGGGCCCAGGCGATTCCGACATGTCGCTGCACGTTCGCTTCAAATCGCAACTGCAGGAGCCTGAGCAGTTCATCCCGCTGTTCGCTTCTCATCGTCTCTCCTGTCGGTCCACGTCCGTTCGTGGCACGGTGGATTTGTACCTCCACCCATCAGGGCTCTCGCTTCGCTTGCGCGCCGCGACGTTCAGCCGCAGACTCTTGATATTCACGCTCACCTCCCGTTCCGGACCAGCCATGAAGATCCTACGCCTCGTTGTTGCCATCGCCGCCCTTCCCACTGCGGTATTCGCGCAGCAGCCACCAACGGCCGCGCAGCTGGCGAACCCCATCACGTTTGCCTTCCGTTCGCGCATTCTCTCGTCGCACCGGAACATCGCGCAAGCGTTCGACTCGATCCCGGCATCCAAGTTCGACTACAAGCCGACTCCGGCGCAGCTGACCATCGGCTACATCGCCCAGCATGTCGCGAGCGACAGCTACCTGTTTTGCAACAACTTCGGCGCAATGAAGGCCACGCTGCCGGAAAAGGACACTGCGACTCCGGATTCGGTGAAGGCGAAATGGCCGAAAGACGAGTTGGTCGCGAAGCTCAAGGCCTCGTTCGCGTTCTGCGCGCAGGCGTTCGATCAGCTGGAAGATGCCAAGCTCGCCGATGCGGTGACCATGACATTCAACGGCACGTCGCGCAACACCACCCGCGTCAACATGGTACTGGGCCACGCGCTGGATCTTGCCGATCACTACAGCCAGCTGGCCAACTACATGCGGCTCAACAACATCATTCCGCCCACGGCCCTGCCGCGGCCGGGACGCGGCGGGCAGTAGTCCGCTCCCCGCACGAGATCACGGCTGAGGTGGCGGTCCGCCACCTCAGCTGGTCATGTTCAGCGTCGCGTTCGACGCTTCCCCTCGAGAGAAATGGCCATCGCGTTGTTCCGCTGCAACGACTTGATGTGCTCGACGCGCCGAAAACGCAATGCCGACCAATCCTCGTCGATGGCCACCTGACGCACGGGCTCGAAGCCAGCATCCCCGAGCACGCTCCAGTCGCCATCACGATTGAATTCGCACCGGTACTTCTTCGATGTCCCCTTGGGATACGCCATCCAGACCACCGCATCCCCGTCGGCAACCCTGGCCATCGTCGCGCTGATGCGATCGCGCTCAGCGATCGTCGTGGCGAAGCCGATGACAAATGGCACTTTCATCGTGGCTGTCGCGGCGCGGCGCACCGTGACTGCCGCGAGCTGAGACAGGGCAGCGTTAAATGACTCCGGCGCGTTCAGGACGAGAAGCACGTCGGCGGTGCCCATGTTGAGCTTCGTGAACAAGGGGATCACGAGCGCCTCGGCGTTGCAGTGAATGGTTGGTCGTGGCGCATGCGTGAGGGGGCGAACGACGCGTTCATCGCAGTTCCTTGCGTATCACCAGTTTCAGCCCGGACCAGATCTCGTTGACCGCACAGACCTTGACATCAACGAAGCCCAACGGAAGCGCGATTGCTCGAATCGTATCTTCCGTGATGTCCGTGGCGACCTTCGACGATTTCTTCGGCCACGAAATCCACACTGCTGCATCGCGTCGTATCTGCGTCCGGAGCGACTTCAACTCCTGCTGAAGTTTCGACTTCTCCGTGGTGAAAACGTGAACGACATCCGTCTCCAACGACACCGTCCGCCCGAACATCACGCCCGCGGGTATGGGATCGAGCAGGGTGGCATACTCGGTCGGAGCCGACCTGGTCACGACGCGCACGTCCGCCAGAATTCCCAGCTTCTTGGCGAGCGGAGTTCCGGAGTATCCAGTGGGCGAAGGCATTGAGAAAGAAACTTGGGTTCGCGCCAGGGAGAGAGGCGGGCTTCGCGCCATCACGTGCAGCCGATGGAATCTCGAGCCGCAACCGGGTCGCGGTCAATCGGTGGGGTGCGATCAGAACGCTTTCCGCAGCCGCTCTCGGTGTCGCCACTCCAGCGTTGCGAGCCCCGCGACGAAAAGCGCTTCAGCGATCAGGTGGGCAAGTCCAAAGAAGGAGGCGCTCCGAAACACCACGACTGCTGTGGCCGCGCAGAGCACACCCCACAATCCGTTCGCCACCACAAGGAACCCGATGCGTGCACGTGGTCTGGCTGGCTGTCTCGCAAGAAAAAATGAATACGTGCCGTACACCAGGTTCGCTCCGCCCATGACGAGCACAAGACGCATTGGCAGCCTGTAGAGCTCGCTCAACCAGCCAGAGAGCGACAGGGTGAGCACGCCCACTAGAAGCCCGGCAATGCTGTCGATCCAAAGCAGCGCGGGGATCAATCGCATCGGATTAACGCTCCATCGTCGAGAGCCGCTGCCGTTTTCGGACTGCCTACATCGGAGACGTACGACAGCGCGCGGCGAGCAGTCCTGTGGACTGCGCGAGATCCAGGTCGGCCACCAGCAAGCCTTCCTGGCCATACGGCTGGAAACACTGCAACGTGCCATCCGGGCGCGCGATCGCCGA
>JANNEV010000083.1:0-6572 GCA_031379145.1 Gemmatimonadaceae bacterium
CGCGGCGCGCTGCACCGACTCGCAGCACCGCGATTTCTACGTGTCGTTTGTCGTGCGCAACAAGCACGCGCGGAGCCCGTTTGCGGTCATCGCCAACAGCAACACCTGGAACGCATACAACAGCTGGGGTGGTCAGGGCAAATACACGCACACCTACCCGGTGCCGGAAACGCTGCCCTTCCTGCGCCCACATCCGGGGCTCACGCCAGACCCTGCGATGGTGGCACCTGGGTTGACGCAGTACGGCCCTTCCGTCCTCACGAATTCCTGCCACCTGTTGCGCGCGGAGCTGTGGGTGCTCGGCTGGCTCGAAGACCTCCGCGATGAGTTTGGCGACAGTTATGCATACGACCTGTACACGGATCAGGACCTGCACTCGGGCATCGCCGGCATCGGCGACGGCGCTGACACGCGGTACCGGGGGCTGATCCTGAATACGCATCCGGAGTACTGGACGCGCGAGATGTACGATCACGTGAAAGCGTATCGTGATCAGGGGGGGAGTATCGTGTATCTCGGAGGCAATGGCATATACGAGGAAGTCGTGCCATCCCAGGATGGGAAGCTGATGGGGATCTTCCCGGGCGTCGACCGCAGCAAGTTCCCCAGCACGTGTACCAACGAGCAGCTCCGGCTGTACTGCCTCATGCGCACCCCCGCGGTGAACCGGCCGGAGGCGGCCCTTTTGGGCGTGGGGTTTGTGAACTATTCACAGGCCGAAGTCGAGGGTCAGCCCTATTTGCTTCTGCAAGAACCCGACGCAACCGGATCCAACAGTGCACTGCACGGGGTGGAGCTGCATCAGGGCCAGACGCTCGGCAAGCAGAGTGTGGACCTCGACCCGCCCAAGGCAGACGGCAAGATCGACACCTACCACGCGGATGGATGGGAAGTGGACCAACGCGGCTATGGTACTCCACCCAGCGCGTACGCCATCAATGCACTGCTCGCTCGGGGAAAGCACGTATCAAGCAGCGGAGAGATGCTCTGCTTCGATGCCGAAGCCGGCGGCGTGGTGTTCGCGGGATCGTCCCTGAATTTTGGTGGCTCGCTGGCTGCGGATATCAATCTGCAGCGCATCGTGAGGAATGTGCTGGACGAGTGCCTTCGGCGTTGAGCGTGCACGCAGCGACGCCAACCCGCGCTTCGCGGCGACGCACCGGGGTGCGCGCCCGGTGACGTTGACCGAGGAAGAGCACCTTCGGACCACGTTGGCCAACCGCTACGCCATCTCCGGCGTGGTGGGCGCGGGTGGCATGGCCACCGTCTATCGCGCCACCGACATCAAGCACCAGCGAAAGGTCGCGATCAAGGTGCTGCGCACCGAGGTATCGCGATCCATCGGCACGGATCGGTTTCTCCGTGAAATCGAAATCGCCGCTGGCCTGCAACATCCTCGCATCGTGCCGCTGTACGATTCAGGCGACGAAGACGGCCTGCTCTACTTCGTCATGCCGCTGATCGAGGGCGAGTCGCTCCGGGAGCGCCTGAGCCGTGAAGGGACACTCCCGCCCGACGAGGCGCTCCGCATCACACGCGAAGTGGCCTCCGCGCTGACCTACGCGCACGCGCATGGCGTGGTGCATCGCGACATCAAGCCGGACAATATCATGCTCAGCGGCGGCGAGACGATCGTGGCCGATTTCGGTATTGCCCGCGCACTCGATGCCGCGGGCGGCACGCGCCACACCACGTCGGGATTCGCGGTGGGCACGCCCTCCTACATGAGTCCTGAGCAGGCATCGGGCGACGCCGCCATCGATGGACGAAGCGACATTTATAGTCTCGCGTGCGTGTTGTACGAGATGCTCTCCGGCGAGCCGCCGTATTCCGGCGATTCGGCGGCGAGTGTCCTTCGGCAGCATGTAGGCGCAGCGGTGCCGCGTGCGTCGAAGACCTTGACCACGACATCGCCCACCATCGGGCGGGTCATTGAGCGAGCGCTGGCCAAGGCGCCGTCCGACCGTTTCAGCTCAGCAACACAGTTTGCCGACGCCCTCTCGGGATCGGGCGCGCACGACGTGGTCGCCAGCGGTTCGCGGCGAATGAAACGGGGCCTGATGCTCGCCGCCGCACTCGCCGCGACGGCGGCGACGACGTTCCTGCTCAAACGGGAGCGCACCGAGGTCGTGACCGACGCGTCGTTGATCGCGGTACTGCCATTTCGCGTCTCCGGCGATTCGAGTGTTGCGTTTCTGAGCGAGGGCATGGTGGACTTGCTCACGACGCAACTGGGGTCCGTTGCCGGCACGCGATCGCTGGACTCGCGCACGGTGCTGGCGGCCTGGCACCGCGCCGTACGAGACAACTCATACCTCACCACGCGCGAAGCGAGCACGCTGGCGTCTAGCCTCGGCAGCGGTCGCGTAGTGCTGGGTGAGATTGTGAGCACCAGCACCCGGATCGCGATCGATGCGCGGGTGCTGGGCGTGAACGACAGCCTCCTCACGACCGCGACAGTTCGGGGATCACCGGACAGTCTCTTCGTTCTGATCGATCGTCTCACGACCCAATTGCTGGTCGGCATTACGGGCGAACCGCCTCGCCGGATCGCCGAGCTCACCAGCACGTCGCTATCAGCCGTCCGCGCGTACCTCGATGGTCGCGCTGCATCTCGGCGCGGCGAAGTGGCGAAGGCGATCTCACACTTCACCGACGCGCTCGCACAGGATTCGACGTTCGCGCTGGCGGCGCTCGGCATGGCCTCGTCGGGCGCGTGGTCGCAACAGTCCGGCCAGTCCGCCGCATTGCGCCGCGGACTGCAAACCGGATACGCGTTACGCGACCGTCTGACGCGACGAGACCAGCTGCTCTTCGAGGCGTACGTTCTGCCCAACACGGCAACCCAACACTCGGCGGCGGCGCAGTTCGCCGGTTGGCAGCGCGCCATCGATGCCGCCCCGGAGAGCGCAGAGGCGCAGTACGAGTACGGCGATCGCTTGTACCACACCGGCGCACAACTGGGATTCAGCGACACCGACGCGCGCGCACGTGCCGCTTTCGAGCGAGCACTCAGCCTTGACTCCACCTTTGTCTCCCCACTCGCTCATCTCGTCGAGATGGCGGCCCGCGAGCGCGATCGCGGTCGCACGCGCACGCTGTCAACGCTCTACACCAGTGACGCCGCCGCTGCCGACGCAGGCGACTATGTGCACTGGCGCGTTGCGCTGGCCCTCGGCGACGCGCAAGTGCTCACACAGCTGCGCGCACGGCGAGACACCATTGGCATTACTGCACTGAATCGCATTATCGGATTCGGTCAGACCGACGGGATCGGGCTCGCGGATGTGGACGCTGCGGCCAGCGAACTCCGTCGGCGCGTCGACGCTCGCACTGTGCAGGCGGCGAACGTTCCGCCCGGGCTGACCCTCCACAGTTGGGCACTGAATCGGGGACATCGCAGCGCGGCGAGCGACGCGGCGGAGCTGTTGCGGAATGCTGAGCCAATGGCAGCCGGATCCTCGATCGTGTTCTTTGATCCAGATCAGGTACCGGCACTGGCGGCGCTGTTCTGGGATGGAGACTCGGTTGCTGCATCGGGCGCGTTCATGCGCATCGCGCAGAACGTTGCATCGGCGCGGCCAACGGGGAGTGGCGCGCTGGCTCGCTACTACACGAACCTGTGCGTGGCGGGACTTGAACAGTTCGTACGCGGTCGACCGCAGGCCGTGGCGCCGATCGCGGAACGTCTCCGAGTTGGAGGCGCAGCGCGCGACTCCGCAGCGATGCATGGCGCCGACCCCACGCTGTGCCTCGCCATGCTCGACGCCATCGTCGCGAACGCGCGATCAGCGCCCGCGGCCGCTGCGGCAGTCGCGCGCCGCGCCACGATGCTGGCCGCGGCGCCGTATGCCTTTTGCAGAGACGTCGGCAATCTGGTGGGGGCGCGGCTGTACGAAAGCCGAGGCGTACCCGCGTTGGCGCTCCGTGCCGTTCGACGCAGACCGTACGACTGGGACACTGGCCCCTTGTACCTCACCACCTATCTTCGCGAAGAAGGGCGTCTGGCCACGCGCACTGGCGACTCCGCCGGTGCGATTCGCGCCTACGAGCGACTTCTCGCGTTGCGAGCCGGTGCCGATGCGGTGTACGAGCCGGAAGCCGCCGCAGTTCGCGCTCAGTTGGACGCGTTGCAGAAGAAGTAGTGTGCTGGTCGTCGTGTCGTCACGATGTCCTCACGATGTCACCTCCACTCCACCACTACGTCGTCCCGGTGCGCAGTGCCCTCGCCGCACGCTGCGCCCGATCTGCCTCCCACTCCACGAACGGGCCGTCGAAGTCGGTGAGGCGTGCCCCGTCGAAGGACCAGACGCGTGTGGCGACCTCGCGCAAAAATGCGCGATCATGACTGACCAGCAGCACCGTGCCCTCGTATTCGTCGAGCGCATCCTCGAGCGCCTCGATGTTTTCGACGTCGAGGTGGTTGGTGGGCTCATCGAGCACCAGGAGGTTGGCGTGTGAGAGCGTGATGAGCGCGAGGGCCATGCGAGCGCGCTCTCCGCCGCTCAGCGTGCTGATCTCGCGGAAGACCTCCTCCCCGCTGAAACCAAACGCACCCAAGTGGTTCTGCACCGAGCCGCGATTCCAGAGCGGACGCTGATCGTTGATGGCATCACTCAATGACTTGCGCAGCGGGAGGTCGGCCAGGTCCTGCCGAAACCACGCGGGCGTGATCGAGCCGCCGATCCGCGCTTCTCCAGCGGCCGGGGCACGGTCACCAAGAATGGTGGAGATGAACGACGACTTGCCCGCCCCGTTGGGACCCACCAGCGCGACGAAGTCGTTGCGCCGGAGCACGGCGGTGAAGTCATCAACCAGCACGCGGCCCGGCACTTCGACGCGAAGGTCCTTCACGGCGATCACCTGATCGCCGCCGCGCTCCGCAGGCTCGAAGCGCAGGTTCATGGCCGCCGGATCACCCGGTGGCGGCGCGAGGCGAGGGAGTCGTTCTAGTCGTTTCCGCTTGCCCTTGGCCTGGAAGGAGTTCACCCCTGCAATGTTCCGCCGGATGTACTCCTCTTCCTTCTTCACATAGGCACGCTGCCGTTCGAGTTCGCGCTCGCGTGTGAGGCGTCGTTCCGCGCGCTGCGGCACAAACTGACTGTAGTTGCCGCGGTACCATTCGCTCGTGCCGACGTCCACGTGCAGGATGTGCGTGCAGATCGCATCCAGGAACGCGCGATCATGCGACACCACAATCACCGTCTCGTCGGCCTCGGCCAGCCACTCCTGGAGCCATGTGGTGGTATCGAGATCGAGATGGTTCGTCGGTTCATCGAGCAGCAGCAAGTCGGCAGGGGCGATGAGCTGCGCCGCCAGCCCCACGCGTCCGCGCTCGCCCCCGGACAGCGAGGCCACGAGCCGCGACTTGGACTCCTCGGCGTCGAAGCCGAGGCCCTGCAGCACCGCATCGACGCGCGCATGGTAGACATACCCACCCAGGTCAGCGAATCGATCCTGATCACGACCAAACCGTTCGAGAAACTCGTCGGTGACGCGCTCGCCCAGTTCGCCAAGCTCAATCGCCTGTGCGGCAATGCGCTGTTCGAGTGCCATGACTTCGTGCCATGCGGCTGCGGCGGCCTGCCAGACCGTGGTCACGCCTTCGAAGGCCCGGTGCTGATCGAGCAGGGCGTGCCGCAATCCCGGTTTGCGCGCCACGCTTCCCACGGTGGGAACGAGGTCACCGGTGATGATCTTGAAGATCGACGTCTTCCCGGCGCCGTTGCGCCCGATGATGCCCCATCGTTCGCCGGCAGCGACAGTGAATGTGATGTCCTTGAAGAGTTCCGTGGCGCCGAAGGAGACGCCAACGTTGGAGCACGAGAGAAGGGTCACGCAGAGATGCCAGAGGACAGAGAACGGGCCGACCGATGGGCACAGCGGAAAGGAGCGAACCAGCGGCGAAGCGAAAGCTAGACGCTCGGCTCCAGCTTCGCAGTTGCCGGGATCGTACCGAGAGTGCTCGATGTGGTCGCACACCGGCGGCAGCGGCGCTACAATCTCCAGCATGAAACCCAAGGAACTCACCGCTCGCGGCCTGCTGCTCGGCGCGTTGCTGACCATTGTCTTCACGGCGGCCAACGTCTATCTGGGGCTCAAGGTCGGCCTCACGTTTGCTTCGTCGATTCCGGCGGCAGTCATTTCGATGGCCATCCTGAGCGCGGTCCGGGATTCCTCGATTCTTGAAAACAACATCGTGCAAACCGTCGCGTCGGCGGCCGGCACCTTGTCCGCCATCATCTTCGTGCTGCCCGGGCTCGTGATCGTCGGCTGGTGGACCGGGTTCCCATTTTGGCAGTCCTTCCTGATTTGCCTGAGTGGCGGTGTGTTGGGAGTCATGTTCACAATTCCGCTGCGCCGCGCGCTCGTCACAAACTCCGACCTGCCGTATCCGGAAGGTGTCGCTGCGGCGGCTGTGCTCCGCGTGGGATCCAGCGCGCGTGGTGAGGGTGCTGCCGACGCGACCGAAGCGCGTGAAGGACTCACCGCCGTGGCGCTCGGCACAGCGGCCTCGGCAGGACTCGCCGTTGCTGCCGCTACGCGAGTGCTCGCGGCCGAAGTCAGCGGCG
>JANNEV010000182.1:0-2051 GCA_031379145.1 Gemmatimonadaceae bacterium
CCAGAGACGCCAAGCCGCTTGGAGACGAGCGGCATGGCTGTGACAACACGGACGCCGCGTCGCTTCTCGGACCCCGCCGCCGCCGTCGCCTCATGCAGTACCCGCCCCTCAGCGGTCAGCCGGTTCTCCGCCCACGCCTGCTCGACATGGATCAGCGCGCACTGCCGTGGGCAGAACAGGTGGTGCTGCAGCGCGGACAGCGGGATGAGGTCGCTGTCCGGCACTTGGATGTCGTCGGTCATGATCAGATCATCGATTGGCCGGTGACGCCGGCAGGTAGTTTGGCGGCGTCAAACGTGACGGCATAGTCGGCGAAGGCACGGGGAATTTTTACCTCGGGCTTCTTTGCGACGGTCACGGTGTCGAACAGCTTGTGTGCCGAGGCGTTGCCGAGAGCCGAATCGTGCCTGAACACGTAGAGCCCGCGCGCGTTCATTTCGCCGCGTGCCGCGGAGCGGTCGTGGTCGAGCATGTTGATCAGGGCCTGCCAGAACAGCTCGAGGTCGCCGTCGGAGAAGCCGGTCCGCTCGGCGAGATTGGCCGAGATGAAGCCGTGCGTGCGATAGAGCCCGTAGGGCACGATGTGCTTGCGGCCCATAGTGCGCTCCTTGTCAGCGTCGCGCTCATTGGTGACGGACGAGCGCGTAATCGAGATTTCCTGTGGCACGATGGCGTCGATGGATTGTCCGAAGGCGATCTGGATCGGCCCGCGCACCTGCCCGCAGTTGACCTCGGTGGTCATGACGGCACCGAACGTGCGGATGTCGTAGAAATTGGCGCACATGAATTTCGTGACGTCCTCGGCCTTATTCGGATCCTTTGGCAGTTTTTTCGGTTCGGGCTTCAATCCAGCGTCGGTGTACGCTTCCGTGTGCGTCGTGTTCAGCACGGAACGTTCGCGCATATAGATGCGGAAGTGGTCGGAACCGCGCTTGGTCGCCTCGACAAAATTGCGCACTTTCCGTTTCAGGCAGACATCGGTCACGAGCCCCTTCTGCGACTCGGTTTCGAGCCGTGGCATGTTGCCGTTGTCGGGATCGCCGTTCGGATTGCCGTTGGTGACGTCAAACAGATAGACGAACTCGTAGCGGTGCTGGATAGCAGTCATGGGGAATCACTCCGTGTCGGTGGTTTCGGAAGATGCGTCGTCTGGGGATTCGATATTGGGCTCGATACCGACGGCGGGATCGGTTTTGCCGCCGAAGCGTTCCTGGTAGTAGCCGACCAGAAACAGGCCCTGCTCTTCGATCGAGTGTTGCGCCGGGAAGCCATCGTTGAAGGTGGCGCTCAAGGTGCCGATGTCGCGCTCGATGCCGAAGCCAGCGCGGCGGGCGTGGCCTGAGTCCTTGATCCACTTGGCATCGCTGTGACCGTTGCGCAGGCGTTTCGTATGGTGTTGAGCATTCTTCAGGAGGCCGACGAACACCTGCCCAGGCGTTGCGGCGGCCGCGCCCAGGAATTTGTCCTTGATGGTCGTGTTGATGTCGCCGCCGAGAGCCGTCATTTGCGCACGTTCGAGCACGGCAAACAAACGACCAAGACGTCGTGGAATATTCGGATCGTTGGGATCACTGCGCACGAGATAGTCCTCCTGTGGCAAATGGTTTTCCAGGCGCATGGCGCGCACAAGGCATGCCTTGATGAGTGGGACGCGCAGGCGACCGAGATAGCCGTCGGTGCGAATGCGCATGACGAGCGTGGACAGAAGCGAGCCCGGATAGCGCCCGCCACTCAGCACCGCACGCGTGAGTTCGCCTGCGAGCAATGGCGACACGTCATCGAACGATAGCTTGGGTTCGCCATTGGCGTTCTTGCGCGCTGGCGCAGTCTGCAAGGCGAGTGCTGCAAGCGCTGGCGGTGGTTTCGGCGGCAATCGCGTCTCAAGCCTCAGCTCCAGCCACTGCTGGTCGAAGGCGTCACCTAGCGCACCGAGCGTGGTCATCTCCCAGAAGCGCACCGACAGCCGCGCGGCGTTCGGCGCGAGGCCGAGGATGTAGAAGCGCGTGTCAGGGTCGAGATTGTGAGCAGGGCTTTCGAGCGGGCGGCCCTTG
>JANNEV010000183.1:0-2848 GCA_031379145.1 Gemmatimonadaceae bacterium
GACCAAGGAGACCCGGACTTTCGCACGGAGCTCGCGCGATTCCTGCAGCGCCGCTACGCCATGCCGGTAGACGCGCCGCAGCTCATGGTGTCCGGCAGTGCGTCGCAGGCGCTTGATCTCATTTGCACGCGCTTCACCAAGCCGGGCGACACGATTCTTGTCGAGGAGCCCACGTATTTCCTGGCTCTGCACGTGTTCCGCGATCACGGACTGCGTGTGGTCGGTATTCCCATTGACCACGAGGGTCTGCAGACCGACGCACTGCGCGAAGCGCTCACGCATCATCGGCCGGCCCTTCTGTACACTATCCCCTCGTTTCAGAACCCGTCGGGCCGAACGATGTCGGCGGCGAGGCGCGAGCAGCTGATGGCCCTCAGTCGAGAGCACGGCCTGCTTGTGGTTGCGGATGAGGTCTACCACCTGCTCGACTTCGGCAGTGCGCCGCCGCTACCGCTGGCCGCGCATGCGACTAACGCTCGGGTCCTCTCCCTCGGCTCGTTCTCCAAGATTTGTGCTCCTGGACTGAGACTGGGCTGGATTCAGGGCGCCCGCGCGCTGCTGGCCACGCTCATGGACTCTGGCCTCGTGCAGAGCGGTGGCGGGCTCAATCCGTTCGCCGCCGCCGTTGTGCAGAGCCTGATCGAATTGGGACTCGCTGACGAGGGACTGGATCAGCTGCGCCTGATATACGCAGAGCGTTCACGGACGCTGTGCCAGGCGCTGCGCGAGCGGCTGCCCGGAGCCGCGTTCGCAGAACCCCTTGGCGGGTACTTTGTGTGGGTGCAATTGCCGGCGGGGATCTCAGCGGCGCAACTGCTACCATGGGCGGCACGCGAAGGAGTGAGTTTCCATGCGGGCTCGCGCTTTGTCAGCGGCGACGGCTTCGAAACGCACGTGCGATTGAGCTTCGCGCACTACGATACGCCGGAGCTGGTGGACGGGGTGCACCGGCTGGCTCGGGCGGTTGAGCGCGCGCGCGCAGACGCAGCAGCTACGTAACTCCACTCCCAGCTCCGTACCCATTATGTTCCCGCGTGTCCGCGCGTACCTCTACGCCCGGCGCGCGTCTGGTCACGGCGGCGCTGCGTATCAATACTACGTCGATCGACGGGTCGTTCATCCACCCCGATCGCACACTTCCAGGATTCTGACACATGGCCGGTCGTCGCACCCTTACCATCATCAAGCCGGACGCGTTCGCCAACGGGAAGGCGGGGCTCATAATTGCCCTCCTCGAGAAGTCCGGCTTTACGCTCAAGGCGTCGCGGGTCATGCACCTGTCGTTGGCGCAGGCCGGCGAGTTCTACGGTGTGCACCGCGAACGTGGATTTTTCGGCGAACTGGTGGAGTTCATGACCAGCGGCCCGTGCATGCCCATGATCCTGGAGCGCGACGACGCTGTGGCCACGCTGCGCACCGTCATTGGCGCCACCGATCCCGCCGAAGCCGCTGACGGCACCGTGCGGAAGCTGTACGCCGAGTCCAAGGGCCGGAACGCCATCCATGCGTCCGACTCCGACGAGAACGCCACGCGGGAAGCGGGCTTCTTCTTCGCCGAGTGCGAGTCGCTCTGAGCCTCGATCCGGCCGTTGTGACCGGCCGGGTGGTGGCGTTGTAACTCTGCGTCCTAGCGCCACTTGAGCCGAGAATTCGACCGCCGTCGGCCCTTGTGTCAGGGGGGCTGCCGGTCTACGTTTCATGGCTATGCTGTGCTTTGACATCCGAAGTCTGGAAGGCCGTGCCGAGAACGTCGATGCGATGTTCGACGGCGCGGATCCGGCGTGGGAAGGAGACGATGCGCGACCCGTTGGACACGGGATCCACGTGCACGGTCGCCTGTCCGCGGCGGGTCAAGGTCGCTTTTACTTTACCGGTCTTTTGGAAGGCGCCACGCAAACGACGTGTCGGCGCTGCCTGATCGACGTCACGGTACCGGTGTCGGGAGATGTGCAACTCCTCTTCGCGGAGTCCGGTCTGGACGAGGCGGAGGAGGATGACGTCGTGCCGATACCAGCGGGAACGCGGGAACTCGATCTGCGTCCGGCGATGCGCGAGGAATGGTTGTTGGCTGTTCCAGCGTTCGCGTTGTGCCGCGAGGATTGTCTGGGTATCTGTGTCACCTGTGGTGCCGATCGCAATACCGGGGCATGCACCTGTGCTCCGGCCACTGATCCCCGTTGGGCTGGTCTCCGCGCTGCGCGCGGTACCGACGCCTGACGGACTTTCTCGTCTCGAACGTTCAGGTTAGGGTCCCATGGCCGTACCCAAGCGCCGTACATCCAAGCGTCGCAAGCGCGCCCGCAACACACACAAGACGGCGCCTGCGATCGTCATCCAGACCTGCCCGCAGTGCGGCACCATGAAGCGTCCGCATCGGGTGTGTGCCTCGTGCGGCTTCTACGCGGGTGAGCAGCGAGTTACCGCGCAGGAAGCGTAAGTTTGGCGCGCATCGCTGTGGATGCCATGGGGGGCGACTTCGCTCCCCGGGCCCCCATTGCGGGAGCGCTGCATGCACTGGCAACGCTTCCGTCGGAACATGAGATAGAGCTCGTCGGCCGCACCGCTGACATCGAGGCAGAGTTGCGCGACCTCTTCGGAGGCGAGCTCTCGGCGCTCGTGCCATTGCGTTCGCGCTTGCATATCGTTGAAGCGCCAGACGTCGTCGAGATGTCCGACAAACCCACGGTGGCGCTGCGTCGGAAGCCGAACAGCTCCATGGTGCTCGGGCTGCGACGCGTGGCGGATGGGCACGCCCACGGGTTCGTCAGTGCAGGGAACACGGGCGCACAGATGGCGGCATCGCTGCTCGTGCTTCGGCTCCATGCCGGCCTGACGCGTCCGGCCATAG
>JANNEV010000214.1:0-10018 GCA_031379145.1 Gemmatimonadaceae bacterium
CCTCCGCATTCATGTAATCGTTGATGGCGAAGAAGTACCCCATATTCGTCACGCTACGTCGATACGACGGACTGTTTCGCAGCAACTCCGCGATGCCGAAGTTCGGAGTCAACAAGCCGCTACGACGTCCGCGGCGCACATCCTGAAAGAAAAACGGAATCCAGAAGACCGGCACTTCGCCGATGTAGAGCACCCCGGGGCGCGCGACCATCACGTTCTCCGAGATGAACTTCATGTCCCGGGTCGTAAAGTGAAAATGCGGTTCCTCGTGGTCGCAGTACGTAAATGAGCCGTTCTGCGCGAAAATGATGTGCTTGCCCGCGACCAGCGAGTCCGAGAAGATCGAACTTCGTTCCGCGGTCAGGAAGAGCCGCTGGCCGGAACTGACCGAGGTGGAGAAAGCACCGGTGACGCCTTGCTTGGTCTCGGTGTCGTAGTCAATGCGTCCCCGAGCCACGAAGTCGTCGGCATCCGGATTGGATGGATCGCGCAACACCACCGTGTCGCCGGTCGCGATGACGCGCTTCGTGGAGTCACTATACGCGATGGTGTCACCGATGAGCATCGTCTGATCGCGCTTGACGGCAGAGGGCTTGCCGCGCAGCCGAAGCTCTTTGGTGCGCGCGTCGAAGCGAACGACGTCACCCTGATACTGCACCTGGCGGTAGCCCTTTCTGGCCAGCAACTCCTGCATGGCCGAGTCCGGCGACGCCCAATCGAAGATGGCGCGTTCGCTGTGCAGCGCTCGCACCGATGTGTCGGCGCGACCACCTGCGGGGCGTCCCGCAGGTACCGGCGGCCGTGCGCGTTGTGCTTCCAACGGCGCAGCGACCAGCAACGCGACCAGCAACGCGACCAGCAACGCCACTGGCAGCAGTACCGCTGGAAGCAGTGCGCATGGCAGGAGCGCCGCCTTCAGCGCCACCCGCGCGTCACCACGGGAAACGTCACGCGCGAGGCGAGCGAGGCAGGCCAGCGCGGACACTGCCTCAGTCGTCCTGAGCGTCGATGCGCTTCTGTCGGCGATTGTAGATGAGCCGAGACAACGTGATCGACACTTCGTAGAGAAAGTACAGCGGGATGGTCAACGCAAACAACGACGTCGGATCGCTGCCCGGTGTGATGATCGCCGCCATCAGAATACAGGCCACAAACGCGTGCCGCCTGAATTTGGCAAGGAACTTCGGCTGCACGATTCCGAGTGCAGTGAGCAGCACGATGACAATAGGAAGCTCGAAGACCGCACCAAAGGCCAGACACATCGCGAGGGCGAAACCGAAGTACTCGTGCACGGTCAGCACCGACTCCACCGAGGCGCTTTGGAAGCCCATGAGGAACCGTAGGGTCACCGGCAGCACGAAGTAGAACGCGAGTGCCATGCCTCCCAGGAACAGCAATGCCGCACCGACCAGTGCCGGAATCACGACCTTCTTCTCGTGTCCGTACAGCGCGGGAGAGAGGAAGCCCCACACTTGCCAGACAATCACCGGCGAAGCGAAGATCAGTCCAATCGCGATCGACGCATCCATCACGATATCGAAGAGATCGCTCGGGTGCGTGACCATCAGCGGCCGGTTCAGAAACGGCTGAACGGGCTGCGAGATCAAGGCGATGACGTCGATCTGCTTGGTATACAACAGCGCGAACGAGCCGATCACCCCGATGGCGATGGCGACGGCCATGCGGAACAACCGCCACCGCAATTCCTCGAGGTGTTCAAGGAACGGCATCTCTGCTTGCTGCTGCGTGGCCATCGGAAATCGGGTGGTCGGGGGCGATCGTTGACGCGGCGGGTCAGCGCAGCGTCTTGAGCTGGACAGCGGCGAGGTCTGCCTCGTCGCTCCGCGGATAGCGCGCGATCACCAACTCAAAAAGCTCGCGTGCCTTGGCCCCGTTGTTCTGCTGCAGGAACAGCATCGCGCGCTTGTAGACGGCGGTGGGCGCCTTGGCTGAGTTGGCGTACTTGGAAACCACCGCCGCATACGCCGCGTCGGCAGCCGCCGCGTTTTTCTCGCGCGCGTACGATTCGGCAATCCAGAACTGCGCGTCCGGTGCCTCGTCCGCTGTGGGGTAGTTGGTCAGCAGTTCCTGAAAGAGAATGCGAGCAGTGGTACTGCTGCCGCGCGTGAGTTGATCCCGACCGTTCTGATACAGTTCGCTCGAACCGGGCTGCCGCACGGGCTGCGCCAGATCCGTCGTGGCTTGTGCCGGCACCGCGGCCCCACGCCCTCCACCAACCGGGACCGGGGACGGGGGTTGCGTCGCTGCAGCTGTCGCACCGCCGGGAATGGTCGGTGGAGGCGGAACGCTCGCCGACGCATTCGCCCGCTCAGCCAGCTCCGCGCGCAAGCGCGCGATGGTGGCCTGGCTCTGCCCAAGTAGCTGCTGGATCTGCAGCAGCTGCTCCTTGATCGAACGCATCTCACCGCGTACGTCACCCTGAATCGACACAGTTCGTGCGCTGACCTGGGCAACCGAATCCGAGGCCGTCTGAAGCAATCGAAGCGCCTGGGTCAACGTCGCCCGCTGGTCCGCATCTGCCCGAGTCAACTCCGAACGCAGTGACGCGATGTCGGTCTGGACCAACCGGACATCATTGCGCGTGGCAAAACAACCGGCGGTCGCCGACAACAGCGTCACCGGAAACCATCGCAGGACGCGACGGGCGAGCGAGCCCCTCAGCATCACTTCGCGCGCAGCTGGTCGCCGCCGGCAATGATCTCGAACTCATCGCGACGGTTCTTGGACCACGCCTCTTCGGACTCCCCCGGTACGGCCGGACGCTCGCGACCGAAACTCGTGGTCTCGATACGTGACGCATCGATGCCGCGATCCGTCAGGTACTTCTTGGCGATCTCCGCACGACGGCGGCCAAGCGCTATGTTGTACTCATCGCTGCCACGCTCATCGCAGTGGCCAGAAATCCGCACGCGCAGCGCTGGGTTTCGATTCAACAACGGCAACTTGGCGTCGAGCGTGCTCCGCGCATCGTCGCGCAACTCGTCGGCGTCGTACTCGAAGTAAATCGTCTCCAACAGCCGGGCGCGCGCGGCGGCGATCTCAGACCGCATCGCCTCCATGGTGTCCACCGGGGTGGATGTCGTCGTCGGTGCGGGCCGTGTCGCCGCTGGTGTCGCCGCCGGTGCTTCGCGCGGCGGTGGGGTCACCGCGACGACGGGCTTCTTGCGGCAAGCCCCAAGAGCAATCGGCGTCGCGAACAACACCAGCAACAAACGAGACGAACGGGTCATGTGGATCGACTCCCGGAGACGAGGTGAGGGACAGCAAATGAACGATCAGGGTACACTGAGGCGTGGCGACCAGGCAGCAAAACGAGCACTCGCGCCACGCGTGAGCTGGCGCGTCCGACCGGATTCAACATCAACTACCCACAGCTGTCGCACGCCACTCCGGTTGGACGTCAATACCAGGTGTCGGGAGTCAGGTGCCCACGAAGGATCACCGTTGCGACCCTCGCTGGTCACCGAACGTGTCGACTTGTCTCGAACGCTGACCGTCATGATCTGAAACGTGCCCCCGTTCAGTGACTCGAACGCGACCAGCCGGCCATCCGGAGACCAATCCGGTCCAGCGCGGTAGTTCCGGTCGCCGAACACGCCGTCGGTGAGCTGCTCGACATTCGTGCCGTCCAGATCACCAATATACACCTCGTTATGTCCGGAACGGTCGGACGCGAAAGCGATGCGCAAGCCATCCGGACTGAACGATGGCGCAAAGCTGATTCGACCGCGGCCGACAGTAATTCGTGTCGGCGCGCCCCCGCCAAACGGGACCGAGAAGAGGTCGGTGCCGTTCTCGGACACACGGCCGAACACCACGGTGCGACCATCTGGTGACACTGCCGGCGTCATGTCCTGCGATGGCGACGGTGCGGTGAGCATTCGTTGCGCCCCGGTCGCCAACTCAGTCACGAACAGCGGATCGCGGCGGCCGTCCAGCACGTTGTAGACAAGCGCACGTCCGGACGGCGTCCACGCAGGCGACATTCCCGCCGCCGTGATAGGGCGAGCATTCGCGCCGTCGCTGTCCACGAGCCAGATCCGTTTGTCCCGCTCAAACGCGATCTGCGTCTGCGCAACTCCGCGCTGGAACGTGATCCACTCCTCAATAGCGTCTGAAACGCCGTGCAACGCCTGCCGCCAGGCGGGCGAGCCCACGGGACTCGGAAGGGGGAAATCTTTCTGCGAGACCACGACCTTCTTGGCGACATCCAGCAACGCCACGCGAAGCCAACCTGACGGGAGGGAGGTGGCCTGCACAATCCCATCGACACCGAGCTTCGCAAAGACCGGGTAGTTTGGGGGGCCATCGCTCGGCGACGCCGAACCTGACGGCACCACCGTGAAGCGATCACTGAAATCGAGGTCGCGCGAAAGGATGGCGGCGACGGAATCACCGGCCGCCCCGCGAACCGGAAGCACCAGCAGAGCGGGTCGAGTGCCAGACCGAATCTGAATACCCAGACGCACACCGGGACCCGTCTCCTGCGCCTGAACCACCCGAATTGGTGCCAGCAGGAAACTGGCCGTCATTACTCCGGCCAGCATGCTCCTCGTTGCCGCGCCGCGCCTCTGCGGTTTCCTCGAACGATTCACAGCATCAGGGTCGAAGGGAATAGTCGAACGTGAAGTACACCACGAGCACATCGTCTTTCCACCCCGACGGGAGTGCTCCAAACGAGCGCGTGCTCCCAACGGCCTCGACGGCGCCGGTTGCCTCACTATCGTATAACCGATCGCCTGATCCGCGCACAACCTCGATGCCGACCACCGACCCATCGCGACGGATCAGGAACTTGACCTCCGTCGTGAGTGTCGCAGAGGTGCGCCTTGGCGTCCAGCTCAGCGTCAATTGGCGGACGATGTTGTTGAGGTACCCAGGATACGGAAACTCGATCCCCTTGGTATCCAGGTTGGCCACGTCCGCACCCGTGCCACCAACGGCGCCGCTTGCGGCTCGGGGCGGCGCAGCCGACTTGCTGTTGGACTTGCTGGCCTTGTCTCCAGCCTTTCGCGAAGGCGCTGTCGTCGGCGTCGCTTTCGCCGGAGCTGCGGGCACCTTCCGTAGCTTCGCCATCGACTTCTCCACTGGCGCGGCTCGCTCCGCGCCGGAAGGTGCCACAGCCGGCGAGCTCGGCGCGGGCAAAGCCGACGGCGAAACCACACCAGCTCGTCGTGGACCGGCAGGCGCCCCGAGGAGCCGCACGCGATACACCGGCGGGGTAACGGCCTCCGGCCGCTGCGCGAGCATCCAGACGGCGGTCACGGCGCCGATGTGAACGAGTGCGGACAGGGCCAGGCCGGCGCGCAACCCACCACCGCGACCGCGCGTGGAGGCCGCGAGCGTGGTCAACGAGCAGACTCCGGCTCGGCCACCAGCCCGACATCGGTCACGCCGGCCGCCCGCATTGCCGCCACCACTCGGGCCACGATCCCATAGGGAACGGCCGCATCGGCGCGCAGGTACACGCCGCCGCCCCCTTTCCGTTCAGACAGTGCCTGAATGCCGCGCGCGAATTCATCATAGGAGAACTTGGTCTCGTCGATGAAAATGTAGCCGTCGCGATCTATGGTGACGACCAATCCGTTCTTCGGCTCGAGCGCTCGCACGTTCGCTTTCGGCAGCGCGATGTCAACACCGCCCTGCATGATCGGCGCAGTGATCATGAAAATGACCATCAGCAGCATCATGACATCGATGAGTGAAACGACATTGATCTCGCCGTTCACCGTCATCCGCTCGCCGCGCCGCCGAGATCGCACGAGGACCTAGATCCGCCCTTCGCGGACCATCAGTGCGATCAACTCCGAGCCGAAGCCTTCGAGCGCACTGTCAAACCGATTCAGTCGTGCCGCGAAAATGTTGTACGCGAACGCGGCGGGAATAGCCACGGCCAAGGCGGCAGCAGTGGCAATCAGGGCGATGGCGATACCGGGAGCTACGGCACCAATGTTCCCGGATCCCTTCGCCGCGATACCGGTGAACGCGCTGATGACGCCGAGCACAGTGCCGAACAAGCCAATGAGCGGACTGACGCTACCGACGGTGGCCAGCCAGGGAATGAACATGCCGAGCGCCTCGCGCTCCTTGTTGCTCTCCGCATCGAGCACCAGACGCAACGCTTCCACTTGCGAACCGGACAGTCTGGCTGTCCGATCCCCCGTCGCAGCCATGGCGGGACGAGTCTCCGACAGGAACTGGACAGCGCGCGCGAAGACCGCTGTGAACGCGCTCCGACGCGCGCGCTGGGCCATCGCGGCCGCCTCATCGACCCCTCGCGCGCGCTCGAACTCGCTGACAAAAGCCCGCCCGTGCGCTTCGGCCGACCGAAATTCGCGCCACTTCGCGAGCATGATCCCCCACGAGAGCAGGGACAGCACGATCAGCAGCCCCAAGACGGCCTTCGTTACCCAGTCACTGCCGACGATCATGGCGGTGAGGGAGGGGGGCACGCCGTCGCTCTGCGCACCAAGTTGCAGCAATGCCACGAACAGTGGGACTGCAGCCATCATCGCTTGGCCGCACCACTGCGAAAATCCGCAAAGTACCGGAACGTGTTGCCAAGCCCTTCGTGGAGGGACATTCGGGGCTCCCAGCCGAGAACAGTGCGCGCCTTGCTCGTATCCAGCGCGGAGCGTGCGAGCTCACCAGCGCGAGCCGGTGCGTACTCGATGGGCGCCCCCTTGGCTGAGACCTCGGCAATCGTGCCGGCGAGCGTGTTCACGGTGGTTTCGATCCCGGTTCCGATATTGAAGGCGCGCGCGTCGAGGCGTCCCGGGGCGGGCAGCCGATCGGACGTCGCCGCAGCAAAGTTCGCGGCGGCGACATCGCCCGCATACACGTAGTCGCGAGTCTGGGTCCCGTCACCGAACACCGTCAGGGCTCGAGCGTCCAGCACTCTGTTGCAGAAGATGGCCACGACACCCGCTTCCCCGTGCGGATCCTGTCGCGGTCCGTACACGTTGCCGTACCGAAGCGCCACGGTGTCGAGTCGATGCACGCGACCATAGTACGCGAGGTAGTACTCGACGGCGAGCTTGGTGATGCCATATGGCGACTCGGGATCTTTTCCGAACGCTTCGCTGCTCGGGGGGGGATCGAAGTCGCCATACAAAGCCCCGCCGGTGGAGGAAAAAACCACGCGTGTTGGGTGCCCGCTCGCCTGCACCGCCTGCATGAGGTTCAGCGAGCCGAGCACGTTGCGAGTGGCATCAAAGACCGGGTCCAGCACGCTGCGGCGAACGTCGATCTGTGCCGCGAGATGGCACATGACATCGAACTTGCCCTCACGGACCAGCGTGGCCGCCTCAGGAGTCGTGATGTCGCCGCGCACGAACCGCGCGCCAGGGGTGAGATTCTCTTCGCGGCCGCTCGACAGGTCGTCCAGCACCGTGACCTGCCAACCTTCCGCGCTGAATCGATCCGCCACGTGCGAGCCGATGAAGCCCGCCCCACCCGTCACCAGCACCGTCTTCGCCATGCCGTCGCATCCTCGCGAAATGGAAATCAAGATGCGTGTCGGCCCGTGCGCTCCTCGGCGACACGCGTGAACCAATGTACACGCGCGCCAACGACAATGTGGTCGAAGGCGCGCGATGTCTCGGATCCCGCTACACCGTTGCCCGCAGCCCGGAGTGGGACGGCGAGGCGCGGTGGCACTACGACAGACGCGTCAGCGCCGAATCACGGAACTCGCGCGACACGGCGCGCGGGCACCCCGATCGCAATCTCGGCGCGCTCCTGCCTCACGATGATTGCGGTGCTCTCGGATGCCCCGACGCGAACGACTCGAACACGGGCAATGCGTTCATCGCCGGTGTTGCCCTCTCCGCGCGGCGTATGCAGTTCGAACTCGTCTCCCGCTCGAACAGCTTGTGCGCGGCCGGCCCCGAGGACGAGGTAGCTTTGGAGCGTGGGAAACGATGCGGTGCTGTCGAGCCAACGCACGGAAGTCTCCACGTCCGCAGATCCAATCGCCGATGCATGCGCTGATGCCGGCGCCGCCTCGCCTTCGATCGCCAGAAGGCGCTGGCCTTCTTCGATGTTGCCGGTCTGCTTTTGCACGATAGCCAGCAGAGGCTTACCAGCCGCAACGCGGACGACCAGCAGAATGCCGGTGGGTACGGCCACCACCGGGCCCTTGGCACCAACCGAGACCGTGCGGACGCTCATCAGCCGATCGCCAAGCGCAAGAGAACGGCCTGCCGGAGCGGAAATCTCCACCTCATCGGTGAGCAGCAAGCGCTGCGGTACGACAAGGGTCGACGTCGTCGGTGCACCAACGCGTCGCAAGAGCGCACCGCTGCGCGAGAGCGCCGCCGCCTCCACAGTGTAAGGTGCGGCCTCGTATTCCCCGCGCCTGGGGGCCGGCGCATCGGCATGGGCCAGCGCACGCGCCTGCGCGTCCACTTCAGCCGCCTCCGGAACACGCCGCAGGAACACCGTCACAGCTTCCTTGGGACCGCGCGCCGCTTCGAGATCCTCGCGATCGACAAGTCCGATCCGCGTCGGCTCGCGCGACTTCATGCTTTCGCCGCGTAGCTGCGGCTGGAGCCCTGCAGTCACGCTGGCATCGGTGGCCGAGCTCGCGACAGGACTGACCACGGCAGTCGGCACTCGTCGCGCCAAGCCGTAAGGCACGCGCGAAGCGTCTGCGGTACCGGCCCCCTTGGCGCGGATCCCCTTCTCGGGGGCCGCCGGTGCGGGGGCTGCATCACTCTTGTCGACCGTCTGTGCGGCCAGCGATGGGGACGCAACGGATTTAGTCGACGCCGTCGCCGGCGCCTTGACGAACTCCGGAACCGACGCGTCCGCCACGGGATTCGCACGCGCCGGAGCCGCGACACGCGCCGGCACGCGCAGTTTCATCCCGATCAGCAGGACGGTGCCACTTTCCTGCGACAGGCCGTTTCGGCGCGCCAGCGATGGCCATTGGTGACCATCACCGTAGAACCGCGAAGCAAGCGCCCACAGCGACTCACCAGCAGTCACGACATGCAACGTGGTCGCCGTGTCCGCGGCAGGCGCGGTCTGCGCGCGCAAGAGGGTCGGACGCCAGACGGCCAGGAGCATCAGAACAGCAACACTCAACGCGACCAGGTTTCCGAACACGGACGGCGTGATCGGACCGGATACCTCAGACGGGAGCGCTTGGGCAGCAGCGCGCATCGGCAATGCCTCACAGTAGAAGAGCGGCGCGCCCCAGTCTGACGAGGCGCAGTCTGGGACGCACTCGACTCGCGGGAGCATCCCAACGGGAGACGCCTGCCGCGCACGCACGTAACGCACCCGCCTCGCGCGCGCGGCATCCCGACCCGCCGGCACAGCATGGACCATTCCACTCTGGCAGAGCACTGGTACCTGCCAGCAGCGGAGCGGACATCAGAACGGCAAGTCGTCGTCTTCGTCCTCGAGTGCTCCAGGGAAGTCGCTGAAATCGTCACCCCCGGCAGCTCCCGCTGCAGCGGCGGGCTTGGCGCGGGTTGGGGCCGCCGAACGTCGCGGCGCGCCTGACTCCCCGTCATCACCGCTTCCACCGGCCCGACCGCCCAACAGCATCAGCTCCCGGACTTTGATCTCGGTGGTGTACTTCGTCTGTCCCTCTTTGTCCTGCCATTGCCGGTACTCGATCTCGCCTTCCACATAGACGCGCTCGCCCTTCTTGACGTACTTCTCCACGACATCGGCCAAGGTTGAGAACTTCGTGTTCCAGACGACGCACCGATGCCACTCGGTTTTCTCCTGCTTGGCGCCGGCCGCATCAGTCCAGACGCGACCGGTTGCCAGCGAGAATTGCGCCACTCGGCCTCCATTGCCGACGGTGCGGATTTCGGGATCGCTACCGACGTTTCCAATCAGGATGGCCTTGTTCAGGCTACGACTCACGGTGCCTCCTTGCTAAGCGGGAAAGGACTAGTTGGACGGGAAGCTACGGGTGGCACTCGACGACAACAAACCTTGACGTTTCCCGGGCGATCGAATCAACGCGCGAGCGAAG
>JANNEV010000260.1:0-9022 GCA_031379145.1 Gemmatimonadaceae bacterium
GGACTTCTCGTTCGGCATCGCGAACCTGTCGCGATTTCGCGGCAACGGGTTCAAGCAGCGCGGCTGCGTGAGCATGGTGATTCGGCAGATTCCGTTCAATATCAAGACCTTTGCCGACCTGAACCTGGCCCCTGTGATCGCCGGCTTCGCCGAACGCCCTCGTGGCCTCGTGCTGGTGACCGGACCTACCGGGTCGGGCAAGAGCACCACGCTTGCTGCCATGATCGACAAGATCAATACCGAGCGACGTGGGCATATCATTACGGTGGAAGACCCCATCGAGTTCATCCACCGGCATCGCAACTGCATCATCAATCAGCGCGAGGTCGGTGCGGACACCAAGAGCTTTGCGTCGGCGCTCAAGTATGCCTTGCGCGAAGACCCGGACGTCATCCTGATTGGCGAAATGCGCGACCTTGAAACGATTCAGGCCGCCCTGACTATCGCCGAAACGGGCCACCTGGTGTTTGCTACGTTGCACACCAATAGCGCCGCTGAAGCCATCAATCGCATCATCGACGTCTTCCCCAGCCACCAGCAGAGCCAGGTACGCGCGCAGTTGGCGTTCGTGCTGGAGGGCATCATCACCCAGGTGCTGCTGCCCAAGGTGTCGGGCAAGGGGCGAGCGATGGCGTGCGAGATTCTCGTAGTGACGCCGGCCATTCGGGCGCTGGTTCGCGATGACAAGGTGCACCAGATCTACTCGCTCATGCAGTCGGGAAAGAAGTGGGGCATGCAGACGCTTAATGACGCACTGTACCAGTTGTATCTCACGCGGACTGTCAGCGCGGACGAGTGTGTTCGCGCCTCCGGCGACCCCAACGAGTTCTTGCGCATGATCGGCAAGGGCCCGAACGATGACGGTTCGCCATCTACACAGCGCTCTGGCGATCGGGCGCTGGCCGGCGGACTACGCCGTTGAAGGGACGTTCGTTTCCAAAGGCTGCACACCGCATCGTATCCCAGGAGTAGCGTATGCCAACGTTTACCTATACTGCCCGCAATCCCAACGGCGACCTGAAGTCGGCCACCATCGACGCGCCCTCGCGCGATGAGGTCGTGGCGCAGCTGCGTCGTCAGCGGCTCACCATCATCAAGGTGGACGAGGAGAAGGCCCGCGCCAAGAAGACCGGCGGCGGCATCAGCATGCGTGATATCGTGATTTTCACGCGGCAGTTCTCCACCATGATCAACGCTGGTCTGCCCCTGGTGCAGGCGCTGGACATTCTGTCCCGACAGAGCGAGAACAAGTCGCTGGCGGCGGTGGTGCGCGACGTGGTTTTCGACGTGGAGTCCGGCAACACCGTGGCTGACGCCATGCGGAAGCATCCCAAGGCGTTCTCCGACCTGTACACCAACATGGTGGCGGCCGGCGAGGCGGGCGGTATTCTCGATGTCATCCTGAATCGACTTGCCGTGTTCATGGAGAAGAACGACGCACTGGTGCGCAAGGTGAAGGGCGCAATGATCTATCCCACGGTCATCATGTGCGTGGCCGGCTTGTGCGTGGTCATCCTGCTGTGGAAGGTCATTCCGGTGTTCGCCAGCATGTTCAGCAGCGTGAGCATGGAACTGCCGTTGCCCACACGGGTGGTGATCGCACTCTCCGGATTCCTCACGGGCTACTGGTATATGCTGCTGGCCGGCGGCGCCGGCGCGTTCTTTGGCGTGAAGCAGTACTATGCCACCGCCAGCGGGCAGTTGGCGATTGATCGCGCCATGCTGCACGTGCCCGTGCTGGGCGACGTGCTCCGCAAGTCGGCCGTATCGCGTTTTACGCGGACCCTGGGCACGCTGATTTCGTCTGGCGTGAGCATTCTCGACGGCCTGGAGATCACCGCCCGTACGTCGGGCAATCGTGTGGTGCAGGACGCCATTATGGGCAGCCGCGCCAGCATCGCCGGCGGTGAGACCATTGCTGGCCCGTTGCAGAAGAGCAATGTCTTCCCGCCCATGGTCATCAGCATGATCGCGGTTGGCGAGCAGACCGGTGGGTTGGACGAAATGCTCACCAAGATCGCCGACTTCTATGATGATGAGGTAGACGCTGCTGTTGGTGCGTTGCTCAGTTTGCTGGAGCCCATCATGATCGTGTTTCTCGGTGTGGTGGTTGGCGGCATGATCGTGGCGATGTACCTGCCGATCTTCGACATGGTGAATGCGGTGAAGTAGGGCGGCGATGGTGTCACCTCTCACGCGATATGTCAGGCGTGGTGTCCAGGTGGGTGACACGGAGTCTTCACGATGCATGACAGCGCGGCCGGTGACTTCACCGGCCGCGGTTCCAGAAATAATGCGAGAGCGTTGAGCCAGAGGCTGACGCACAGCCTGCTCCTGGTCGACGGGCCGAAAGGTCACATCCCGAGCGAAGAGAGCGGGGCCACGACCGCCTAAGGTCCAGAGTTACCGACCACGTCTGATTCGAACGGCAGGAAGACGTTTCAGACCTCACGGTACTCTGCCGCCTTCTCGAATGGAGATGGCGGCTTCACCGAACCCGGACAGGTTTACTTACACTGTCCCCATTCGCGCGAGCAAAACCAAGGCGAACGCTCCCCAACCCCACGGCCGCGGAGTTCCCGGTGTCCATCCGAGCAGTAGCCCAGCGATCGCAAGTGCCCGCATGGAGTTCAAGCACCCAGTAGCTTAGCCGCTTGTCCACGGGCCAGGGGACAGCTCAGATAAACTCCAAATGCCGCTTGAATCGATCGCGGGGCCGGTCGAAAGACCGGTCCCGCTTTGGTCGTGTACACGGGTGACGCAGCTTTCGGCTTTCGCTAATTGGATTTGCATTGTCGGCCCCATCCACCAAATTTCGGGATTAGACATTGCCCTTCCCCATTCTCCGTCGCGCGGCACGGCCTTGGGGCCAAATCGCGCCAACAGAACCGGTTATCAGTCGGACGTATCATTTCCGCTATTGTCGGTGACCACGAACAGACGGGATATGCGAGAGAGCGTGATCACCGAAGCAGACACGTGCCGTGAATTCGTTACTCCCAAGCTGGTTGAGGCCGGGTGGGGTGCCGCACCACACGCTATCGGCGAGCAGCGAACGTTCACCAATGGGCGCATCATCGTGTCTGGTGGGAAGGTGCGTAGGGGCGCGCAAAAGCGTGCGGACTACCTGCTGTACTTCCGTCGCGACTATCCGATTGCCGTGGTTGAAGCAAAGGAAGTAGGCGTACCAGCCGAAAATGGTGTGCAGCAGGCGCGTGGGTACGCGGAAATGCTTGGGCTCAAGTTCGCCTACGCCACAAACGGCCGCCGCATCATCGAGATCGACTACATCGCAGGCACCGAGCGTGAAGTCAAACGGTTTGCCACGCCGGACGAGCTTTTCGCCCGCCTGACGGCATCGGCGCATCTGTCGCAAGATGCCACTGTCCATGTGTTGGAGCCGTTCAATCTGATTTCAGGCAAGGTGCCGCGTTATTACCAGCAGATTGCGGTAAACCGTGTCATCGAGGCGATGCTGAGTGGGCAGAGGCGCATTCTGGCTACGCTTGCGACCGGTACTGGTAAGACCTGTGTCGCGTTCCAGATTTGCTGGAAGCTCTGGAGCAGCCGCTGGAACCGCACTGGTGAATACCGACGCCCCAAGATTCTGTTTCTGTCCGATCGCAACATCCTTGTGGATGATCCGATGGCGAAGATGTTTGCGCCCTTTGGCGATGCCCGCCACAAGATTACAGGCAGCGACACGAGTCAAAGCCGCGACATGTACTTCGGCATTTATCAAGCGCTCACCACCGCCAACGAAGAGATTTTTCGGCAGTATCGGCGTGATTTCTTCGATCTCATCGTGATCGACGAATGCCATCGCGGCTCCAGTCGAGACGAGAGTGCGTGGCGTGCGGTGCTCGCTTACTTCGAGTCCGCAGTGCAGTTCGGAATGACGGCCACTCCGCTGCGTGAGGAATCCCGGGACAGCTACGAATACTTCGGGAACCCGGTGTATACATACAGTCTGCGGCAAGGCATCGAGGATGGTTTCCTGGCGCCTTACCGTGTGCATCGTGTGATCACCACCGTCGATGCCGCCGGTTGGCGTCCCAACAAGGACGAGTTGGATCGGTATGGACGACAGGTGCCCGACGACGAATATCAGACTAAGGACTTTGAACGCGTTGTTGCGCTGCGTTCGCGCACGCGGGCAATGGCGCGCCACCTTACCGATCTGCTGAAAGGTACCGATCGCTTTGCGAAAACATTGGTGTTCTGCGTCGACCAGGAACATGCCGCCGAGATGCGGCAGGAGTTGCTCAATCTGAACAGCGATCTCGTGAGGCAGTATCCCGACTACGTGTGCCGGGTCACTGCAGACGAAGGCGCGATCGGCCTGACGCATTTGTCGCACTTTCAGGATGTCGACAGTCCCACGCCGGTCATTCTTACCACGTCTCAGCTACTGACGACCGGTGTTGATGCGGAGATGGTCAAGAACGTGGTGCTGGCGCGCGTAGTGGGCTCACGTGCCGAGTTCAAGCAGATCATCGGTCGCGGCACTCGGCTCAACGTCGACTACGGGAAGGAGTACTTCACGATCATCGATTTCACCGGCACGGCCACTCGTCACTTCGCCGATCCTGACTTCGATGGCGATCCGGCGCGCATCGAAGAAGTCATCGTCGATCGCGACGGTGACGTTGTTGAGCAGTTCTCGGACGAGTCGCCGACTATTGCAGAACCCGAAGCGGAGTACGTCGTCGGGCCGCAAGAAGACGGCGGACAGATCGTGACCGTACCCGCCGCAGAACCGCGAAAGTTCTACATCGACGGCGGGGAGGTCGAAGTGATCGGCCACCTGATATACGATCTGGATACCGATGGCAAGAAACTGCAGGTGGTCAAGTACACCGAGTACTCGGGACGCGCTGTCCGCAGCATGTTTCCCACCCGCGCAGCGTTGCAGTCGGCATGGGCCAATCCCGACACCCGCAGCGACGTACTCCGCGCGCTGAGTGAGCGCGGGATCAGCTTCGAGGAGCTGGCGAGCAGCAGCGAGCAACCCGACGCCGATCCCTTCGACTTACTCTGCCATTTGGCATGGAATGCGCCACTCCTCACCCGGCGCCAGCGCGCCGAGCACGCGCGATCGAAAACGCAGGACTTGTTCAACCAGTACGGCGAAACGGCGCGTGAGGTACTCTCCCTGCTTCTCGACAAGTACGTCGACCGGGGGATCATCGAATTCAGTTCGCTCTCTGACTTGATGAAGGTCCGGCCCTTTGATCGTTTCGGGAGTCCTTCCGAGATCGCGACCCGATACTTTGGTGGCGTTCCGGGTTTGCGCGACGCCGTCTCGCAGCTTCAGGCCGTGCTTTACCAATAGCGAGCATTCAATCCGATGGCACGTTCCACCAAGTCCGCAGATTCTTCGGCCGAAAAGCCACGCGCAGCTCGTAAGGCCAAGGCACCGCTCACCACCAGAGAAAACCTTTCGGCGCTGATCGGCTCGGCGCGGCAGATCCTCCGCAAGGATAAAGGACTCAACGGCGACGTGGATCGTCTGCCGCTGCTCACGTGGGTGATGTTCCTCAAGTTTCTCGACGACCTGGAAGCGGTTCACGAAGAAGAGGCCCAACTCGACGGCAAAGGCTATCAACCCATCATTGAAGCGCCGTACCGCTGGCGTGACTGGGCCGCACGCGACGATGGCATCACTGGCGACGAACTGCTGGCATTCATCGGGCAGGAAGCGGCGACCCGTATCGACGGAAGTGTCGGCAAAGGGCTGTTCTCCTACCTGCGCGGGCTCGCGGGCGAGGGCGAGAAGGGAAGTCAGCGCGAAGTCATTGCCAATGTGTTCAAGGGCGTGCAGAACCGGATGGTGAGTGGGTACCTGCTGCGCGACATCATCAACAAGATCAGCGGCATCCACTTCTCGGCCAGCGAAGAGATCCACACGCTCTCGCACCTGTACGAGTCGATGCTACGTGAGATGCGTGACGCGGCAGGCGACTCGGGCGAGTTCTATACGCCGCGCCCAGTCGTGCGATTCATGGTGCAGGTGAGCGATCCGCGCTTGGGCGAGACGGTGCTCGACCCAGCGTGTGGCACGGGCGGTTTCCTTGTGGAAGCGTATGACCACATCGCGCCGCAAGTGAGCACACCCGATCAGCGTCGCTTGCTCCAGAGCGGCACGCTGTTCGGCCAAGAGGCGAAACCGCTGCCTTACATGCTCGTGCAGATGAACTTGCTCCTGCACGGTCTCGAGGCCCCGCGGATTGCGTACGGCAACACGTTGGAGGGCCGAGTGAATGAGATTGGCCACGGCGAACGTGTGGATGTGATTCTCACCAACCCGCCGTTCGGTGGGGAGGAAGAGGTGGGCATCAAGGCCAATTTTCCCCCCAACATGCAGACAGCGGAGACTGCGCTGCTGTTCCTGCAGTACATCATGCGCAAGCTGCGTGTGGCGGGCGCTCCGGTTCCGGGCGGTAAGCCCGCCGTTCGCGGTGGTCGCGCGGCGGTAGTCGTGCCCAACGGCACGCTGTTTGGCGATGGAATCAGCGCAGTCATCAAGGAGGAGCTGCTCAAGGAGTTCCGCCTCCACACCATCGTGCGCTTGCCGCAAGGCGTGTTCGCGCCATATACAGACATTCCTGCCAACCTGCTGTTCTTCGAGCGCGGCGGCCCGACCGACAATATCTGGTACTACGAGCTGCCTCTTCCGACAGGGCGAAAGAAGTACAGCAAAACAGCACCGCTGCAATTCGAAGAATTCGCCGCTGCGCAGGCGTGGTGGAATGACCGTGAAGAAGGTCCGCAGGCCTGGAAGGTGGACTTCACCGCGAAGCGCGCCGCGGCCGTCGAAACGGCCACGCCGCATTGGCAACGAGCGGAAGCCGCTCGCATCGCCGCGTCGGCGATGGGCAAGCCCATTCGTGAACTGGAGCAGGCCATCAGCGCCACTGCCGTTGGGAAGAAGGCGGAACTGCAGGAACGATTGAAAGCACTCAAGAGCGAGCAATCAGCTCACGAGCAATCGGCCAAAGCCGCGCAGGCGGAAGGGGACGCGCTGTATTGGCCCATCTACAACCTCGACCTCAAAAACCCGCACGCCAAAGTGGGGCTGGAACACGCCGACCCCAAAGAGCTGATCGCCTCAATGCGCAGTCACGAGATCGAGGTGATGCGTCTGCTCGGCGAGATCGAAGCGTTGGTCACCGAGGTGCAGGCGTGACGGAACTCACTCCGGATCAGGGCGACTACTCGGCGGTCCGCGCCGACATCATCGCGCTGTTGGACGCCGCCCGACAGGCCGCCGCGCGTAGTGTCAATGCGGTGATGACGGCCACCTACTGGTCGGTTGGCCGGCGCATCGTGGAGTTCGAGCAGGGTGGGCAGGAACGCGCTGCGTACGGCGCGGAGATGATCAAGCGCTTAGGCGCTGACTTGAGTCGCGAATTTGGACGTGGCTTCGGCTGGCGCAATCTGACCCAGATGCGCGCGTTCTATCTGGCGTGGCCTGCTGACCGGATTTTGCAGACGTCGTCTGCAATATCGACAGCCCCTCGAATTTCGCAGATGCCGTCTGCGAAATTGGAAAGTGTGCTTGCCCAAGCCTTCCCGCTGCCGTGGTCGGCCTACGTCCGCTTGCTGTCGGTAAAGAATCCAGAGGCGCGCGCCTTCTACGAAACTGAGTCGCTGCGCGGCGGCTGGACCATTGCGCAACTGCATCGCCAGATCGGCAGCCAGTTCTACGAGCGCACTGCGCTTTCCAACAACAAGGGGGCGATGCTGGCGCAGGGCGAGGCCGCAGAACCCGGCGATGCCATCACGCCCGAGCAGGCGATCAAGGATCCGTTTGTATTGGAGTTCCTCAACCTGAAGGACGAGTACTCCGAATCTGAGCTTGAAGACGCGTTGATCCAGCACCTCGCGGACTTCCTGCTGGAGATGGGCGACGACTTCGCCTTCGTTGGACGCCAACGGCGGCTGCGCATCGATGACAGCTGGTTCCGGGTTGATCTGCTTTTCTTTCACCGGCGACTGCGTTGCTTGCTGGTGGTCGACCTCAAGGTTGGGAAGTTCAGCTACGCCGATGCCGGTCAGATGCACCTGTACCTGAACTACGCGCGCGAGCATTGGATGAAGCCCGGCGAGAACCCGCCGGTGGGGCTGATTCTATGCGCTGAAAAGGGCGCGGCCGAAGCGCGCTACTCGCTGGAGGGTTTGCCCAACAAGGTGCTGGCCGCGGAGTATCAGATGGTGTTGCCGGATGAGAAGCTGTTGGCCGAGGAGTTAGAAAAGACGCGGCGGGAGTTGGATGCGCGGCGGGTTGGGCGTGGTGGAGATGCGGGGGGCGGAGCGTGAAGGCGTGGCCCAAAGTTGCGCTTGGCGAGCTACTACGCCGCTCCGACGAAGCTGCAGTAGTTGAGGCAGGAGCCGAGTACCACGAAGTCACAATCAGACTCTGGGGAAAAGGAGTCGTGAGTCGCGGAAAGGTACGCGGCAGCGATGTCGTATCCGTTCGTCGCGTCGTGCGGGCCAACCAATTGATTCTGTCAAAGATTGACGCCCGGAATGGCGCAATTGGTCTGGTGCCGCCCGAACTGGACGGGGCGATAGTAAGCAACGACTTCCCATCGTTCGAGTTTCGCGATCCGGACCAGTGCGATGCGGGGTTTATGGGATGGCTCGTGCGCTCGGTGCCGTTCGTCGAACTCTGCAAAGCCGCCAGCGAGGGTACGACCAATCGGGTGCGCATCAGGGAGGACCGTTTTCTCGACCAACAAATCGCGCTGCCCTCGCTCCGTGAACAGGAAGCCATCGTCGCCAGGCTTGGCGCGCTGGCGGAGAAGACGCGGCAGGTTGAAGCGCATCTGGATGCCGTGGAGCGCGACGCTGGGCGACTGGTACGTGCTTATATCTTCGATCCATCCGGTGGGCCTCCCACGAAGCGACCGATGTCAGAGCTAGTTACGCAACGGCAACCTGATGTCACTGTAGATGGCACTGCGCAATACCGCTTCGCCGGCGTGTACTCCTTCGGGCGAGGTGTGTTTCCGAGCGT
>JANNEV010000266.1:0-12216 GCA_031379145.1 Gemmatimonadaceae bacterium
TCAACATCTACCCGCGCGAGATTGAAGAGCTACTCACCGAGCTGCCCGGGGTTCGCGAGGCCGCGGTGGTCGGGGTGGCCGATGCCAAGCGCGGGGAGGTCCCGCTGGCATACCTGGTAACGGACGACGCGATCGATCAGGTCGCTCTGGATGCGCTACTTCGAACCCAACTGGCGTCGTTCAAGGTGCCGCGCGCGTTCGTGCGGGTCGCGGCGCTTCCGCGAACAGCCCTGGGCAAGGTTCAGAAACATTTGTTGCCGCCATGGACTCCGCAGCCGGCGAGCGATACGCCGGGGGTCGCATGAGTCCGGCCGTGCTCTCGCTGCTGGCGCTGCTGTTGGTCATTGGCGCCAGCCTGACGTCCCGCATCAACGTGGGTGTTCTGGCCGTGGCGTTGGCGTGGCCTATCGGGTTGTTCGGCGCCGGGTGGAAGGTGGATGCCGTCACGGCGACCTTTCCCTCGTCGCTGTTTCTGACGCTGCTGGGCGTGACACTGCTGTTTGGCATTGCACAGACCAACGGGACAATGTCTGCTGTTACGCACGCAGCGGTTCGATTATGCCGCGGTAGTGCAGCGATGCTGCCTGTACTTTTCTTCGCGCTTGCCTGCGTCATTTCCACCTGCGGGCCCGGTGCGATTGCCACGACCGCGCTGCTCGCGCCTTTGGCCATGGGGATTGCCGCACGGGCCAAGGTTCCAGTGCTGCTCACGGCGCTCATGGTGGGGAATGGAGCCAACGCGGGCAATCTGTCGCCTATCAGTGCCGTGGGCGCTATTGTGCAGACGCTGATGGCCAAGGCTGATTTGGCCGGACACGCAGCGTCAGTGCTGGCGGCGAACTTCGCCGCGCATGCGTTGGCAGCGCTAGCGGCGTGGGCACTCTTTGGCGGCCCGGCGCTGCTCAAGGGCGGTCGCATCGAAACGACCGAGGTCGCCGAACCCTTCGAGTCGCGCCATGTGCTGACGCTGGTGGTGGGTGCTCTCTGGATTGCGTCCGTCGTGGTGTTCAAGGTCAACCCGGGGCTCGCCGCGTTCGCCGCGGCCAGCGTGCTTGTCCTGTCCGGCACCGGCGACGATGCCGCCATGATGAAGTCCGTGCCATGGGCCGTCATCCTGATGGTCTGCGGCGTCAGCGTCCTTATTGGTGTGCTGGAAAAGACCGGCGGCATGGACCTGTTCACCACACTACTCGCCCGGATAGCGACACCATCGACGGTTAATGGCACCATAGCGTTCGTGACCGGACTGATCTCCACGTACAGTTCCACGTCGGGCGTGGTCTATCCCGCGTTCCTGCCCGCCGTGCCGGGGCTGGTGCAGAAGCTCGGCGGCGGCAATCCGCTGGAAATTGCGCTGAGCATCAATGTCGGCGCGGCCATCGTGGATGTTTCCCCGCTGTCCACCATCGGCGCGCTCTGCATCGCCGCAGTCCCTGCGGGCGAAGACTCAAAGAAGCTGTTTCGGAGTCTGCTGTTCTGGGGCTTCAGCATGACGGTGGCGGGCGCACTCTTCTGTCAGCTGCTCATTGGACTCTTTGCTCGATAGCGAACTTGCCAACCCACTTGTGAATACCCTATTCCGATACGAGAAACGCGTTGCGCGCCGGCGGCTCGGCGCGCTCACCGCCGGTGTGCTCGGGCAGCTTCTTCTTGCCCCTTGGATCGCGGCGCAGTCCGCGACCGCAGCCGCTCCCACGGCCCTCGCGCCGTTACCGGCCTACGTGCCGCCCGGACAGAACATCAAGTACGGCAACGAGATACAGGCGTTTCTTGACGGCGACCGCACCGCGCCGCCGCCGAAAGACGGCGTCCTGTTCATCGGATCGAGCATTTTCAGGCAATGGGAAAGACTTGGCGAGCAGATGGCTCCGCTACCGGCGTACAACCGCGCGTTCGGCGGCTCGCGAACCTGGGAAGTCCTGCACTACGTCGACCAGATCGTTATTCCGTATGCACCGGCATTCGTGGTGTATTACTGCGGCAGTAATGATGTGAACGGCAAGCAGAACGCCGCCGGGATCGCCCGTCGCATCGAGGCGTTCTTTGACCGGGTACACGAGCAGTTGCCCGAAACGCGATTGTTCTATGTCGACATCCAGAAGGCGCCGGACAAGCGGGCTCGCTGGGATGTCGTCGATTCCGCCAACGCGGCCGTGCATCGCTACGCGGCGACGCGTCGCAGCTACGTGCAGACCATTGATCTGAACCCCGTCCTCTTCGACAACGTCGGCAACCCGCGCGGCTCGCTTTACCGTCCGGACAGCTTGCACTTCGTTCCTGACGCCTACATCGAGTTCTCGGCGGTGATCAAGCCGGTCCTCGAAAGGGCCTGGGCCCAACGGACCATTGGCAAGAGACCGAACTCGCTCACCACCACGACCATCGGGCCGAGACCATGACCAGCAGTTCGTCGGCGAACACCGCGGATACGCTGCGCCGAGTGCGGGTGTTGCCGGTGATTGTCCTCGACCGAGCGGAGGATGCCGTCCCGCTGGCTGAGGCGCTCGAGGCCGGGGGGATGCCGATCGCCGAAGTCACGTTCCGCACCGACGCGGCTCCCGAGGCCATTCGACGCATCGCCAGGCAGTGCCCGCAGGTGCTGGTGGGAGCAGGTACAGTGCTGTCGTCCGAGCAGGCCCGACAGGCCGCTGATGCCGGCGCACAGTTCATTGTGTCGCCGGGCCTCAACCCGGCGGTGGTGACGTACTGCCAGTCCATTGGCATGCCCATCTACCCCGGTGTCTGCACGCCTACCGAGATAGAACAGGCCCGAACGCTGGGACTTCGGCTGGTCAAGTTTTTCCCGGCCGAGGTGGTCGGCGGCGCAAAGTTCATCGAGGCCATCGGGGGCGTCTATCGCGACATGGAGTTCATTCCCACCGGCGGTATCCGCCGCGACATGATCGCGCGGTATCTGGCAACCGGTCGCGTGGTGGCGTGCGGGGGGTCGTGGATGGCACCGGCCGCCTGGTTGCACGCGGGCGCCTTCGAGAAGGTACGAGCCGAGGCCGAGGCGACTATGGCCGAGTTGTCGTCGCTGGGGACCCAGACATGAGCGTGGCGCAAGGTGAAACGACCACTGGGGTTTCGACCGGCGAACCGGCGCTCGTCCCCCACGTGGTGGCATTTGGTGAGCTGCTGCTGCGCCTCAAGGCGCCGGGACACGAGCGGCTGCTGCAGTCGGCCACCTTGGAAGCCACCTTTGGCGGAGCCGAAGCCAATGTCGCGGTGGCGCTCGCGGCGGATGGCATTGCCACCTCGTTCGTAACCGTCGCGCCGGAAAACGTGCTGGCTGAAGCGGGGCTGTCGGAGCTGCGTCGCTACGGCGTGGATGTGTCGCGCAGCGTGCGCACGTCTGGGCGTTTGGGTACGTACTACCTGGAGGCGGGTGCTGGGCATCGAGCGAGTCGGGTGTTGTACGACCGGGCCGATTCCACCCTGGCGCTGGCTGGCGCGGGCGCAATTGACTGGGATCGTGCACTCGACGGCGCGACCTGGTTTCATCTGAGCGGCATTACGCCAGCCATCAGCGCGTCAGCGGCAGCGCTGACGTTGCAGGCCGTGCAGGCCGCGCGGAGAATGGGGCTGACCGTGAGCTGCGACTACAATCATCGCGCCTCGCTGTGGGGGTACGGGAAGCGCCCGCCCGAGGTAATGCGCGAGATCGTGTCGTACGCCGATATCGGCATCGCCGGCCGCTCGGATTGTCAGGAGATGCTGGGAATCGTGCCCAGGAGCGCGCCAGCGTCGGACGCGATCGATCACGCGTGGTTTCGCGACGTGGCGCAGCAGGTGCTGGACGAGTTCCCTTCCATGCGCATGCAGGTGATCACGCTGCGCGATGGCAACAGTGCCGCGCACTACGGCTGGTCGGCATGCGCGCTGGATCGCGAGGCGTACCACGTGAGCGCGCGCTACGACATCGAGGCTGTGGTGGACCGCGTGGGCACTGGCGATGCGTTCGCCGCCGGACTGCTCTACGCGTTGGTGACCGGACGCAGCCACTCGGCGGCGCTCGAGTTTGCGACGGCAGCATCGTGCCTCAAGCACACGGTGCCCGGGGATTTCAATCGCGTGCCGGCGTCCGAAGTGGATGCGCTGTTGGCGGGAGAGGGGGGCGGGCGGATCAAGCGGTAGGCGCTTTAGCATACCAGGTGGCCTCAGTTTCGCCCGCTACTCTTGCTCAAGTGGGTGATAGACCGCACACTCTCGATCACGCGAGAGGTGGCGGCGTGGGGTGCAGGGCACGACACCTCGTCTGAATTTCGAATCGCCGAGGGGTACCCCCGGGATTGAATCCGCATTGAGGTGAACGGATGGAGCTATTGTCGTCCTTGCATGCGCAATAGAAAGAGACTTGGGCAGCCTTCGCAGGCGAGACCGCCTGCTTCAAGAGGGCGACCCAAAGGGCTGAGACCAGTTCCGGTCACTTCAGCGCCCAAAGGGCGTGCACAATGGCTGCGGCCGGCGATTCAGACCCTGTGGACGAAGTGCAAGCGAGGCTTCACACGAAACAGGGTGCTTCGACCTGGAGTGTTGATTCGAGGAAGTGTGGGCCTCACCGTCGCGATCTGGGCCGGGCTGACACAGTTCGGGATTCAGAACACGAAGCGTTACGCTTGGATTTGGGTTGTGCTGTACATCGTCGATCGCCTACTCGCTCGACTGCGTCAGGGCACCGTCTTACGAGAGTATACGGACGCCTTTGAACGTGTGAACAGCAACCTTGCCGGCGCCACCGATGATCTGGCGCGATTCATGAGGCGGAGTCATGGGCAACGGATCGGACAGGATGAGGCGCATGCGCTCGTCGTCAAGCTGCTCGCCTGCATTCGCGACTACGCTACAGCGGCGTTGCAGCTTGGCACGGACCACATGGTGCGCGTGAGCTTGGCGGTGCCGCTCGAACCAACTGACCCAGCGACAAATCTGCGCGTCTGGTGTTATGACGATAGCCACCGGAACAGGCGATGGTCTGTACTAGAGCATGGTTGGCACGGTGCGCCTCGAGCATATGAGACGGGAGACCTTGTTGTCCTTGACGACGTGAACGAGGAGCGGCAACGTTCAGGGATCGAAGGCGCGGCTCGAGAGTTTAAGAGTGTGGCTTGCATCCCGGTGCAAGCCGATGGAATCGTCGGACGCCCTCTCGGAATCGTCAGCATCGATGTGCGAGAGCGCGCCTTCTTCACCGTGCAGAATCTTCGCAGTCAGCTGTTGCCCCTTGTAGCACCCGCCGTCAGCCAAGTCGGCGTAGTCCTCACCGTAATGGAGGAGGGAGCGTATGAATTCGAGCGATAGGTCAGCAGAACCGTCGGCAACCGAGAGCAGCGAGGCTACCATAGAACAGGGCGAAAACGGATTCTCGATGTCGTTCAATGAGACGGGGGCTTGGCACACACCGGTTCGCACCGGCTTGTGGGATCGTATTCGGGAGGACTGGAGATTGGCATGGACGAGTCCGCAGTCGTTCAAACGAGGGGAAGGGGACTGAACCACCCGCGATGGCGGGAGTCATTCGTCTCGCCGTCCCCGAAGTCACGTCGCCGAGCATCGGCCGATCATCACTCAAACTAGATGCGCGGGCGGCACGCCTCACTGACCGAGGTTGAAGACACTTTGGCAGTGTAGTTACGGCCGATTCAGCGCCGGAAGCGTTGGACTGACGCGGCGGCTGAGCCGCCAAGGTAAACTGGTGGTGAGTCGTGCTCCGCCTCGGTCCACGCTCACCGTCTGGCAGGGGACGTCTACCGGGCGGCCAACCGCCGTGTAAATCATCGGTCTGGATCTGCACCAGCGCGTCGCATGTATCCGCGAAAGCACGAGCCCAGTACCGCGGCCCTGTTCGCGCGCGTAATCGATAACTTCTCGATTGTAACGCGTCGGCCCGACACTGTTCGGGTGCTCACCCCAGCCCACCGCTCATGCGTCATCAGCTCGCCACCCTCCTACTGGCCGCGCTCACCGTCGCGCTGCGGCCGGCTGGCGCCCAGTTTTTTGGACTCGACGACTACGCCAAGGTTGCTCGCGTCTCTGATGTGCAGGTGGCACCGCAGGGCGACCGGGCGGTGGTGGTGCTATCGTGGCCCAACTACGAGTTGAACACTTGGGAGTCAGAGCTGGTGCAGGTGCACCTGCGCACGAGGGCGCAGCTCACCCTCACGCAGCGAAAGTCCGTGACCATGCCGCGCTGGTCGCCAGATGGAGACCGCGTGGCGTTTCTCTCTGTCGTCGACGGCAAGTCGCAACTCTTCGTGCTCCCGGCCGGAGCGGGTGAGGCGCGGCAGGTCACGCACGCACCCGCGGGAGTGAACGGCTACGCCTGGAAGCCGGACGGATCCGCTTTTGTGATTCAGTCCGCCGAGGAACCGGCAAAGCGCGGAAAATTCGACGATGCGTTTGAGGTAAACGCCAACGACTATCTCACCCTGTCAGCGCCCCGCCAGGTACGGCTCTGGCTGCAAAGCGCTGCGGGGGGCGAGGCGACGCCGTTGGGTGGCGGGAACTGGTCGATTCCTGCGCTCGCGTCCACCACGGCATGGACGGCCGACGGAAAGTCGATCGTGTTTACCAGGCAGAATGTGGCGGGGTCGCGCGAGTGGGAGCGGAGAGAGCTCGCCATGCTCGATGTGAGCGGCGGTGCCATTGCGATTCCTGCGCCCATTGCCGGAACGGAGGGACGGCGCTGCGGCGCGGGGTGGATCTCGCCCGACGGCGCCCACCTGGCGATGGCCTGCCGAGTGGATGGTCATGAGAAGAACCAGCTGGAGCTCGCGGTGCTACCGGTGCGCGGCGGCACCGCACGTCGGCTGACGAGTCAGATCGACCGCAACTTCTCGTACGCGATTTGGCGCCGCGACTCCAAAGGCGTGGTCGCCGCCGTTCCCGATGGCACCACCAGCGCACTGTGGGAGATTCCCCTGGAGGGCGCGCCGGTGCGTCGTGATGTCGGACGCATCGGCGTGTCCGACGTGGCGGTCGCCGCAGACGGAACCATCGCATTCATTGGCACCGAGGCTAACCGGCCGGCTGAGCTCTTCGTGCTGCGCCCGGGGAGCAGCGCCCCGGAACGTCTCACCGATTTTCACGCCGCCGTGGCAAAGATGACGTTGGGAAAAGTCGAAGCGTTCTCGTGGAAGAGCGACGATGGCTTGCCACTCGATGGCATCGTGACCCTGCCACCGAACTTTGATGCCACGCGCAAGTATCCGGTGTTACTCCAGATTCACGGCGGGCCGTGGGCGTCGTCACGCGAGACCTTTTCCACGCGCTCGCAGCTGCTGGCGGCCAAGGGCTTCGTGGTCTTTGAGCCCAACTACCGCGGCAGTGACAATCATGGCAATGCGCTGTTCTCGGCGGTGTACCGCGACCACGGGGCCGGGCCGGGACGCGATGTGATGGCAGGGTTGGCGATTCTCAAGAAGCGCGCCTACGTCGACACCACGCGCATTGGCGTGTCGGGATGGTCGTACGGCGGCTACATGACGACCTGGCTCATTGGCCACTACAGCGGATGGAAAGCGGCGATGGCCGGCGCCGCCGTCATCGATCTGGTCGACGACTACAATCTCAACGACTTGAGTCTGTTCATTCGGGCCTATGGCGAGACGCTCACCTTTCCCAAGGATCTCGCGCTCATGAAGGAACAGTCGCCGGGCACCTACGTGGACAAGATGACCACGCCGCTGCTGCTGCTGTCCAACACCGGCGACGTGCGCGTCCCGGTGACGCAGTCGTACAAACTGTACAACGCGCTCAAGGAACGTGGCCGTGATGTTCGCATGAAGCTCTGGCCAGTGGCCGGTCACTTCCCGGCCGACCCGTGGCGGGCTCGGGATATCGACCGCGAGTGGGCGGCGTACTTTGAGGGGCGTCTGCGCTAGGACAGTTGGGCCTGTCCAACGACGGGCCTATCGTCCTGCTCCTGGTGTCGCATCATGGCGAAAGCCCTTCCCAGAGTCCTTGCAGGTACATCGCGCCGAGTGCGCGATCGTGCAGCCCGTAGCCAGGTCGCCCCTGTTCATCCCAGATCATCCGTCCGTGGTCAGGTCGCATGGGCCCTGTGTACCCATGTTCGCGCAACACGGAGAGCACGGCGCGCATGTTTACGTCCCCACAGGCACTGGGATGGGCCACCTCATCAAACGACTTGGGTCCGGTGCGCTTCACGTTGCGACAGTGCATGAAGTGAATGCGTTGCTGTGCAGCAAATTCCTGCACCATCGCTGGCAGATTATTCTCTGCCTTTGAGCCCAGTGAGCCAGTGCAGAAGGTGAGGCCGTTGGCCGGTTGATCGACCAGGGAGAGTAGCCGGCGCAGCGCAGCGGCGTCTGTGATGATGCGCGGCAGCCCGAAAATGGACCACGGTGGATCGTCGGGATGCATGGCCATGTTGACGCCCGCAGACGCTGCGACTGGCACCACACGCTCCAGAAAGTACGCCAGATTCTCCCAGAGCTGTTCGGCATCAACGGCACGCCATTGTTCGCGGAGCGCAGCGAGTGCTCCGGCGTCATAGGCGGTACTCCATCCAGGCAACTCGCCGGTACCATGCGTGAGATCGATGCGCGCGAGTGCATCATCATCGAACGTCAGCGTGGTGGAGCCGTCGGGCAGTCGAAACGCGAGATCGGTACGCGTCCAGTCGAAGATCGGCATGAAGTTGTAGCAGACCACTGGTACCGCGGCGGCACCAACGTTCATCACGCTTTCACAGTAGGCGTCAATGAAGCGGTCACGGTCGGAGCGGCCCAGCTTGATGGCCTCGTGCACCGGGATGCTTTCCACGACGGCGAACTCGAGTCCGGCGTTGTTAATGGTGTCGCGCAGTTGTGCCACGTGACTCGCAGTCCACGCATCACCCACAGGGACGTGGTAGACTGCACTGACAATTCCGCGGACACCAGGAATCTGGCGAATGTGCGCCAAAGGGATGCGGTCTTGCGAGCCGTACCAGCGGAACGTCATTTGCATCAGCGGCCCACTGAAAAACGGGGAATCGGCGCCGCCGGCGTCAGTCGTCCTTTTCCTTGCTGGACGAGACGAACCCGCCCAGCACCATGCTCACCACGCTCACCACCACCGCGCCGAAGAGCGCCGGGACAAAACCACGCACGGCGAACGCGATGTCGAACCGAGCGGCCACCCAGCCGGTCAGCATCAACATGAAGGCGTTGAGCACCACGGTAAACAGTCCCAGCGTGAGCAGCTGGAGCGGGAACGAAAAGAAGGACAGCACCGGTCGGATGAATACGTTCACCATACCGAACACCAGTGACAGGCCCACCAGACCGGGCCAGCTTCCCGTGTAGCTGATGCCATCGATGAAGCGCGCGGCACACCAGAGGGCCACCGCATTGACCAGCAATCGCAGAACAAGGCTCATGCCGAAACATGCTCGCTGACTCGCTGCCGCGCGAGCTCAGGCGGTACCGCGCGTGGGCGCTGGCGCAGGCCATCCCCGTCGGCGTCCGGGACGAACGGTTTCTCGAACTCGTGCAGCGCATCGAGGGAGGCGCGTATCATCGCGCGCCTCCCATCACTTTGCTGGTGGATGGCGAAGCGGCATTCACGGCCATGTTGCAGGGCATCGCAGAAGCGCGCGAGGAGGTGTTGTTGGAGACATACATCCTTCGCGACGACCGCATCGGCGTGCAGGTACAGCAGGCCCTGATCGCGGCGGTGCAACGTGGTGTACGCGTCTCTGTCCTGGCGGATGCCATCGGCTCGTTCTTTACGCGCACCACGTTCTGGGACGCCCTCGAGGAGCACGGCGTACTCGTTCGCCACTTTCATCGCTTCTGGCACCTCCCCTTCGAGGCGCTGCGACGCGACCACCGGAAAATCATTGTCATTGACCGCGCCATCGCATTCACCGGCGGCATGAATATCGGGGAAGAGTATGGCTCCTCGATTCGCTCGCACGCGGGCGCCTGGCGCGACACGTTCCTTCGTGTTGAGGGATCGGTGGCACAGGAATTGGCGGCGGTGTTCGCTGAGGGTTGGGACCGTGCGCAGGGACCACCCTTGCCGGGGCTCGGCTACGTCTCCTGGAGCGAGGGAATCACTGTGCCGCCGGCCACCACTGTGCGCGCATTCACGGCGCAGGCCCTGCGCGCGCGTTTGGACCGCCGACTGGCGTTGCGTCGAGATCGGATACGCGGTCGCCGAGTGCAGCGACGACACGAAATTGCGATCGAGTCTGACCGTGCGGTGCTGGTGCTGGATTCACGCCCCGGGCGCGGGCAGCGTGAAATGCTGGCCGTACTCTCCGCGCTGTTGGGCGGCGCCCGAGAACGCCTGTGGATCACCACGCCCTACTTCGCGCCACCCACTCGCGCGCTCACCCTGCTCAGGCAAGCGGCGGAGCGCGGCGTGGACGTCCGGCTGCTCCTGCCCGGCACACTGGCCGATGTGCCGCTGGCACGACGCGCAGCGCATGGGACGTACTCAGCGCTGTTGGCCAGTGGCGTGCGGATCTTTGAGTATCAGGCCGCGACACTGCACGCCAAGACCGTGGTCATCGACGGTCGCGCGAGTGTTGTGGGGTCGAGCAATCTCGACTTTCGTTCGTTCTGGCTGAACGCCGAATGCAACCTGCTGGTGTTCGATGACGACCTGGCCGGCGCCCTGGAGCGTTCGTTCCGCACCGACGTGCGCGATAGTCGGGAGATCATGGCGGCGGAGTGGTCACGCCGAGGGTGGACCGCGCGCCTGATCGACCGTCTGGCGCGCGCACTGCGCTGGGCGCTGTAGCAGCGCACCGCCGCCGGATCACGTCCGCATTTCCCTGACGTGACACACTGATATCCCCGATGGAACGCCGGGTGGCCGCCAGCGACAATCCACGGCACATCGCGTCTTCTCTCCCGCCGAATGGACGCGCCTGCCCCCAAGGGTCTCGCCATGTCCGCCACGGATTCCGTCATCGCCACGCACGCGTCTCCACTCACGTTCCCCTCGAACGGTCCGATTCTCGTTGCGTGTGATGGCGCGCCGACTGCGCACGACGCGCTCTCCGTCGCGGCACAGTGCGCCTCGAGTGCCTTTGGAGGGGAGATCCAGGTGCTGGGGGTGTGCTCTCCAACGCCTGGCGTGGCTGCGGGGATGGATGTACTGCCAGCGCCCAGGGAACTGGACGAAATTCGGCGACAGTCCATGCTGCACGATGTTCGACGCTGGGCGTCCACGGCGCCCACGGTACGAGCGCGCACCGCCATGTCGACGAGCAATTCAGGCACACGCGCATCGGCGACGGCCGCGGCCGGTGAAACGGCCAGTGAAATGGCCGGTGGAGCAGCCAGTGAAATGGCACGTGGAGCAGCAAGCGGAACGGCGGCGGCGAGCACCGCTGAGTGGCCGGTGGACGTTCTGACCGGCGCCCCGGCTCGCATTCTGGCCAGTGAAGCCTCTCGGCGCGGCGCAGCGATGTTGGTCATGGGAATTGGTCGCCACAATCCGCTCGACCGTCTGTTCGGCGCCGAAACGACGCTGGCCACCCTCAGGGAGGCCACGGTGCCGGTGCTCGCGGTGAGCGCGGAGTATTCCTCCTGCCCACGACTGGCTGTCGTGGGCTTGGACTTCAGCAATGCCAGCGTTCACGCTGCGGAACTGGCTCTGCGTATGGTTGGTCCTACCGGACGTCTGGCGCTGGTCCATGTTCGGCCAAAATTCGAGCATCCCTCGGCCGATTGGCAGGCCTGGGACGTCGAGTACGGACGCACGCTGCCTCCGCTGTTCGAAAAAGTGCGAACGCAGCTGGCTGCGCCTGAAGGAGTGATCGTGGAAACCGTGACCCTGCGGGGCGACCCCGCGCCGGCGCTGCTCGCGTATGCGCAGCAGGCGAATGCCGACGTCATCGCGGTGGGCACCCAGCACCATAGCCTGATGGAGCGGTTGATGGTGGGGTCGGTGGCCACCCGCGTGCTTCGAACCTCGCGATGCGCCGTACTGGCGGTGCCTGCAGTGCCGTAGCCGCTTGCCATAGTCGCTTGCCAAAGGCGCTTGCCAAAGGCGCTTGCGCCATAGGCGCTTGCCGCGAGGAGTTCGAGACACGACGTTTGGGTATCCTTTCGCCCCGAGCGTCTATGTCTGTGCGGTTCTCTACCACTGCTCGGCCCATTGGCCGCGCCATTCGATCCTACGTCGCGCTGACCGCCTTGATGGCGGGCCCCGTCGCTGTGTCCTTAGCGGCGTCCACCGCGTCGGCGCAGGCGG
>JANNEV010000280.1:0-26011 GCA_031379145.1 Gemmatimonadaceae bacterium
CTCCATGCAACGCAGCATGCGCGCGCACGGCCTCCGCTACCGACGGCGCGGCCAGTACCTGCTCGATCACGAACCGCTTCTGTGTCAACTTGAAGTGGTTGACCTCGGCGCCACGTGGGGCCATGTGACGCCTACTCCCGCGCCGACGTTGGCCACAGCCAGGCAGCGCCGCGAACACCGCTCGAATCGCCGTGCACGTTCTGTACCACGCGCGTCTGCAGCGCGTCGGAGAAAACCCACGCGGACAGCAACGCGCGCGTTGCGTCAGCCAATGCGGGAACGTTGGACATGCCGCCACCCAGCACGATGACGTCGGGGTCCAGCAGATTGATGACTGAAGCCAAGGCGCGTGCCAACCGATGCTGATACCGGGTGAGGCTCGCGATCGCATCGTGGTGACCGTGGGTGGCGCGCGATGCGATGTCTGGTGCGCTGAGCAGCGTGCCGGTGCGCGCGGCGTGATCTCGCTCGAAACCTGGTCCGGAGAGCCACGACTCGATGCAACCGGACTTCCCGCAATAGCAGGACGGCCCTGGACGTTCGTCGTCGGCGGGCCAGGGCAGCGGGTTGTGCCCCCATTCGCCGGCGATGAGGTTGGCTCCAACCACACAGTGTCCGTTCACGACGATGCCGCCACCAACGCCGGTACCGAGGATGACTCCAAAGACCACGGCGTCGCCCGCCGCCGCACCGTCGGTGGCCTCCGACAAGGCAAAGCAGTTTGCGTCATTGGCGAGCCGCACCGGGCGTGCGAGCCTCGTCTCGAGATCGCGCCCGAGGGGCTGCCCGATGAGCCAGACGGAGTTGGCGTTCTTGACCAAGCCTGTGCTCGGAACGACGGCGCCGGGAATGCCGATGCCGACACTCGCAGGGAGGAGTGCGGGCGGAGTGTCGCGCTCGAGCGCGATTACGAGGTCCGCGATCGCCGTGACGGTCGCCTCGTAGGAACGCGGCGTGGCGACGCGCCGTCGCGCAAGTACCTGGCCGGAGTCAGCGAGCGCGACGCCTTCGATTTTGGTACCGCCGAGGTCGATGCCGATGCGCATGATGGACGCCAGCTTGGCGCACTGACCGCGCCGGGGCAAGGGGAGCACGACGCCAGTTCACTAGGCGGTGTCGCTTGCATGCGGTAGCTTGGCGGGTATGTCCACTCAATGCCGAGTTCTGAATCGCGTCTGGCCTGCCGTGTGCGCGAGGCCGGGCTGGCGAACTGCTGGAACCGTTGCTGCATGGCTAAGTCTGCTGGTCGTGGTCGCGTGCAGTGGACGCGATGCGCCAACGGCTCCAGTAGTTCCGCCTGTGGTCACGCCTCCAGCGCCGCCGGTGGCGATTTCGGTGCCCGCACTCGCGCGCGAGTTTCGTGGGCTGTGGATTGCGACGGTGGCGAACATCGACTGGCCATCCAGCAGCGGCCTGTCCATCGCGACGCAGCAGGCCGAGCTGGTGGCGATCCTGAATCTTGCGCGCAACACCGGGTTGAACGCGGTTGTATTGCAGGTGCGCGCGGCCGGCGACGCACTGTATCCCTCATCGCTGGAACCATGGGCGCGGTCTTTGACCGGCGTACAGGGCACGAATCCCGGCTGGGATCCCCTGGCGTTCGCGGTGACCGAGGCGCACGCGCGCGGCATTGAGCTGCACGCCTGGTTCAATCCGTTTCGCGCGGGCAACCTGAGTGACACGCTGCGCCTCGATGCCCTCCACTTTGCGCGTCGGCGACCGGACCTGACACGGTACTACTGCACGCAACTCTGGTTCGATCCCGGTGAGGCTGCCGTGCATGACCAAGCCATCAGCGTGATTCAGGATGTCGTGCGGCGATACGCTGTGGATGCGGTGCATCTGGACGACTTCTTCTATCCGTACCCCGACACACGTTGTCCCTCGTTGCAATTCCCGGACAGTGTGGGGTATGCCCGCTATCGAACCGGTGGCGGCGCATTGAGCCGAGATGATTGGCGACGGGACAACGTCAATCGATTCGTGGAGCGGCTTTATCGCGACGTACATGCCGCTGGCCCGACCGTACGTGTGGGCATCAGCCCGTTCGGCATTTGGCGACCCGGGAATCCGGCGGGCATCGTGGGGCTTGATGCATTCGCATCGATTTACGCCGATTCTCGGCTCTGGTTGCAGCGCGGTTGGGTGGACTACTTCGCGCCGCAGCTATACTGGTCGATCGCGTCGACCGGGCAGAGCTTCCCGGCCTTGGTGGATTGGTGGTCGCAGCAGAACACGTTGCGCAGGCACTTCTGGCCTGGACTTGCGTCGTACCGCGTGGCGGATGGATCGTCCAGCGCGTATCCGGCGTCTGAAATCGCGGCGCAAGTCACGCTCGCGCGTGGGCGCAGCACCGCAGCCGGCGGACCAACGGGCAGTATCCTCTACAACACCACATCCGTTCGGTTGAACCGCGACGGGCTTGCGACGTTGCTTGCTGGCGGCGTGTACGCAACGCCAGCGGTTGTGCCTGCGTCGCCGTGGCTGGACGCGCAGGTGCCGAGCGCACCGACGGTGAGCGCGAGCGTGGTAGCGGGGGCAACTCCAGTCGTGCGCGTGAGCATCAGCGGAGACGGCGGCAAGCCCTTGTCCTGGTGGGCCGTGCGTTGGCGCAACGGCTCGTCGTGGTCCCTTCGACTCATTCCAGCAGATCAGCGAGTGGTGGACGTGCCTGGTGGCTTCGCCGCGTCAGTGACCGACGCGGTCGCCGTGCAGGCGATTGATCGCGTTGGCAATGCGAGCGAACCGGCACTGTGGCGCGCGCCGTGATCTGTAGCCCGGCGCGACGGCGATTGGAAGTACGCTCGCGTTTCATTCCGACACTGTTCCGATTCTTCTCTGTTGGCGAGGCATCGATGCAACCATTCATGCAACGAGTCATGCAACGACTGACCGTCGGCCTGTTCCTCCTTGGAGCCGCGTCGCGTCCTTCCGGCGGCCAAGTCGCGCCGCGATACACGCCGGCGGACTACGTGAACAGTGCGCACGATATTCCGATGCGCGACGGCGTGACGCTGCATCTGGAGGTGTTTGCACCGCGGGTGATCGCCGATCCGCTGCCGTTCCTGTTGCAGCGCACGCCGTACGGCGTTGGCGGTGCCGGGCTGCGTCTGGGCGGTAGTTACAAGGAACTCGCGCAGGACGGCTATATCTTCGTCTTCGCGGATATCCGCGGACGTTTCAAGTCGAATGGGACGTTCGTGATGCAACGCCCGCCCCGCCCACTTGATGGTCCGCAGAACGCCATCGATGAGAGCACGGACACGTATGACACGATCAAGTGGCTGCTCGCGTCGGTGCCCAGGAACAACGGGCGAGTCGGCATGCTGGGTGTGTCGTACGACGGCTGGACTGCGGCAATGGGCATGCTCGATCCGCATCCGGCGCTCAAGGCGGTCAGTCCACAGGCCTCGCCGGCGGACATGTTCCTCGGCGATGACTTTCACCACAACGGCGCGTTCCGGCTGAGCTACGGATTCGAGTACGCGTTCCTGACGGAAGCGAGCAAGGAGAATTCGAACTTCACCTTCGACCGATACGACAGTTACGAATGGTACCTGGCGCTGGGCCCGCTGTCCAACGTGCAGTCCCGGTACCTCAAGGACAAGAAACTGCCCACGTGGACGGACTTCACGGAGCATCCCAACTACGATGCGTTCTGGCAGCGGCAGGCGATGAAGCCGTATCTGAAACGAGTGACGATGCCGACGCTCAACGTGGCCGGCTGGTGGGACCAGGAAGACTTCTACGGCCCCGTGACCATTTACCGTGAGCTCGAACGTCGTGACACACGCGGCGAAAACTCGCTGGTCGTGGGTCCGTGGTGGCACGGAGGGTGGAGCAGCGGCCCTGGCCAGAAAATCGGCGCGATCGACTTCAAGTCGGCGACGGGGGAGTACTATCGGCAGCGTATTCAGGCTCCCTTCTTCGCGCACTACCTGAAGGACCTGGGTGACTTTACGCCAGCTGAAGCCACGGTCTTTGAGTCGGGAAGCAACAGCTGGCGCACGTTCACCGCGTGGCCCCCCAAAGAGGCGGTGACGAAAGCGCTGTATTTCCATGCCGACGGTCGTCTGAGCTTCGACCCGCCAGCCCGTGCGGATTCACTGGGCGTCGATCGCTACGTGAGCGATCCGGCGAAGCCGGTGCCGTACCGCAAGCGTCCGATTGAACCGACCTACTATCCGAAGGGTTCCGGCTGGCGCACGTGGTTGCTCGAGGATCAACGGTTTGTCCAGGGACGCCCGGACGTGCTGAGCTGGGAGACCGCGACGCTTGAGGACGATGTTGTGCTCGCGGGCGACATTACGGCAAAGCTCTTCGCCAGTACGACCGGCAGCGATGCGGATTGGATCGTGAAACTGATCGATGTGTATCCGCAGGAGGTGGCACCGGATCACACGCTCGGCGGCTATCAGCTCATGGTGGCCAACGAAGTGTTTCGTGGCCGCTTTCACAAATCGTTTGAGGTGCCTGAGGCACTGATACCGAATCTGGTGACCCCGTTCACCATTGACCTGCACACGCAGAGCTATCGGTTTCTGAAGGGGCACAAGATCATGGTGCACGTGCAGAGCACGTGGTTTCCACTCATCGATCGGAACCCGCAAAGCTGGGTGCCCAACATCTTCTTCGCGTCTGCCGCTGATTACCGCGCACAAACGCATGCGATCTGGCGAACACCCCGGTGGCCATCGCGTGTCGAGATCCAGACGGTGCCGCGCTAGCCGTTGACGTCAGGGTTCGTCCGCCATGGTTCCACTGTTTCGCGTTTCTGGCATAGTCACGTACACGGCCAGCGACGCCACAATGCAAGCGGTGACGTACCAGTAGAACCAGTTTTCATGGCCCATGTTCTTGAACCAGAGCGCGAGATATTCCGCCGTGCCGCCGAACAGTGACACGGCGATCGCGTACGGGAACGCCACGCCGAGCGCGCGAATGTTGGTGGGAAACAATTCCGCCTTGACGACGGCGTTGATAGCCGTGTATCCGCTGATGACCAGCAGCGCCAGCGTGAGTAACAACAGGGCGGCGGTCAGGCTCCTCGCTTCCGCCAAGGACGAGAGCAACGGTATCGTGCCAAGGCTTCCGAGCACGCCGAAGGTGGTCAACACCGGGCGTCGCCCGATTCGATCGGAGAGCGCGCCAACGAGGGGCTGCACGCACATGAAGATGGCCAGAGAGCCGGCCGAGGCGAGCGTTGCGTCGTTCTTGCTGAAGCCGGCGGTGTTGACGAGGAACTTCTGCGCGTATGTGGTGAATGTGTAGAACGCGACGGTGCCGCCAGCGGTCAGGCCGACCACGGTGGCCACGCTGCGGGGATGCGCAAGCAATCCACGGAGTGTGGAGGCGGCATTCATCGCCGGAGCGGTCGACTTGGTGAAGGCGGCCGTTTCCTGGAGCCCGCTCCGCAGCTTGATGGCCACGAGCGCGCAGGCGGCGCCAATCACGAATGGAATGCGCCATCCCCACGCCTCGAGCTGCGGTGTGTCCAGGATGCGTTGCAGCACCAGCAGCACGCCCAGCGCCAGCAGCTGCCCCATGATCAACGTGACGTATTGAAAGCTCGACCAGAAACCACGGTGCGTCTTGCCGGCCATCTCACTGAGGTAGGTTGCACTGGCGCCGTACTCTCCACCGACACTGACCCCCTGCATCATCCGCGCGATCACCAGCAACGCAGGCGCGAATACCCCAATGGTTTCATACGAGGGCGTAATCGCGATGAGGAGCGAACCCGCGCACATCAGCAGGACGGACGCGGTCAGGGCGGTACGTCGCCCATGTCGGTCCGCGTATCGCCCCATCAACCATCCCCCCACGGGCCGCATCAGAAATCCCACGGCGAACACCGCGGCTGCATTGAGCAGCTGCGCGGTCTGGCTGGCGGGCGGAAAGAACGCCTTCGCGAAGTACAACGAGAACGCCGAGTAGACGTACCAGTCGTACCATTCGACCAGGTTGCCGACGGAACCGCCCATGATGGAGCGCAGGCGGTGCGAAGTTGATGGCAGAGACGTCGATGCCATGACGGAGGTTGTGAGGGGACTCGCGGCGACTGTCATCGCGGTGGGAGGAACACTAGCATTCAATTCGTGGTGATGCACGCCATGTATTTTCTTCCGGAGATCTCTCGCTGGTGCTTCGCCTCATTGCCGCATTCAAGTTCAGCCAGGCCCTTACCCTCGTCGGAGTGGCCTTGGCGGCGTTCCAGCTGCTTCGTCCGGAGATAGCGGCGCTGGTGCAGGGGTGGGTGGCGACGTTGCCCATCAGCAGTGAACAGAACGTCATGGAGCACATCGTCGGCTGGACGATGGGGCTCGCCCCGCATCAGGTGCTCGGCATCGGCGTGGGTGCGCTGTTGTACGCCACGCTCTTTCTGGTTGAGGGGATTGGACTCTGGCGACAGAAGGCGTGGGCCGAGTGGCTGACGGTGATTGCCACCGGATTGCCCATTCCGCTTGAGGTCTGGGAGGTGGTGGCGCACGTGTCGCTGTTTGGTATCGGCGCTCTTGTGGTGAACTCCGCGGTGGTGTGGCTGCTGGCACGTCATCTGCGACAGAAGCAGACACGCGCGATGGCGCCGGCGATCGCGCGCGTGCCACAGGCCGAGTAGCGCCTGGCGCTCAGCGATAGCGCACCACCATCGCCTGCAGTCGCTGGACCGCTTCGCTCACGGCCGCTTCGGTCGGACCGAACGAGAATCGGAGATATTGCCGGAACCGGGACGTGTGGTCGGCCCGGCGCTTCCCGGGATTGATGTCGAAGAAGATTCCAGGAACCGTGATGACGTGCTCGGCCAACGCGGCTTCGAAGAACGCCTCGCCGTCGTTGAGTGGTGCTGGCAGTGATGCGACACTTGCCCAGATATAGAATCCGCCATCCGGTTCCTGCTCCACGGTCAGGCCGGCCGCCCGCAAGCCGTCGGCAAGCAGTCGCCGTTTGCGCAGGAATGTCTCGTGGATGGACACCACTTCCTGTCGCGCGCGCGCGGGCTCGAGCAGCGTTGCGGCTGCTTCCTGCAGGGGACGGTTTCCTCCGCCGTCGAGAAAGCTGCCGGCGCTGGTCACGGCCTCGATGACCGATGCGGGCCCGACAATCCAGCTTAGCCGCCAGCCGGGGCATCGCCATCCCTTGGTGAGGCCGTCGAGAATGACCACCGGGTCGACGTTCACATCGTCCACGTGAGCGGCAGCGGACACGGTGACGTTTGACGCGAGATCCTGACGCCAGATGTAGTGCGAGTAGAACTCATCGAGGATCAAGGCGCAGCGCAACTCACGAGCTTCGCGCACCCAACCGGCAAGTGCGCTGCCCTCGAGTAGACGCCCAGTCGGATTGGATGGATTGGAGAGCAACAGCGCCCCCAGTCCTCGCCCTGTGATCTCGCGCCGCAGTTCTGCGGTGGAGAGCGCGTATCCGGATCCTGGCTCGAGCAGAATGGGAATGGCGGAAAATGTGCCGAAGATCTCCAACAGCTCTTCGTACGCGGTGTAGTCGGGCAGGACGTGCCCGAGGTTGATGTTGCCCAGCGACGCCACGACTCGCGTCAGGGAGGCGCGGCCACCGCCGGAAATACACACGTTCTCCGGTCCGTACTGCGAGGCACGCCCCTGCCGGTAGCGCGCATTGTAGAGCGCTGCGACCGCGCGGCGTAGCGGATCGATCCCGCCGACCGGAGCGTACTCGTAGTCGTCCGCGTTCACGTGGACGTCTGCTGGGCGATCCGGGCCGCCGATCAGCGGCCCGGTCTCCGGTTGCCCTTGGCCAAGGTTGCACCACTGGGCCTCGTCGGTCCCGTAGCCGAGTTCCTTGGCACGGTCCATCACGTAAATGACGCCCGTGCGCGGAACGGGGCGAAACGCCGGCACCATGTGCCGTTCCATCTCAGTCATAGAAGTCAGATTCAGGGAACGATGAGCGCCTTGACGACGTCGCGACGAGCCACGGCGGCGAGCGCCGCGTTGGCTTCGTCGAGCGAAAAACGCTCGGAGACCGCCTCGAGCCACGGCAGGTCGGCGCCGCGATGTGCCAGCAATTGCAACGCGCGATGAAAGTGCGAATAGTCGCATCCCCAACACCCACGGAGCTCCACGTGCTTGCGATTGATCTGCGCATGTGGGTTGATGCTGGTGTTCCCGTTGTCGGTGTACTGACCGGCGACAACCACGCATCCACCGTCTCGGGCGAGATCGAGGGCCTGGGGAACGGCTTCCGGCGTTCCGGCCACCTCGATGACCACGTCCACGCCTCGTCCGCCGTTGGCGGCGCGAACGGCCGACGCACGTTCCTCGGGCGGAAGTTCGAGCGGTACCACGTGTGTGGCGCCCATGCGTTTGGCGAACTCCAGCCGTGCCTCGGGCGCGCCCACCGCGATCACCGGGTAGGCTCCGGAGAGTGCCGCCAGCGCGATCGCCGCCTGACCCACAGGGCCTACGCCAAGCACCGCGACGGAGCTGCCGAGCCGCACGTTGCCACGTTCCACCGCGTGCATGGCCGTCACCAAGCCGCACCCGCCCGCGATGAACCGCGCAGGATCGACGCCGTCGGGAATTCGCAGAATGCGGACGCCTTCCTTCATCCAGATGTGATCGGCCCATCCGCCGAGCGGCCCATCCGCTACGCCATAGGTGATGCCGTACACCTTGCGAGACGGGCATCGCGTGGACTGCCGCGTGACCAGACACTCGTAGCAGGCCCCGCAGGTTTCGTGCACGTCGAGAAACGTCACGAGATCCCCTTCCCGGAAGGCCTGCCCATCAATGTCCCGGACGGTACCGCGTATCGCCGACAGATGCCCAACCGAAACGTGCCCGGGTACGATGGGATACGGCACGCCGCGAAGGCGTCCGTGATGCAGATGCACATCGGTGCCGCACACCTCGGAATACAGCGTGCGCAGCATCGCACTGCCGGGAACCAGCGTCGGCCACGGGAGCTCGTGGACCACGATGGGTTCATGCGGCGCTCGCATGACGGCGGCGCGGATGGTGGGATTGCTCATGCGTCTGCGTGGCGACAGGTGGCGGCCAAGGGAGATCGGAAGGTACCCGCTCGACCTCCGGCTCAACAGCGCGGCCGGCGCGGCGACTGAGTATCGTACCTATGCGGCTCTCATGGAATTTCTTGACGTCCACAGGATCATGTGCTCATCCACTCACCGTCGCGTCCTTCCGCTCCTGTTCGCCTTCCTGCTGGCACCGATCGTGTGGTCCAGCGCGGCGTCCGCGCAGTCAATCCGCGGTCTGGTGAGACGATACCGGATCGACAGCAAGACCCAGCAGGACGTCGACGCGTCGGCGGCTGGCGGCAAGCGACAGCAGACCCTGCTCGATCGGTCGGCGTTCTTGCGAGTAACCCTCACGGACTCCGCTGGCGGCAAGAGCCTGCATGTAGTCATTGACTCCATTCTGGAACGGGGAGCCAATCTACCAGCGAGCAGCGCGGTCTCCGCGGATAGCGCTCGCGGCAAGGTCTTCGACGGATTCCTCGACCCGGCGGGGAGTGTGGTGAGCCTGACTTATCCGAAACTCGCGGGGTCGCTCGGTACGGCGCTCGGCGGGCAGCTGGAGGTCATGCTGCCGACGCTCAAGTCGGGTTTCAAGACGGGCGACGACTGGACCATTCGGAGCGAGCGTCCGCAGCCCGTCGCCAACGGGCGACTCCTCGTCAAGCGCAGCACCGCGTACGCTGCCATGGGGGAGACGGTGCGCGAGGGCATCGCTGCTGCGCGGCTGGACATGACGTTCACCACGGCGGTCACCGGAACGCAGCAGGTGGGCGGAGCGACGGCCAAGGTGGAAGGCAATTCGATGGGAAGCGGCTCAGCGTTTGTATCGAAGGCGGGCGTGTATCTCGGTGGCATGCGCATTGAGAAAACTGATCGACGTCTGCGCGTGCCCGGTGCCGCAGCGCCCATCGTTGTCACCGCGGAAGGCGCAACGACCATCTCCTTGCTCCGATAGGCGGGTTCATTTCGCCGGCCGCGGGAGAAATCCAGCCGGTGATGGGAGGCGTAGCACCTGTGTTCGACCGCTTGTGGTCGATCGCGACCCGTCAGGAGCGAGGGCGCATTCACAGCGTGCATCGTACGCCACAGCCCACCGGAGCCCCTCATGCCATTCTCGCTCGTCACCAGACGCTCGCTGCGAAACGCGGCATTCGTCGCAGCTGGCGTCTCAGCGTTGGTCGTCGGCCAGCGCGTCTACGCGTCGGACCATCAGGACACGCCTGAAGTCGAGTTGAACTCTCGCATGGACATCAATGATGTCTATGCCTTTCCTGGCTCCAGCGCTGATCGTATTGCGCTGATCCTGACCACCAGCAGTCCGATCGGTGGACGGGATGCGTCGTTCGATCCGAACCTCCTGTACCAGATCAAGATCGACAATACGGGCGATGCCGTCGAAGATCGCGTTATCCAGATCACCTTCGACGAAGGCACTGGGAGCGCGCAGAAGTACACCGTGCGCGGTCCGGTTGCACCCACCATGACCGGAACCCGGACCGTGCGCGAGACGGCCGGCACGATTGTCGAAGGCAACGTGGGCAGCAGCGCCGGTTCGGCCACGGCCACGCAGGTGTTTGCCGGATTGCGCGCCGATCCGTTCGTCATCGATCTCGAGCAGTTCTTCAACATCATCCCTGATCGTCGACCGTCCACCGGTCCGCTCTCCGTGCAGAATGGTCCGCCGGCCGGTGCGTTTCGCTCGCCGGGCGTCGACTTCCTGCGGCCATTCAATGCGCTCAGCATCGTGATTGAGCTGCCGAAGGCGCTCCTCCAGCCCAGCACCGCCGCCGATGCCAAGTTCGGCGTCTGGGCCACGATCAGTCGCTGATGAACCGCGCTCGCATCCTCTCAACTCTCACTGGAGCCTTTCGAATGCGTTCCTCAAGTTTCTCCCGCGCCCTCTGCGTGGCGCTGGCCCTTCCAATGCTCGCCGCGTGCTCCGACGACACGGACAACAGCGGCGGCGGCGTGACCTCTCCGACTGCTGCGCGTACCTTCGTGCAGGTGGAACGGCTGGGCAATCCGCTGGTCAGCGAAGTCTTCTTCATGAAGCGCGACCACGGCCTTCACAACAGCACAACGCCGGCCACCGACGTCGCCAATGACTTTGGCGGCAAAATCAAGGCCTTCACCAACGCGTTCAATCGCGGACCGGCCATTGCGAATACGCTCGCGGCGGTACTCGTCCCGGACATGCTCCTGGTGTTTCCGAACCGTGCGGGGAATACCTCGGGCTGGCTCAGCTGGGCGCTGGCCAACGGTTACGGTGGCCGCAACCTGCAGGACGATGTCGTGGACGCCGGCTTGACGGCGATTTTCGGCCGGCTGCTTGATCCGACGGCTGCTGCGTTGCCGGGACTGACCTCCGACAACGTGCCGATGTCGGGACGCACGTATCTCACCACGTTCCCGTACCTGGAAGCGGCGCGATGAGCTCCGCGCGGGCGATGGTTCGACTCGGTCTTGGCGCGCTCCTGGCGACGGCAGGCGGTCTGGCTATCGCCCGCGTGTGGTTCTCGGTGCCGCGGCCAGAGGCGGTCTTGTCGGCACGCACGGCGCGTGTCGCGATGAGCACGGGCTTTTCGGAACGCGCGAATCGAGATGTACAAATTCGCGTTTGGAACCAGGCACTGGATGCGGATCCCACCAGCGCCTTGGTCCGAGGGCAGCTTGCCGGGCTTCACCTGCAACGGGCGCGTGAGGGTGGCGGCTGGGATGACTACGTTACGGCGGAGGCGTTTGCCCGACAGTCGCTGGGCAAGCGCACTCGGCGCAACGCCTCCACCGCCTCGACGCTGGTGTCGATTCTGCTCGCGCAGCATCGTTTCATCGAAGCGCGAGAAATCGCTACCGACTTGGTGGCGCGCGAACCAGACGTTCCGCAGTACCGCGCGACGCTGGGCGAGGTGGCAATGGAGCTTGGCGACTACGACGAAGCGGAGCGACAGTTCCGTTCCGTGTGGGCGCAGCGCAGCATGCTCTCTATCGCTCCGCGAGTCGCGCGCTGGCTTGAAGTGACCAATCATTCGCGCGAGGCTCGGCAGTTGCTCGTGAGCGCGCGAGACGATGCACTCTCCCGCCGCGACATTGCGAAGGAAACCCAGGCGTGGTTTCACCTGCGGCTGGGCGATTTGGACCTGCGAAACGGACATTGGCGCGCGGCCGTGGAGTCGTTCCGCGCTGGACTGGCCATTGAGCCGGATGATCCGCGACTTCTCGCCGCGATGGCGCGCGTTGCCGAGTCTCGCGACGACGCCGCAACGGTGATCGCCTGGGGCGAGCGAGCCATTGGCCTGCAGCTTGATCCCGCCACGCTCGGCTACGTCGCAAGCGCATACGAGGCGCAGGGCGACACTGCTCGTGCTCGAGAGTACGCACAAGCACTGGAGGTGTCCGTGAGTCAGCAGCCTGGCGCCTATCATCGGGCATGGAGTCTGTTCCTGCTGGATCACGGTGTCCGTGTTGCTGAAGTCCTTGCCCGTGCGGAGGCAGATGTCGCCTCGCGCCCCGACATCTACGGGCAGGATGTGCTGGCGTGGGCGCTGGCCAAGTCCGGTCGACACGCTGAGGCACGAGTCGCCATGCGAGCGGCGCTGCGGTTTGGTACGCGGGATCCACTGCTGCAACGACACGCGAAGGCGCTCGGTCTTCATGTCTGAGTTCTGGGCCTTCCTCCAGTTGGGATTCACGCACATCGTGGCGTGGGATGCTGCCGATCATGTGCTCTTCCTGCTTGCCCTGGCGGCGATCTACCGTGGTTCCGATTGGCGAGCGGCGCTGGCCGTGATCAGCGCGTTCACCGTTGGGCACTCGCTGACCCTGCTGTTGGCGGTGACTGGTGTGCTGGTTCTGCCCGTCGACATCGTGGAGTTCCTGATTCCGGTCACCATCGTGGCGACCGGCGTGGAGAATCTGTGGCTTCGCGAGCGAGCGGCACGCGGCACGAACGCGCGTCATCGCCCGGTATTCGCGCTCCTCTTCGGGTTGGTACACGGCGCCGGCTTCGCCGGCTACCTCACGAGCCTCTTCGTCGCGAACATCGCGATTCCCTTGCTCGGCTTCAACGTGGGTATCGAACTTGGCCAAATTGTGGTGCTCATGGCGTCGGCGGCCGTCTATCTGTTGGCTGACCGACTCCTGCGGGCCGGACCGCTTCGGGAGCGCGGCTTCGATGGATTCCAAGTGCGACTGACTCTGGTTTCCGCACTTGTTACCATCTTCGCCACCGGATGGGCATGGGAGCGATTTCCGCGATGAGACGCGTCGTATCGCTGCTGATGCGTTCGGTCGTCAGCGCCGGGATTCTCGCACTCTGCCTGTCGCGACCAGCGCATGCGCACGCGATCCACAGCACGATGTCCGTGGTCACGCGCGAGGCCGGCGGGCTCACAATTCGTGTGCGTGCCTTTGCCGACGACTTCTCCGGGGCGGTGGCGCGCTTCGTCGGTCGTCGAGCGCCCGCAGACTCTTCGGCGCCCGAAGCGGATGTCCTTCGCTACGTGCAGGCTCAGTTCTCGGTCACCGACGCGCGCGGTGTACCGCTTGCTCTGGTGGCGTGCGGCATCAAGCGTGAGCGTGAGCTGTTCTGGCTGTGCTTCAAGGCCGCCACGCCGCGCGGTGGAGCCGGCGAGATGTTATGCAATCGCATGCTCACCGAATGGCATGCCGACCAGGTGAATGTGGTGCAGCTTGAAGGTCCGCGTGCCCGCAAGACCATGCTGTTCACCAAGAAAAGCACGCCAGCGCCTATCGGCGCGGCATGAGCACCGAGTAGTCGAAATCCAGCACCACTGACGGGTGATAGCTGCCCAGGGCATCACGATAGGGGAACCCCGCACAGGCGCAGTCTTTCGTGGCCACGGTGCGCACACGCAGCGCGCCGACGTCCGAGCGCCCCGGGATCGCCTGTACGTCGAGCACCTCCGACCACGCGTACACGGTATCGCCGGCAAAGGTGGGTGCCACATGTCTGCCGCCGTGGAGCGCCGCAATACTCACCGCGTTGGCCAGACCGTTGAACGACAGCGATCGCGCGAGACTCATCACATGTCCGCCGTACACGATGCGACGTCCGAATCGCCCGTCTCGTTCCACGTGCAGATTGAAGTGCACTTTCGCCGAGTTCTGGTACAGCCGGGCCGCCATCATATGCTCGGCCTCTTCGATAGTCATTCCATCCACGTGGTCGATACGTTCACCCACCACGTAGTCGTCCCACAGGAACCCGCTGCCCGCGAGCTGCACGTCATAACTGTCCGCGTCGCACGCAAACGGTACGTGCAGCAGCTCCACGGGCACCGAGTCCGGTAGCGTCGGCACGATCGGATCAGGCGCGTGACTCGACCGGTCGCGCTTTCGCACCATGGCCCAGCGCGTGTACTCCACCACCATCTCCGCGCGCTGATTGGTACCCACCGATCGCACGTACACCACGCCGGTTGCGCCATCCTTGTTCTCGCGCACTCCGAGAATGGTTGAGGTGGTGGAAATGGTATCGCCCGGAAACACCGGCTGACCAAACCGCCCGTCGGCGTAGCCAAGATTGGCGATGGCGTTGAGCGAGATATCGGGGACGCTCTTGCCGAACACGAGGTGAAACACCAGCATGCTGTCCATTGGGGCGGCGTCGAGGCCGAGCGCGCGTGCAAACGGCGTAGAGGAGTTCACGGCGAACCGGCTGCCGAAGAGCGCCGCATACAGAGCAACGTCTCCCGTGGTGACCGTTCGCGGCGTGGCGTGGCGGAGCACCTGGCCCACGCGGAAGTCCTCGAAGAAGTTGCCCGCCTGCGTCTTGTCAGAGGTCATACGCGGCGGCGAGCTCGGGGTCTTTGCGGGCGACAAGTCTGGCGAGGTCCACGATGACCTTGGCCTGCTTCCAGGTGGCGTCGTCCTGCATCTTCCCGTCGATCGTTGCGACGCCACTGCCTGAGGGAATCGCCTCGATGACGCGTTTCGCGAAACGCACTTCACTCACCGCTGGACTGAACACTCTACGCGCGATCGCGATTTGGTTCGGGGCGAGTGACCATGCGCCGCTGCATCCCATGATGAATGCGTTCCGGAACTGAGCCTCGCAGCCCGACTCGTCCTTGAGGTCGCCGAACGGACCGTAGAAGGCGCGAATGCCGTGTGACACGCACGCGTCGACCATACGTGCGACCGTGTAGTGCCAGAGGTCCTGTTGCACGAACTGCCGCGGCGTGCCCTCGTCCACCGGGTCACCGAGTACGCCATAGAACGGATGCCCGCCACCGACGCGCGTGGTCTTCATGCCGCGCGATGCGGCCAGGTCTGCCGGGCCGAGGCTCATGCCATGCATGCGCGGACTGGCGCCGGCAATCTGCTCGACGTTCTTGACGCCCTCGGCGGTCTCGAGCAAAGCGTGAACAAGAATCGGACGTTGAACGTGATACCGCGCTTCCAGGAGGGCGAGATATTGATCCACAAAGTGAATGTCCCACGGGCCTTCAACCTTGGGCACCATGATCACGTCGACCTTGTTGCCCGCATCGCGCACGATGTCGTGGAGGTCATCAAGGATCCACGGGCTGTTCAGGCAGTTCACCCGCACCCAGAGCGCCGTGTCACCGAAGGTGTTCTCGCGCGCTGCGGCAATGAATCCCGCCCGCGCCGCCGCCTTGTCCTCGACGGGGATGGCATCCTCGAGGTTGCCGCAGAGTACGTCAGTCTGTCGCGCCATGTCGGCCACGCGTGCGCGAATCTTCTCGATGTGCGGCGGAAAGAAGTGAATCATCCGTTCTGGACGGACCGGCAGCTCGCGGAGTGGCGTGGGGGCACCAATGGCGAGCGGCTTGTAAAAGTTCACTGGCAGCTTCATGCGGTTCTCCGTGGAATTTCCTGGCGGAACATCGGCCGCGACGAGTGGCCCTTCGAGTGCGCGCTAGTCATCGTGCGGTCCGGCGACAATCCCGTCGTCATGCAGCGCGCCGAGCTCCGCCTCGCTCAGTCCGAGCACCCCGAGCAGGATCTCATCGGTGTGCTGCCCGAGTCGGGGAGCGGGTTGGGGTGCGAGTCGACCGACTGCACTGAACGCGAGCGGACTGCCGGGGGTGAGATAGGTGCCGGTACTCGGATGCGCGACCATAGCAAAGAGCGGATTGGCGGTCGACGCATCGGGGTCGGCGGAGAGCGCCGTGCGCACCGTGCGATACGGTGCCCATGTGACGCGGTGTTGCTCGAAGACGGCGCGAACGTCGGCCAGCGAACGCGCCGCAAACCAGGGCACGAGCAGCTCCGCGATGCGCTCACGGGCCAGAAAGCGGTCGCCTTCCACGTCAAAATCCAGAGTGAGCTGCGCTGCCAGCGCGCGGAAGACGGTGGTGAGGTCAGTCGCGGCGCCCAGCGTCTGCCACTGCAAGTCTGTCAGCCCCACCACCATGACTCGCTCGGAGTCGCGGGTGACAAAGTCACGGCCAAACGCTCCGTATAGATGATTGCCGAAACGCTCGCGGTCCTGATTGTTCACCGACACTTCGGCGATCATGCCGAGGTGACCCAGCATCGCGAGTGCCACGTCCTTGAGGGCCAGGGTGACCAGTTGCCCTGTGCCGGTGCGACTGCGAAAGCGTTCGGCGGCGAGGATGGCAACGGCGAGCATGTTGCCGGCCACCGCGTCCCATGCGGGGAAGACGTGATTGACTGGATCCGTCGCGCCGATCGGTCCGGTTATCTGGGGGAAGCCGAGTTGCGGATTGACCGTGTAGTCCACTTCGGAGCCACCGTCACGGCGTCCCACGAGGTTGAGCATGATGAGATCCGATCGATGGGTTCGTAACCGATCGTAGGCGAGCCAGCCTCGTGCCGGGAAATTCGTGCTGAAAATGCCGGCATCGGCGCCGGGAGCGCTGATGAGCGCGGTGAGAAGTTCCTGCCCCCGCGGCGCACGAATGTCCACGGCAATCGATCGCTTGCCCTTGTTCAGGCCATCCCAGAACAGACTGCGCTGCGTGGCAAGCGACAGGGGCCACCGGCGATAGTCGAGTCCTCCGCCAATCGGATCAAAGCGAATGACGTCAGCGCCGAGTTGCGCGAGCGTCATGCCACCCAACGGTGCGGCGACAAACGCAGATCCCTCAATGACACGCAGGCCGTGGAGCAGGCTCATGGTGATTCCCTTGCGTAATCAGATGACGCGTGCGCGACGAAGCGCAAGGATCTCATCGTCGCCCATGCCCAGCAGATCACGCAGCACCTCGTCGGTGTGCTGGCCGAGTGTCGGGCCGAGCGATCGAACACTTCCCGGCGTCTCGGACAGCAGCGGAACGGGCGATGGCACGATGATGGACTCGCCGGTTTGGGGTTCGTCGATGGCCACGAGGTTTCTGCGGGCGTGGAACTGACGGTCGCCAAAAATGTCGGCGATGTTGTTGAGCGGACCCGCCGGGGTGTCGGTGGCGTAGCAGCGCTCAAGCACGTCTTCCCGCGTGAGCGACCCGCACCAGTCGCGCACGATTTCGTTGACGTCGTGCCGATGCTCAAGTCTTGTCTTCTGCTCGCCGTACGTACTCGACGACGCGAGCTCTGGCCGACCCATGGCGTTCGCCAGACGCATGAACAGCTTGTCTGTGGCGCAGGAGATGGCCACCCACTTGCCATCTTTTGTTGCGAAATGGCCATGCGGACAGGCGAAATCGTTGTGCGACGACCCGAGTCGTTCCCGCACGATCCCATACATCGCGAAGGCCGGCGCGAGCTCTTCGGTGGCGCGGAACACCGATTCGTACAGGGCGGCATCGACGTACTGCCCCTCGCCGGTCGCGTCTCGGTGCTTCAAGGCCATCAGCACACCAAGGCAGCCGTAGAGGCCGGTCATGTAGTCGCCGAGGGTGGTGGAGCCCGGGGTGACGGGCGTGCCCTTTGGCATGCCGGCGAGGTACGCGATGCCTCCGACCGCATGCGCGACGCGGGCAAATCCCGGTCGGTGGCGATAGGGGCCGGTCTGCCCGTATCCAGTAACGCGGAGCATGATGAGCCCGGGATTCAGCTCGTGGAGCACATCCCAGCCCAGCCCCCATTTCTCGAGCGTTCCGGTGCGGAAGTTCTCGCACAGAATGTCAGTTTTCGCCACGAGCTGCTTGAAGACTTCCACACCCTCCGGGCGTCGCAAGTCGAGCGTGACGGAGCGCTTGTTGCGGGCTTCGCTCATCCACGTGAGGGTGTCCCCACGCTGTGAGGGCGTACCGAATCGGCGGAGCGCATCGCCCCCGACGGGATGTTCGATCTTGAGCACATCGGCGCCGAACTCGCCGAGAATGGTGGCGCAGTAGGGGGCGGCGATGACCGTGGCGATGTCCAGCACGCGAATGCCGGCCAGCGGGAGGCTGGATTGTGCTGTCGTGGACGCAGGCATGATTGGCAGCAATGGGCTAGATGATTCTCTGCTGGCGCAGGCGATGCAGCTCGGCGGCATTGACGCCGAGCAGGTCACGCAAGACGTCTGCGGTCGCGTTGCCGAGCGTCGGTCCGAGGTTCGTGATGCGTCCGGGCGTGGCGGACAGCGTCGGTACCACCCCCGGCACGACAACATCGCCGAGCCCCGGTTCATCGAAGTGCACGAGATTCTCGCGCGCGAGGAACTGCTCATCCGCAAAGATGTCTGCAATGCTGTTGACCTTGCCCGCCGGCACTTCCTCACGCAGGCAACGTTGCAGGACTTCGTCGCGTGACAGACCGGCCACCCATTCGATCACGATCTGGTTGACCGCGTCCCGGGCGGCGAGTCGCTTTCGCTGGTCGCCGTACAGGCCCGAGGAGGCCAGATGTGGTAGCTCCATCGCAACCGACAGTCGTTCGAACATCTTGTCGGTGGTGCAGGCGATGGCGATCCATTTGTCGTCCGCCGAGCGGAAGTGTCCGTGCGGGCACGCGACGAAACTTCCGGAGCCTTCGCGTTCGCGGACGCGGCCGTCCACACCGTATGCTGCAGCGATCTCCTCCAGCACCCGGAAGACGGCTTCGTAGATGCCGACATCGACAATCTGGCCGCGTCCGGTGTGTGCTTTGTGGCGCAGTGCGATCATGATGCCGATGGCGCCGAACAGGCTCGCGATGTAGTCGCCGAGTGGAACGGTGCCGGGCAGCACGGGCGTCTCGCCCGGAAATCCTGCGAGGTAGTTCAACCCACCGAAGGCCTGCGCGATGTGGGCGAAGCCAGATCGCCGACGATACGGGCCGGTTTGACCGTAGCCGGAGACCCGGAGCATGACGATGCCCGGATTGGCGGCGCTGAGTTCCTTCCAGCCGAGTCCCCACTCCTCCATCGTTCCGGGCCGGAAATTCTCAATGATTACGTCGGACTTCTCCACGAGCTTGAGGAACAGTTGCACCCCCTCCGGTTGCCGCACGTCCAGCGTCACGGACTTCCGGTTGCGTGCCTCGCTGAGCCACTTGAGTGTCGCGTCGGGTCGAGCGGTGGCCGTACCGAACCGGCGCATCGGATCTCCAGCGATGGGATGCTCCACCTTGAGCACCTCCGCACCAAACTCCCCCAGCATCGAGGCGGCGTACGGACCAGCCAGAAAGTTTCCGATATCGAGCACGCGAACGCCCGTCATCGGTCGTGGATCCGAGTCGGCGCGCACGCGCGCGGTCTCAGGTTCCGTCATGCGCGTGTTCGTGCGATCGGTGCTCCAGTGACGCTCATGCGAACAACTCCTCCAGAATGATCTTGCTATGATTCCACAATCGGCGGTGTGGTGCGCGGATCTACCGCGTCACCTGCCCACCGGATGCGCTCGACGATCGACGAGGATTATGTGGACCAGTATCGCGACTGGATAGGGCGAACGGAGTCGATCGTCGAACACATCAGCGTCGCGCACGCCGCGGCCGCCGCTGCCACGTTCGATGTGGCACCTGTCATGTGTTCGCCCGGCGCCGCGTTGCCGGCTCTGTGGCATTGGTTCTATTTCCTGCCGCGCGCGCCGCATCGCGCGCTGGACGAAGACGGGCATCCCGCTCGCGGAGGGTTTTTCCCTCCGGTGCCCTACCCGCGTCGCATGTTCGCCGGCGCCCGCATGCGTGTGCACCAGCCGCTGCGCGTCGGTCACGATGCGAGACGTGACGGCGAGATTCGCGACGTCGTGCTGAAGACCGGTCGAAGCGGTTCGCTGGCGTTCGTGACGGTCGGCTATCGGATCTCGCAGGACGGTGTGCTGTGTATCGAGGAGGAGCAGGACATTGTGTATCGGGAGATCGGAAGCCCGAGTACAGCGCCGACGGTGGCGCCGTGGACGCCGTTACCGGAGGGCGCGTGGAGTCGGATTGTGAGTCCGGACGCTCGGGTCTTATTCCGCTTCTCCGCGCTCACCTTCAACGCGCACCGTATTCACTACGATCGGGAGTACGCCCGCGCACGCGAAGGATATCCAGGGCTCGTGGTACACGGCCCGATGACGGCGATGCTGCTGCTCGATCTCGCCGCCGAACGTGGTTCGGGACCCGTGGTCGACTTCAGCTTTCGGGGCATGGCGCCGCTGTTCGACTTGGCCCCCTTCCGCCTGGTCGCGACGGGGGACGCCCGCACCGTGTCCGGAATCGCCGAGGCGCCTGACGGGACGGTGGCGCTCCGCGCCGAGGTTTCGTTCGCATAACGGCGCCAGCAGCGCGGATAACCGATGTGTTCGCCTCGCGTCCCGCGCACGCATCTGCCAACTTTCCCGAATACTCAGAGCCGGAGCCCATGGACGAGCCGCATCCCGTACCGCCTGCGTTGCCCGCACAGCTTGTCCTCGATGCGTCCCTGCGCATTCGCGACGGCAATGTTGCCGCGGCGGCGCTTGCGGGTCGCTCCGCGGGGACGTTGGTGGGCGCGCTTCCCTGGGAAGCTCTCCCGTTCGGCGATAGGGCGACGTGGCAGGAGATGCTCGCGCAGGCACGTGGCGGCAGCGAGAGCGTGGAGTGCGCGGTTGAACATCGGCACACCGCGGACGGCTATACGTTGAGGGCGCACCAGATTGGTGACCTGCTCATCGTGTCGCTTCACGTGACGGCGCACGCGCAGGCGGCGCACACGCCGGCGGCGCACACGCAGGCGGCGCGGCTCACCTCGCCGTCGCAGGACGAACGATTGCAGCGGGTTCTGGCCGCGTCCGGGGCCACGGCGTTTGATCTCGACCTGCTCACGTCCGACTCGTATCTGGATTCACGGTTCGGGAGCATTTTCGGCTACGCGGATGGTCAGGCGCCCGCCGATTGGACGGCCTATGTCGCGCACTACAACGCTGACGACCTGGCGGCAATGCGACAGGAGGCCGAGCGCGCCATGCGGGAAGGCTCGTCGTACGAGTGCGAGAGTCGCATCACGAGGGTGGACGGCTCGGAAGGCTGGGTTCGCGTAAGTGCAGACGTACAGGTTGACGCGAACGGGACCCCGTGCCGAAGCACTGGAACGGTCACCGATATCACCCGCGAAAAGGAGAGCGCCGCCGCGCTCTCCGAAATGCAACGCCTGCTCAATGCCGCGCAGCGACTGGCGGGCGTCGGCAGTTGGTCGTGGAACGTGCGCACCGGTGCGGTGACCTGGTCTGAGGAGATGTTCCGACTGCAGGGATATGATCCCGCGACGGTGACTCCATCGTTTGAGCTCGTGTTGGCAACGGCGGTGAACGACGAACATCGTGCCGATTTCATGGGAAAGGTGCAGTCTGCCCTCGCGGGGAGCGCGGGGTACGACTTTGAGATGCCAATGCGCCGTACCGACGGCGAAATCCGACTCTTCCGCGCGCGTGCTGAAATCGAGCGCGACGCGAGTGGACAGCCGACCCTCATGACGGGAACGGCGGAAGACATCACCGAACGTCGGCGGGCTGAGGAAGCCTTCAGGCATTCCGAGCAGGAGCTATTTCGCGCGCAGCGGATGGCTCGCGTCGGCAGCTTCACCCGATCGATGAGCTCCGGCCTGACGTCGTGGTCGCCGATGACGCGTGAACTCCTTGAGTTTTCTGCGGACATGGAGCCGTCGCTGGATTCGGCGATGTCCAGACTCAGCGCCTCCGACGCCGCGCGCTATCGCGCCCTGGTGCAGCGCGCCATCGACAGTGGCGAGCCCTATGAGATGGAAGCGAGCACGCGGCTGCCCAGCGGACGTGTGGCGGTGCTCCGGCTGACGGGCGAAGTGGACCGCGATGCGCAGGGCCAGGCGATCTCCGTACACGGGCTGCTGGCCGACGTGACCGCACAACGTGAGCAGGAGCAGGCACTGCGCATCAGTGAGGAGCGATTCCGTACCGTGTGGGAGTCGTCTCCGATCGGCCTTCGCCTGAGCGACGCTCGCGGTGTCACGCTCTATGTGAATCCGCGCGCCCTCCAGATGTTTGAATGCACGCTGGATGAGTTCATGTCGGAAAGCTGGCGCGACCGCCTGCATCCGGACGATCGAGCGCGCGTCGCAGCGGAGGGGCGCGACGCCGTGCTGAGGCAGCGAGAAAAGAAGGTGGAGTACCGACTGTTGCTGTCCGACAATCGCGTGCGCTACCTGCGGGCGACGGTCGTCTCGGTGCACGCGTCGGACGGTCAGTTTGCGGGCCACGTAGGGGCCCTGGAAGACCGGACCGACGAGGTGGAGTCCGCGCTGGCAAAGGAACGCATGGAACAGCAGATGCATCAGGCGCAGAAGCTCGAGTCGCTCGGCGTGCTGGCGGGCGGGATCGCGCACGATTTCAACAATCTGCTCGTGGGTGTGCTCACCAACGCGAGTCTGGCGCTGCTCGAGCTCTCGGCAGAGCAGCCGGCATACGGCATTGTTCGCGACATCGAACGGGCGGCGCAACGCGCCGCAGACCTGACGCGGCAATTGCTCGCCTATTCCGGCAAGGGACGGTTCATTGTCGAGGCAGTATCGCTCTCGGAGCTGGCTGTGGAGATGACACAGTTGCTCCGCACGGTGGTCTCGAAACACGCGCGACTCCAGCTGGATGTGCGTCATGACTTGCCACTCGTGCACGCTGATGCGACGCAGTTGCGCCAGGTGGTCATGAATCTCATCACGAATGCATCCGACAGTCTGGGAGAGAGCGCTGGGGAGATCCTGCTGCGCACGCGAGTGGCTCACATCGAAGACGCGGCGACGAATGCCGTCATGTTCGGCGGACCGTTGTCGCCGGGGCCATACGTGTTGCTGGAAGTGGCGGACACTGGCGGCGGGATGGACGCGGACACGGTACATCGGATTTTCGATCCCTTTTTCACCACCAAATTCACCGGACGCGGTCTCGGGCTTGCGGCAACCCTCGGCATTGTGCGCGGTCACGACGGCGCCGTCGGTGTCCGCAGTCAGCCGGGCGCGGGCACCACCGTCTCGCTCTACTTTCCTATCGCTCAGGCGGCGCGTCGCGAGCCGGAACGAAGTCGGAACGCCACGCCTCCCGGTCACGGCGCCATCCTGGTGGTGGATGACGACGATGGTGTTCGTGCGGTCGCGCGGTCGCTGCTGCAGCGGCAGGGGTTCGACGTGCTGCTTGCCGCGAACGGCGTGGAAGGGCTCGAGCAGTTCTCCGAGCATCGCTCGGAGATCCGCGCGATTCTCCTCGATTTGACCATGCCAGTCATGGGTGGCGAGGAAACGCTCAAGCAGCTCCGGCAGGTCGACCCAGACGTTCGCGTTATCCTGATGTCCGGCTACAGCGACCTTGACGTGGAGGGTGCGTTCGTCGGTGCGGGGCTTTCTGGTTTCCTTCAGAAACCGTTTCGGGCCGATGACGTGTACCACGCGCTCGAAGTCGCACTGGTGCGGACGCCGCTTCACCCCGAGGATAGTCGATGACGGAGCGGGAAAGCAGGCACGAGGCGTTGTTCGATGAATCGACGGGAGCGCCCTATGCATCTCGCGACGCGTGCGGTGTCGGATTTATTGCCCGACAGAGCGGTGAACGTACACACGAGGTCGTGCAGCTCGCGCTCGAGGCCGCGGCGCGTCTGGCGCACCGGGGGGCGTCGGCCACGGATCTTTCGGCGGATGGCGCGGGGTTGCTGACCCAGATCCCTCGGCGGCTCTTCATCCTTGCGGCGTCACGACAGGGATTGCATTTGCCGGCGGACGCCTCGTTGGCGGTGGGCATGTGTTTCCTGCCTACCGCGCCGGAGGCGCTGGCGCTGGCGCAGCGCGTCGTTGCAGACGTGCTGGCCGCCGACGCTCTCCCTCTGCTCGGATGGCGCGACGTGCCCGTGCGACCGGAGATTCTCGGCAAGTCCGCGCGTGAGGCGATGCCTCTGATTCGGCAGGTGCTGATTGGGCGGCCTGAGGGCCTCGCCGATGATGACGCCTGGGAACGGCAGTTGTACCTGGCGCGCCGGGAAATGGAGCATCGCGCGGAGGCGCTGGGATTGCACCCGTTTTACGTGTGCTCGCTTTCCTGTCGCACGGTCGTGTACAAGGGGCTCTTCACGGGCGGGCAGCTCGCGGACTTCTATCCTGACCTCCGCGATCCGGCGTTCGAGTCGGCCATTGCGGTGTTCCACGAACGCTATGCCACGAATACGCTCCCTCGATGGGAGCTGGCACAACCGTTTCGATTGCTGGGGCACAACGGCGAAATCAATACACTGTGGGGCAATCGCAATGCGATGGCGATGCGGGCTGGTCTCCTCGATTCGCCACAGTTCGGAACACAGGGCGCGCGGCTGCGCGATCCGATTCGACCGCGCGGCAGTGATTCGGCGAGCCTGGACAACGCGCTGGAACTCTTGGTGCGCGCCGGTCGATCGCCCGTGCATGCCGCGATGATGCTTGTGCCGCAGGCATGGGAGAAGTATCCCGATGTCGAGCCGGCGGTGAAGGCGTTCTACGAGTATCACCAGTGCGTCATCGAGCCGTGGGATGGTCCGGCGGCCCTGGCCTACAGCGACGGTATTCAGGTGGCGGTCTCGCTCGACCGCAACGGACTACGTCCCTGCCGCTACAAGATCCGAGCGGATGGGATGGTGGTGGCGGGCTCGGAGGTCGGCATTGTGGATTTCGATCCGCGCGACGTCGTGGAGAGTGGCAAGCTCGGGCCGGGTGGCGTCCTGCTCGTGGACACCGCAGGGCGGCGCATCGTGCGCAACCTCGCCGCGAAGCGTGAAGTGGCCACGCGTCGACCGTATGGACGATGGATTGCACAACACATGGCCACGCTGGCCACGCAGGATGGTGTCGAGCCGCTGGTCAAGCCAAGCGAGCAGCTTCGGCCAATGCAACGCATGTTCGGGTACGGGCACGAGGATCTGCGCCTGATCCTTGAGCCGATGGCCACCACCGCGGCAGAAGTGGTGTGGAGCATGGGCGACGACGCACCGTTGGCCGTGCTGTCGAAGGCGGCGCCGCCGCTCTATGCGTACCTGCGGCAGCGCTTTGCGCAGGTGACGAATCCGCCTATCGACTCGCTTCGTGAGTCCATGGTGATGTCATTGCGCATGCACCTCGGACAGCGCGGATCACCGCTGGTGGAGAAGTCGAGCTACGCACGCATGTTGCGGGTGGAACATCCGGTCTTGCTCCCCGAAGAGATGGAGCAGCTGCGCAATTTCCCCGGCTTCAAGGCCGTCACACTCGATGCCACATGGCCCGCACGTTCGCGTCCGGAGGCCCTGGAGGCGGCGATCGACGGGCTGTGCCGTCGTGCGGAAGCGGCGATCCTGAAGGGCGCTCGATTGCTGATACTCAGTGATCGCAAATCGGGTGCCGATCGCGTCCCGATTCCTGCGCTGTTGGCGCTCGGCGCGGTGCGGCAGCAGCTGGTGCGCACCAGCCTTCGCGCCAAAGTCGGCTTGGTCGTCGAGTCGGGCGATGTCGTCGAGCAACATCACGTTGCCACGCTGGTGGGCTACGGCGCAGAGGCAGTCCATCCGTGGTTGGCACTCGAAACCGTCGCGACGCTGTTTGCCGAGGCTCCGGCGCATGGTCGCGGCGATCCTGACACCGAGCGACCGCTCCCGGCCGAAGCGCAGTCCCGTTATCGGGTGGCGGTGGAGAAAGGCCTGCTCAAGATTCTCGCGAAAATG
>JANNEV010000305.1:0-13885 GCA_031379145.1 Gemmatimonadaceae bacterium
ATCCTGATTGTAGGCCGTGGTCCCGAGGGCATCGGTGTGTCCCACGATCAGGAGGTCGGTCTTGGGATACTTGGTGAGGCTGGCCGCCAGATTGCGGAGATTCTGCGCGGACTCCGTGCGGATGGCGTCGGAATCGAAATCGAACAGCAGTCCCGAGGCAAACGTGACCTGAATGCCTTCGCCGACACGCTCGATGGTGGCGCCGGGAATATCGAGTTTCAGTTCTTTCGCCTGTTGGTCCATCTGATGCCCGATGACAGCGCCGGTGGTGCCGCCGATCATCGCGCCGATGATTGCACCACGCGCCGTGGACCCGTTGTTCCGGCCGATCACGCCGCCGATGGCGCCGCCAGCGGCGGCACCGATCACGCCGCCCTTCTGCTTCTTGTTCATGGACGCACACCCGCCAAACAGCGCCGCCAGCGTCGCGGTCGCCACGACTACGTGGATGGTGCGGGAAAGCATTCCCTTCGACACGCGCACGTTTGATCTGCTACGCATTGGATCTCTCATGGTTAGAGGCGGGCTAAAGCGTGTTCGCGGAGGAGAAGACAGTTGGCGGGTGGCGTGCGGGCGCGCCGTTGTTGTGCGATCACGCCCGCCGGTGGACGCGGGCCGCCACCAGCGCCACGCCACTCAGAATCGCCGCCCCGGCCGCCCACGTCGCGACTGGATCCGACACCGCGGCGGCCGCGCTTGTGTTCGCAACCATCAAGCCATCACGCTGGATGGCGAAGCGGCCGGCTTGTACAAACAAGAAGCCGCCAATGACGATGAGGACGATGCGCTCGATGGTTGAAGTACGCATACCGTTGTCCGGCGAGCATGAAAAGGCTGTTCCCGATCCTTCACGTAGAGAGTAGGGCGATTGGCACCCGCAAACTATCGCCCGATGGGGCGCATTTTGTTCGCGCCCAAGGGATGAGCCGCGGGCAAAGGGACCAGAAGGAAGATCGCTCTTTCGGACGATGTCCCCAGCAAGTGGTCTGCGTCATACTGCATCGTTGCAGCAGCAGGAGTGTTCCTGCCGATCGGGTGCTCGCGCCATTGGCGAGGCGACGGTGTGCACTGCAATTCCCCTCATCGAGTCCCACACAATGAAAAGACCAACGCATTTGGTGCTTGCGGCCATGACCGTCCTTTCCGCGGGTGCCTGCAAAAAAGACGATGCCGCTATCAAGACCACCAGCAACGGTGAGATGAATGTCTCCGCGTCGGCGGACTCTGCCGATGCGCGCGGTCACTCCATGGTGCGCATCGTGAACGTCGGCAACACTGGCAAAGACGTCGCGTTGCTGCTTGGCGATCGGACGCTCTTCGACAACGTGCAAACCGCCTCGGTGACGGACTATCGCGAAGTGGAGGCCAACATGGCCAACTTCTTGGCCCGGGGCGTCGGTGCAATGGAAGCAACCCCACTGGCGAAGAACGACGAGGTGCTGATGGATGGCAATCGCTACACGGTGTTCCTGATTGCCGAGGATGTGTCGAAAAACACGCTGCGCATCGTGAAGGACGAGGTTATTCCGGATAGCGGCAAGGCGCGGATCCGGGTGCTCCACGCCGCTCCCGGGGGGCCGGAACTGGATATCAGCATCGCCAACGCCCAGGACAAGCTATTTTCCGGCGTAAACTTCAAGAGCGAAGCCGGATACAAGGATATCGAGCCTGCCAAGGTTGTACTTGAAGTGCGCGCAGTGAATGAACCGAAGTTGCTGTTGCGCCTGCCGCCCATGGACCTGAAGCGTGCGACCGCCACAACGATTGTGATCACCGGAGCGAGCAAGCTGTCGTTCTTCGCGTTCACCGACGCGATGATGCCGCCGATGGCACTCAAGAATTAATCGCCATCGTCGTCCCTGCCGTTATGCGACGCCCCATTCGCCATTGTCGGCGGGTGGGGCGTTGGCCGTTCTCTGCTGCGGACGCGCGTGAACGAAAGTGCGCGAACAGGAACACGGGCGGGGCAGGGCGCGCCGTTCAGACTTTGCGGAAGGGCGCGTCCACAATCACGCGATGATGCGCCCCATCGTCGACGAGGGCGATGACGCCGCTGTCGATCGGCTGGCCGTCGACGGTCATGCGCATGCCACGCAACTGCACCTCGGCGGGATCGAGCACGACAATCTCGTAGAGCGATGTACCGAATCGATACGAGATTTCGTAGGCGGGCCACTCCGCCGGAACACAGGGATTCAGGCGGAGCGTGTTGCCAACCTTGGTGAATCCGAGCAGTTGCTCGAGGCCCACGCGATACATCCAGCTGGCCGAGCCCGTGTACCAGGTCCAACCGCCGCGACCGAGCTGCGCTGGTGCGGTGTAGACGTCCGCCGCGACGACATACGGTTCCACACGATAGCGCTCCATGTCCGCCGCCGTAGCGCTGTGCGTCAACGGGTTGAGCATCTGAAACAGTTCGAACGCCCGGCCACCCTCCCCGCGCATGGCGGTGGCCATGACCGCCCAGAGAGCAGCGTGGGTGTACTGCGCGCCGTTCTCCCGCACACCGGGCAAGTAGCCCTTGATATAGCCCGGATCGTGCGCGCCCCGGTCGAACGGCGGCGTGAGCAGCATGATCAGGCGCGCGTCGCGGTGCACCAGGTGGGCGTTGAGCGCCTGCATCGCCAGTGTCTGTCGATCGGCGCGGCCGGCACCGGAAATCACGCTCCAGCTTTGCGCGATCGAATCAATACGACATTCGTCGCTGGACGCTGATCCCATGGGCGTGCCATCATCGTAGTACGCGCGCCGGTACCATGCGCCATCCCAGCCGTGCGCCTCCACCGCGGTCACGTAGTTTTCGGCCTGCGTTCGCATCCAGGCGGCCTCCGCATGATCCTGGCGGGCCTCGGCCTGCATCGCGACGGCCCGTAACGTCGTGATGAGGAACCACGCCAGCCACACGCTCTCGCCGACGCCCGCAACGCCAACCCGGCTCATGCCGTCGTTCCAGTCCCCGCTGCCAATCAAAGGCAGGCCATGCGGCCCCGCGGTGCACGCACGCCGCAGCGCGCGCCGACAATGCTCGTAGACGCTGCCGTGCTCGTCGGTGACGGCGGGCAGATCGTACAGCTCATGCTCATGCGGCTCCAGCGCGCGCATCGTCAGAAACGGGACGTATGCGTCCAGAACCGTGGCGTCTCCGGTCACGCGCACGTAGTGATCAACCACATACGGCAACCAGGCGAGGTCATCCGAGAATCGTGTCCGCACGCCCCGCCCGCTGTGCGGATGCCACCAGTGCTGGACGTCCCCTTCCACAAACTGTCGCGCGGCGGCTCGCAGGATGTGGGTCCTCGCGATGCTCGGCTCCGAGTACACAAACGCCATCACATCCTGCAGCTGGTCCCGAAATCCGTAAGCGCCGCTGCTTTGATACAGGCCCGTGCGAGCCCACATCCGGCAGCTCAGCGCCTGATACAGCGTCCAGCGGTTGATCATGGCATCGAACGCCGGGTCCGGGGTGCGCACCGTCACCACACTCAACCGCTGTTCCCATGCCGAGCACGTCTGCACCGCCGCTTCGCGCGCGATGGGGCGCAGGCGAGCCAGCGTCTGTCGCGCCTCCGCTTCACTGCGCGCGGCGCCCAGGAGAACCGTGATCTCGCGCGACTCGCCGGGTGCGAGCATGACGCGCACTTGCAAGGCGGCGCAGGGGTCGAGGCCGACGCCGGTCGCACCGTCCAGATGCTCGCGAAGGAGTGCCGCTGGGGTGGCCAGACACCCGTCTCGCCCAATGAACGTGTTTCGATTTGCCGTATAGCTGGTGACTGGCTCGCTGGTGGCCAGAAACGCGGTCCAGTTGGTGAAGTGTGGATCAAAGTGATTCTGTGCGATCAGTGCCTCTTCCACCGGCAGATATCGCGTCCGTACCTGGTACTGCGTGTCTTCGCGTCGCGCCCCGAGCACCCATTCGACATACGCTGTGACGACGAGACGGCGTGGCTGGTTGGACGTGTTGGTGATGCGCAGCATCGACACCTTGACGGCCGCGTCTTCAGGCATGCCAAGTGTCAGCATCGTTTCGATACCATCGTGGTGGTGTTCGAAGGTCGACTGACCGGGGATGTGTCGCACCCGATACGGCCCGTCGGTGCGCACCGGTGCCGGTGTCGCGCTCCACACGTCGCCGCTGTCGATGTCGCGCAGAAAGAGCACGTCGCCGCACGGGTCGCTGACGGGATCGTTGTGCCAGGGCGTGAGCCGATAGAAGTAGGCGTTCTCCGCCCAGGTGCACCCTGCACCGCGCTCAGACACCACAAACCCACCGTGTGGATTCGCGATCACATTGACCCAGGGCGCAGGCGGCAGTTGATCGTCGCTCACGTCCATGCAATACGCACCGTCTGCGTCAATCCCTCCGATCCCGTTGTCGAACGCCAGCGCTTCCGGAGGGAACACGACGGCGGGCGGCAGCGCTCGGACGCGTGACAGGCTAGGCAGGAGCGGCGCGACCAGCGGGCGCAGCACCGACGCAATGGCGGCGAGCGGATGGGCGCGATTTCCAAACGGCCCAAACGCGGGCACCTCTGCCGGTGCTCGGCGCTCGGTGGCCCGCCGGTTCAGTGTGAGCGACCGGCTCGCGGCGGCTTCGGCCACCATCAGGTCCGCGCTGCTGAGGACTCGTGACAGCGATCGGCCGTCGCACATGAGTTGCACTCGTGCGGTCGCACACAGCATCAGCAGGTCATCCGCTTCGAAGGCATCGCGTCGTCGAACAAACACGCCGCCGGCCTGATCCAGCAGTGTGGCGTCGTTGGCCGCGACCATGGCATCGGCGATGGCGTCGCGTAGTTCCTGGAGGTAGTCATGCGGGTGTCCGTTGAGGACCACCAGGTCGATCGTGAGCCCGCGGCGCCGCCAATAGCTGTGCGCCACGAACAGTTCACGCAGTGTCGCGAGACCGTCGATCGAATCGATGGTGGCCAGTACGATCGGCGCGTCGCCCGAGAGGCGTTGCACCCAGAGCCGTGGTTGTCCGCTGCGGTTGCGTCGCACCTCGTCCAGCGGCGGCGCCAGCGATCCGCCACGATAGAGCAGTTGGGTGGCCAGATCCTGATAGACGGCCGCATTGGCGGAGGTGATCCCCAGCTCGAGCCGCTCGCTCTCTGTGACCGACCAGGCGAAGTCCAGGGCGCGCTGGGCGGCGTGCGTGTCATGGTACCGATCGGCGAGCTCGAACGCCGATGCGCGACTGGTGGCCACGAGCGTGGTGAACGCCACGCTCACGGACTGCCCCGGTGCAACTCGCACTCGGGTGCGCAGCGCGAAGATCGGATCGAGCACGGCGCCGGTGGTGCCGGAGAGTGCGCCATCGGCCTCCATTGCCACGGGGTCCCGGACGGTCCGGCCCCGGCCCAGAAAGCGTGCGCGATCGGTCTCGCACGAAACGGCGCCCACACGATCGCGGCCTGCATCGACCACATGCACACACCACAGGGTCGGCTCGTCGGGCGAGCGCGGGCGGCGCTGTGCCGTGATGGTGCTGCACCAGGCATGCCACTCCGTCTCCACGAACAGATTGGAGAACGCGGGGTGCGCCCGATCGCTGGCCGCGAGCGCCATGACGACCTCGCCGTAGCTGGTCAGCTCGATGTCGCGCGCGCTCCGCCCGCGGTTGGTCAACGTCACGCAGCGCACCTCGGCAGAGTCACCCGGCACGACGGTGATGATGGTGCGCGTCTCGATATCGCCATCGACCCGCTGCAGCGTCACCCGGTCGGAACCGAGTTGCGCCGAGCTCGTGTCGGCAAGCGTGCAGATGGGTTGGTGTGCGGACGACCAGACGCGGCCGCTGCCAACGTCCTTGAGGTAGCAGAACTGTCCCGCGTCGTCTCTGGTGTTGTCGGCGTGCCAGCGCGTCACATCCACGCTTTCGTATCGGCTGTACCCGCTGCCGTTGTGATTCAGCATCACGGTGTACGGCACCGCGCCCAATAGAGCAATGCGCGGTGGGCTCGCCTCCCGCGTGTTGATCTCCCGGACCACGAGGTTGGTGCCCGTCCGATCGGGTACCTCTTCATCGAGGCGTACCCGCTGCGCCGACTGCAACACGAGCCGCCTCGGGACCCGCTCATGCAGGAGCAACTCGGCCGAACGCACCAGCGAATCGGCGTGGAAGCGCTCCTGCCAGCGATTGTTCATAAGCACGTTGGTAAGCGCGACCAGCGACATGCCGACATGATGCGCCATGTACGCCTGTACCAGCGCGAAGCGCTCGCCGGGCGGCGGCCGGGTGTAGTCGAGCGCATCGCAGAACCCGAACTCGCCGAGCGCCCCCTTGGCCTCGAGCGACTGAAGGTTGGCCAAGGCGTGCGTCGGGTCGATCATGGCGGCCAGTGCTGATGCATATGGCGCGATGACCAGATCATGGGCCAGTCCGCGCTTGAGCGCGAGATCCGGCACGCCGAAGGCGTGATACTGATACGTGAGGTCGTGATCCCGTACGTTGTAGGCGCTCTCACTGATTCCCCACGGCACGTTCCGCAGCCGCGCGTACGCGCGCTGTCGTTCGAGTGCGCCAACATACGTCTGGTCGAGCACGGTGAAGGGCCACGAGCGCATGACCAGCAACGGCATGAGATACTCGAACATGCTGCCGCTCCAAGACACCAGAGCGATGGCGCCGGCCGTGCGATTGAGTGACCGCGATAATCGAAACCAGTGCTCCACCGGCACGTCGTCTTTCGCGATGGCCACGAAGCTGGCCAATCGCGCCTCGGAGGCCAGCAAGTCGTAGTACGAATCGTCGGCGGTCAACGCGTCGGAATGATAGCCGATCGTGAAGAGTTTTCGACGCGCGTTGTACAGCAGCGTGAAGTCCATCGCCGTCACCAGCGCATACGCCTGTTCCGCGATGGCCTGCAGACGGTCGCGCAACGCAGGCTCCGCCAACGCCATCTGCAGGCAGGCTTGTCGCAAGGCAAGCAGGTGACCGGCGAGGTTGCCGCTGTCCACCGTGCTGACATATCGCGGCAGCAGCACCGTCAGGTCGTGGAGATTGTACCAGTTGAAGAAGTGTCCGCGATACCGCGAGAGCGTTTCCAGTGTCGCCAGGGCTCGCGCGATTCGCTCGGTCATGTGCACGGCCGAGATGAATCCCAGGTCGCAGGCGCTCACCGTGGCCAGCAGCTGCAGTCCGATGTTGGTGGGCGAGGTGCGCATGGCCACCACCGGCTCCGGATCGGACTGAAAATTGTCGGGCGCCAGCCAGTGGGTTTCCGCCGTGACAAAGCGATCAAAGAACTGCCAGTGGGCGGCCGCATACCGCAGAGCGGTCGTGCGTTCGGACGGCGACAGCGGGCGGCGAACGGGGACGACCGGTCGGCTCCACGAGGCGGCCCAGTGCGGCGCGCTCATCCAGAGCAGCGCGATACCCCAGACCGTGAGTGCCGCCGGACCGAGCTCGCCCAGCGGCAGGCCGAGCGCCAATTGCCGACGCACCGCGGCCACGGACAGCGCAGTGGTGCCCAAGCCGACCACGATCGCCGTGGCGCGCAGCGAGTGCCAGTGCTTCGTGTGCGCACTGGGTGCGCGTTCCACGAACGACGCCGATTGCCACTCCAGCAGCTGTCGTCGTGACACGAACAGGCGATAGAGGGTGCGGACGATGGCGTCCATCGACATCCACGCCTGATGAGGCAGGAAGACGAGTGCGACGACCGCCTGTTGCCCACTCACGAGGGCGTCCTGTCCCACGGCCGTGTAGTATGCGCGCCACGATTTGTCGCGTGGAGGTTGCACGAGCGCCCGCAGCAGCACGCTGGCCCACGGCGCAATCAGGGCACCGAGTCCAAGCAACGTCCAGTACACGACCGAACCCGGCAGGATACTCCAGCCCGCCGCCAGGAAGAGCAGCTGCGTTACCTCGATGGTGCTGCGGCGAAGGTTGTCGAGGATCTTCCAGCGCGAGATCATGGACAGGCGGTTGCGCTCGGGGCCGTCGAGTCCGGGCACCGTCGTGTGCAGCCACGGCAGCAGTTGCCAATCGCCGCGAATCCACCGGTGCTTGCGCGAGGCGTGCCCGGCGTAGGACGCCGGCGCGTCGTCGTACACCATCACATCGGTTGCTAGGCCGGCGCGCGCATAGTTCCCCTCCAGCAGGTCGTGGGAGAGGACCGTGTTCTCCGGAAAGCGGCGGTGGGTGGCCAGTTCGAACGCGTCGACATCGTAGATGCCCTTGCCGGTGTAGCTCCCTTCGCCGTACAGGTCCTGGTACAGATCCGATGCCGCGGTGACATACGGGTCGACACCGGGGCGGCCGGATGCGATGGCGGCGAACCGCGTACGGTGCGCACTCGGCAACGACACCCCCACCCGGGGCTGCAGAATGCCATATCCCCGCGTGATGCGTTGACGCTCGGAGTCGTACACCGGGCGATTGAGCGGGTGGGCCATGGCGCCAATCAGGGAGGGCGCAGCGTCGGGCGGCAACACGGTATCGGCGTCGAGCGTGATGACGTACTTGACGTCCTGAAGCAACGCAACCTCGCCACTGACCGTGGAGAACGCGGCGGTACCGCCGCCACGCAGGAGCCGGTTGAACTCCGACAGCTTGCCGCGTTTGCGTTCCCAGCCCATCCAGACGCCTTGCGCGGCATTCCATCGACGCGGCCGGAGTAACAGGTGAAACGCGTCCGGCTGGCCCATGGAATGTCGGTCATTGAGGGCCCGCACTCCGGTCATTGCGGCGGTGACAATGGCAGCATCGCCCGCCTCGGTTTCATGCGGCGCGTCGGTAAAGTCGCCCAGCACGGCGAAGTGCAGATGGGTCTCGCGGTTGGCGAGGAATTGCACCTCCAGACTCTCCAGCGCCTCGCGCACATCGTCGGCACTGGCAAACAGCGTGGGGATCACCACCACGGTGCGATACGCCGCCGGCACGCCGTGCTCGTACAGGTCCATGCGCGGCAACACTCTAGGCGGGAGCCATGCGGAGACGATCTGATTGAACACGCTCACGGCGATATCGAGGGCCGGCAGGAACGCGAACAGCACGATCAACCACAGGGCGCGGGGCGCATCAGGCGTGACCAGCCAGAGGACCAACAACACGGCGATCGTGGTGCACAGGGCCAATCCGCCGAGAAATACAGCGTTGGGGTGACCGCGGACCGCCCGCTCACACCACTCGCCGAGCGTCGGCGAGTAGCCGGCGGTGCGCTCGAGCTGGGTCAGGCCGGCATCCAGCAGATAGTAGCCAACATGCCCGTTGGGCCCATCGGATGACGCCACCGGAGTCGCGGCGTACCCTCGCGCCAGATCGATGGCCCACCGGGCCACCGCCGTCTCGCGATGCCCGGTCTGCTTGGCGATCCGTTCAACCACGTGGCGGTACTGATCCCTGGTGGCAAACGACATCAGCGGATAGCACCCTGACGGATCCTCTCGAAGGACTGCTTCCATTCCGCTCTGGTGTTCGACAAACACGCGCCAGTCGCGATGCCCGATATTGCGCAAGCTCGTGATGCTGTTCGCCATCATGATCTGCGTCAGGGCCTGCCGATGCGCCGATTCGGCGACCGCGCCTTCGGGCACGGCGCCGGCATCGCGCATCCAGTGTTCCAGCCACAACAGCGGAGGCGACGCGCCGTCGGCTTGCCGCAGGACCTGCAGCAATCGCGCGACAAAGTGCGGTGTCAGTGCATGGTCGCTCTCGGCGAACTCGCGCAAGGACTCGCGCAGTGCCGACCCGCTGCGCGCGCCGGCGTCGAGAATGCGCTGGGCCCAGTGCGAGGCCAACGCGCCTTCGTCAAGGCGTTCGACTGTGCGCAGGGTCATGCGCCGTACGCTTTCAATGAGTCCGAGCCGGAGCATCGCCGGCATGGCCCACAACTCCCCGATCGAGAGTGGCGTGACGGTCTGGTAGGACGCCACGAACAAGTCGACGTTTTCCAGATCGATGCGCGCTTCCGTATGGGAAATGAGCGTGATCGCCATCTCGTACACGCGCGGATAGCCGGTCAGCGGCCCGGTTTGCAGCTCCGGCAACTCCCGGTAGTAGCCGCGCGGCAGACTGGCACGGACTTCCTGCAGCTGCGCCTGCACCACATGGTAGTTGTCGAGCAGCCACTCTGCGGCTGGTCCCGCATCGGCCTCGTTCGTAGACGCGGAGAGCAACCGTTCATGCGCGTTACTCAGGACTTGCCGCGTATCAGCCAGCCGTGCGAGGAGCCGCGCTGGCCTCAGCGGCGTCCGTCCAATGATGATGCGTTGGCTTCGCGCCATGGTCCGCGCGCGCGCCGCGAGATGGTCGGTACCCAGAAGGTCGCCCCGTATCGGTCCAACCAGCAGCTCGTCAGACGCCTCCGCGCGCGCGCGGTCGGGTGCGTTCAGACGACCTTCCGCCCCTGAATCAGCCGAACAAGGACTACGATGACCGCGACCACCAATAGCACATGGATCAGGCCGCCCATCGTGTACGCACTCACCATACCCAGCAACCACAACACCACCAGCACCGTGACCAGGGTCATCAACATGAGGGTTCTCCAGTTCGAATTCGTTGAACTGACGTTCGCGGCGGGTGCCGCTGAGACGCGTCAATCGGGGATCGCGGCACTCCGATCCGTGTTCCATTGAACAGCGTGGAGGCTATTGCATGCGGTCGGACTCCACCATCGCTCGTCGGACGTAGTCCGGTGGCAGGAGTGCTCTCCGGTATGCCGGTCCATGCTGGCATAGCCAAGTGGCGGACTGCGGCGGCGAGCAACCTCATGCAACGTCATGCAACGGCCCCGCAGGCAGCGATCGCTATCCCGCGCGCGGCGCGAGTTCGACGATCTCCAACCAATAGCGATCCAGTACGTTCAGCGCCTCGAGCAGTCCGGTCAACGTCACGGGCTTCTGGATGAATGCCACTACTCCCAATCCCATGCTCTCGCGGAGGTCGCTCTCCAGGGGAGACGCAGTGAGTACGGCAACGGGTATGGTGCGAAACACCGGGTCCGCCTTGATGAGCCGTAGCGCCTCGCGACCGTCGAGGTTCGGCATGTTGAGATCCATCAGGATCAGCCCGGGACGTGGCGCGAGCCCGCGCTCACCGGCGTATTGCCCACGCTGATGCAGATAGTCCAGCAGCTCCACGCCATCAGCAACGAATCTGAGCGCATTCGAGATGTGCGCCGCCTCCAACGCCAGCTTGGTGAGCATGCGGTCGTCTGCGTCATCATCGCACACGACAATCGTGATCGGGATCTTGTGCATGGCGTTGATGTCGGTCATGCAACAATCCCGCGGTGTGTGCAGCGTAGTAGTGTCATCGAAGCCACTCAGGGGGGCCAAGCCTGCGCGCCAGACAGCGCAGGCCAGAAGAATGAGCACCGTGGAGCGGGAAGGTGCAAGCAGCACGAATACATTGTCAGCGAGTGTTACGGTAATCACTCAAAAGGATGAGTTTGATAGTCCGTTCGAACTACACGGCGAACGGCGTGCGATCAAGTTGCAGCAGATGGCGCAGTGGTGCATGTTCATGCCGTCTGTTGGCCGCCATCACCATCCGGGACACCATTGAATCCTGCCGAATGTATTCGGGTTGCGATCGTCGACGACAACCGCCTGGTGCGCGAGGCGCTCTCGGGGATGCTCGCGCGACTGCCGGATATCTGTGTAGTGCCATCCGCCGATCTGGACATGGAATCGCTGACGGTGCAGCACCCGCACGTCGTATTGCTGGACGTGGGTCTCCGAGATCAAGACAGTCTGGCCACCGTCGCGGCACTCACGGTCGCAATGCCGCACGCGAGATTCATCGTGATGGATCTCCTCCCGGTGAACGAGGAAATTATCGAGTTCGTAAACGCAGGCGTGTCAGGGTTCGTACTCAAGGATGCCAGCTTTGAAGAGTTCGTGGCGACCATTCGTTCGGTGGCCGGCGGGGCAAAGGTGTTGCCGGCCCGCATGACAGAATCGCTGTTTGCCCAGATCGCCAGAGAGGCCGTACACAAGAATCTCGACGATGTGATCACGGATGTGCGGCTGACGCGACGCGAACGCGAGGTCATCGACCTGATCGGCGAAGGCTTGAGCAACAAGGAAATTGCGTCCCGGCTGAACATTGCGACGCACACGGTCAAGAGCCATGTCCGAAACGTGATGGAGAAACTCACGTTGCATACGCGGCTGCAGATCGCCGCGTACTACCACCGGGAAGGGCCCGCGTAGCACTTATTTCATCCCTTCGTGTCATGGATGCCGTGCCCGGCCAGCTCTAACCTCCCTGCACAGCGCTGACGCGCGTTGGCCGTGTGTACAAGGACGGGATGACCGATGACTACCACATCAGCGCAGCTGCGCCGTAGTGCGAATGGAACGTGGACGGTGCGCCGGGCAGCGCGGGTCGGCTGGGTGTCTGTGCTCGGTGCGGTCGTCGGCCTCGCGTGTACTCGCTTCGAGGCGGCCTCCGGGCGATTGGTTGTTGGCCCCACCCGACTTCCCTTTGCTCCCCCTGCGGTAGACACCACTGCTGGAAGGTACGACGCGGTGATGGCGCAGCGCGGGCAGGTGCAGTTCACGGCCAGTTGCGCGTCGTGCCACACTCGGCCCAGTCGAGGAAATCCGCCTCGCGGAAGTCCGCCTCGCGGCGGGGTTCCGTTCATCAAACTGCGCGATCTGTGGCGGCACGCGCCGTACTTCGCTGATGGAAGCGCCGCGACTCTCGTCGCGGTGGTTGAACACTACGACGGCACGCTGCACCTCCGTCTCTCAAAGGCCTCGCAGGGCGATCTGGTTGAATACCTGAAGTCGCGCTGAGCATCTTCTACCGGGCGAACCCCGATGTTGCATAGACATAGCACGTTCCTCACCCTCGAAGGTCGGTCGCGTCCGGCCCCTCAGGACTCTGCGCCCTCGGGGCGCGTGGCCAGGCCGCGCGACATGTCCGCACACATACGCCACGCCGCCTTGGCCACCGACACGCTGCGCTCGATCAGCGACGCCGTCGTCTCCACCGATGCGCTCGGCCTTGTCGAGTACCTCAATCCGGCCGCCGAACGGCTTACCGGCTGGACCGCTCGAGCCGCCATTGGCCGTCCACTGGATTCGGTGATGATCCTGAGGTCGGAAGTCACGGGTGAGCCGATCGAGAACCTCGCCATTCGTTGCCTGCGCGAGGGCCGCGCGATCGATCTGGAAGCGGGGGTTGTACTGATCCGCCGTGATGGCTCCCACGTACCGATCGGCGATTCCGCCGCGCCCATCTACGATCAGGTCGGGAAATTGATGGGCGTTGTCCTGGTCATCCGGGATGAGAGTGAACAGCGACGCGTGGGCAAACGACTCTCGCACGAGGCAGCCCACGATTCGCTGACCGGGCTGACCAATCGTCGTGAGTTCGAACGTCGTCTGGCGCAGCTGGTCGCCGGACTTGCCGGCAGCACGGCGACTCACAGTGTGCTGTACGTGGATCTCGATCGGTTCAAGGAGGTCAATGACACGGGCGGGCATGATGCCGGCGACGCGTTGCTCTGTCTGCTGGGCCCCATGATGTCTCGGCAGCTGCGCACCGGCGATACGTTGGCGCGCCTTGGCGGTGACGAGTTCGGCGTGCTGCTCCCCCAGTGCGAGGGGACGCAGGCGTCACAGATCGCCGAGCGAATCCGCGCCGCGCTTGAAGCGTTCCAGTTCGAAAGCGCCGGGGTCGCATGCACCATCGGCGCGAGCATCGGCGTGCAGTCAGTGGATGCCACCAGTGGTGGCGGGGCGGATGTGGTCCGGGCAGCCGACGCGGCCTGCTACGAGGCAAAGCGACGCGGCGGCAACGGCGTCTGCGTCGCGACATCGCTGCCATTGCCCGCGTCGGCCGCTCCGGTGTACCCTCTGCGGCTGATGGTAAACGCGGCGGAGTTCCCGTCATGAACGCCGCGTCGGTCGACGTGTCCGCGGTGGC
>JANNEV010000307.1:0-9270 GCA_031379145.1 Gemmatimonadaceae bacterium
CGCAAGCTGATCGCGTTGGAAGCCGAGCTGCGCGAAGCACGCAGTGCTCCGCGCACCGGAGCGACGCTCGGTGCCGCGGAGTCGGTGGCGCTCCAGGCAGACGCGGCCCGCGCATCGGAAGAGGCGCGACGAGCGCTTCGGCGGGCAGAGCTGACAGATCAGCAGGTCACCGCCGCAGTCGGGCAGCTGGAGCAGGCTCACGTCGAATTGCATCGGCGCAGCGAGGCGCTCCGGCAGCGTACCCGTACGCTCTATCTCCTCGATCGCCTGCTGACCGTTGACGCCGGAACATCCGACGCCCGCGCGTTGGTGGACGGCCTGCTGGCGTTGGTCGGCGACGACATGCAGGCGCAGCGGTGTTCGCTCATGCTGCGCGCGCCGGAGCCCGATCACCTGTTTCTCGCGGCGGCCCGTGGTATTGCCCCGAACATCACCGAAGGCATGCGGATTCGCATCGGCGAGGGCGTTGCCGGTCGCGTTGCGGCCGCGCGGCAGCCACTACTGGTGCAAGATGTGCGCGAGGCCGGGCAGCACCCCCTCCTGCGCGACCAATACTTCACCACCGGTAGCTTCATCAGCTTCCCGCTGGTGTATCATGACGAGCTCGTGGGCGTACTGAACCTGACCAACCGGGCTCAACGCGGCGTCTACGGCGACGAAGATGTGGAGCGGGTTCGTCTGCTCGGACTCGTGATTTCGCTGATTGCCGCTCGCAACAACCTGACCGAACGACTGCTCGCAACGCTCGATGACCACTGAGGCCCTTTCACAAGCGATCCGCCGGCTCGCCGCGCACGAATCGCTCGACGCCGGACTGCTGACAGCGGCGTTTGGCGAGGTCATGCGTGGTGAAGGGTCACCGGCGCAGGTCGCAGCGATCCTCGTTGGCTTGCGGGTGAAGGGCGAGACGGCCGCCGAGGTGGCGGGCGTCGTTGCCGCGCTGCGTAACGCGATGGTCGTCCTCGACGCCGAACGCCCGGATGATCTCGTCGACACATGTGGTACGGGTGGCGGAACGCTGACCACGATCAACATAACCACGGCCGCGGCCCAGCTTGCGGCAGGAATTGGTGTTCGAGTCGCAAAGCACGGCAATCGTTCGTTCACCTCCCGATCCGGAAGCGCGGACGTGCTTGAGGCGCTTGGCGTCGTGATCGACACGACACCGCAGGCGATGGCGCAGACGCTTCGAGAGGCCGGGATCGTTTTCATGTTTGCTCCGCTGATGCATCCCGCCCTGCGGCACGTCGGGTCGGTTCGGCGAGAGCTGGCCATCCCCACCGTCATGAACATGGTCGGACCGCTCGCGAATCCGGCGAAGGCTGGACGTCAGGTGGTTGGCGTGGCCGAACGCTCGAGGCTCGACCTGATCGGGGAATCGCTCGCCGTGCTTGGCGCGAGGCGCGCCATGGTGGTGTTTGGCGAACCGGGACTCGATGAAGTTTCGCCCCTCGGAGAGACCTCCGTTGTCGAGGTCGCGGCAGGCACGATGCGCCGATGGGTGATCGATCCGGCGCTGGCCGGTGTCAGCGACGTACTTGAGGAACACTTGACCGGTGGCGACCCGGCGGACAACGCGGCGTTGATCGAGTCCGTGCTGGACGGCGGCGGCCCCCCGGGCGCGCAGGCGGCGGTCATTCTGAATGCTGCCGCCGCCTTGTACGTGAGCGGCGACAACCTTGCGTTTCCCGACGCTGCCGATCAGGCGCGCGCCGCCCTGCGAAGCCGAGTGGGCGTGATGGCGCTCAATCGGCTTCGCGTCGCCTCGCGTCGCCAGGCCTGATGGACCTCATGCGCTGAGCAGCGTACGACGCTCAACCTGCGCCGTTGGATGTGTCGCGCCAGCAATCGCGCTAGTAGCGACGCAGTACACCCACCACGATGCCCTGAATGCGAACGTCATCTTCGTGCACAAAGAGCGGTGACATCGCTTCGTTCGCGGGCTGCAGCCGGATACGACCGTCCCGTTCGCGGAAGTATCGCTTCACCGTGGCGCCAGCCCCGTCCAACAGGGCGATGACCATTTCCCCGTTGTCCGCCGCCTGTCGGTCATTGATGACGACGTAGTCGCCGTCGCGGATCTGCTCCTCGATCATGGACTCCCCGCGAACACGCAGCACGTAGTGACTTCCGCTCTTGCGCAGAAACCCATCAGGCACCGCCATCGTTTCACCAACACTCATCGCTTCGATTGGTGCACCGGCCGCCACCGTGCCGAGCAGCGGCAACTCAATCGCGCGCTGGTAGATCTCGGATGGCAGAATCTCGATGGCGCGACTCTCGTTGTAGGAGCGTTTGATGTACCCCTTCCGCTCCAGATTCGAGAGGTGCTCATGAACCGTCGCCAGTGAGTTATAGTTGAATTGCGATGCGATTTCCTCGAAACTCGGCGCGTAGCCGTTGGCTTCGTTGTAGTCGGAGAGATACGAGAGAATCTCCCGCTGGCGCTTCGTGAGTGCCATGGCGCCTCCTCTAGGGGTTCACAGTGCAGGCGGTGCTCCGGATCAAGCTGCACCAGATTCCCGGAGCCCGAACAAGTGCCAAAACCACGCTAACCGAATACAGGCCGAAGTGCAAGCATTTTCTTCTCCCGTCCGCTGGGCGCCGCCCGTCGGCACCCTCGGATCGCTCACGCTGGACGCGCACCGACGCGCCGCGGTCCTGGTTTCTCAAGAACGGGAACTGCGGTCGGCCGCGGCAGACGCCCCCCACGCACTCCCGTTTGCGTCGGTACTGCGACAGCGACACGTGTCCGTGATCGCCGAGGTCAAGCGCGCTTCACCCTCCAAGGGAGTGATCGCCCCGGAGCTGGACGCCGCTGCACAGGCTGTGGCGTACGCCACGGGCGGCGCGGCCGCTGTCTCGGTGCTCACGGAGCCGTCTCGATTCGGCGGCTCGCTGGTCGATCTGGCCCAGGTCGTGCGCGCCATTCGCCTTCCCGTCATCCGCAAAGACTTTCTGGTGCACCCGGTGCAGCTGTGGGAGGCGCGAGCATGCGGTGCCTCCGCCGCGCTCCTCATCGTACGGGCGCTTTCCCCCGACCAGTTGGTTCAGATGATGGATGCCATGCTGGAGATCGGACTCGAAGCCCTCGTCGAGGTCAGAACCGAGGCCGAGCTCGACCTGGCCCTCGCGGTGGATGCGCGCGTCATCGGCGTGAACAATCGTGATCTTGAGACGCTCCAGATTGACCCTCGCACGGCGCCGTTGCTCATCCCGCGTATTCCGGCCGAGCGCATCGCGGTGGCAGAGAGTGGCATGCGAGAGCGCCCGGATCTGAGCGATGCAGCCTCGGTCGGCGCCGATGCCGTGCTCATTGGCAGTGCGATTTCGGCGTCCCCGCACCCTGACCTGGCCGTCCGCGCGCTCGCCGACGTGCCACGCCACGACCGCATGTTCGCGTCGGCATGAAGCCAGTTCATCGATGATCCAGGTCAAGATCTGCGGACTCACTCGGCCGGATGATGCAATGCACGCCGTGGACGTTGGAGCCTCGTATCTCGGTGTCATCCTGGCGAGTGGCCCGCGGTTGCTCAGCGAAGATCAGGCGCGCGTGGTGCTGGGCCCAAGACGATCAGAAGTGCGGCGCGTGGGCGTCTTTGGTCGGCAGTCGACCGCCGAAGTCATTGCAATTGCCGCGCGCCTTGACCTCGATGTGGTCCAACTCCATGGCGATGTCACCGTTCCGCAGCTGAAGGAGGTTGCCCTTCACACGTCCGCTGCCGTATGGCCTGTGCTTCGCGTTGAGGGCACGACGCTGCCGGAGCATGCAAGGGCACTCGCGGTGGAATCCGGTGTGCTGGTGCTGGACGCCAAGGTCGGTGGCCAGCTGGGTGGAACCGGAACGATGTTGGACTGGTTCGGCCTCGGCAGTGCAGTGCGTGCACTGCGTCGTGACGTTCCCGGTCTCACGTTGGTGCTCGCCGGTGGCTTGCGTGCCTCGAATGTGGCCATCGCAATTCGCCATCTTGAACCTGATGTCGTCGACGTATCTTCCGGTGTGGAGTGTGCTCCCGGTGTGAAGGATCCGGCAGCCGTAGAACAGTTTGTGCTTGCGGTTCATGCCGCGACGGAGATGGATGAATGACGACGCTTGAAGCCCCGGCCATTGGCACTGCGGACCGCTTCGGTCCGTTTGGCGGTCGGTACGTTCCTGAGACGCTTATTCCGGCATTGGACGAGCTCGAAGACGCGTTCCACTCCGCGCTGATCGACCCCATCTACTGTGCTGAGCTCGATGAGCTACTCCGCGAATACGTTGGACGTCCGACGGCGCTGACCTTCGCACCGCGGTTGTCTGCGCGCGTTGGCGCGCCGGTCTGGCTCAAGCGCGAAGACCTGAACCATACCGGAGCGCACAAGATCAACAACACGGTCGCGCAGGCCATTCTGGCGCGGCGCATGGGCAAGAAGCGCATTATCGCCGAGACGGGCGCCGGTCAGCATGGCGTCGCGACCGCGACAATCTGCGCGCGATTCGGCTTGGAATGTGTCGTCTATATGGGCGAGGAAGACATGCAGCGTCAGCAGCTCAATGTCTTTCGCATGCGCCTGATGGGCGCCACGGTCATTCCGGTCACGTCCGGCACGCGCACGCTGAAGGATGCGACGAGCGAAGCCATTCGTGATTGGGTCACCAATGTGAACGGCAGCCACTACATCATCGGATCAGTCGTTGGGCCGGCGCCCTATCCACGTATGGTGCGAGAGTTTCAGTCCGTCATCGGTCGTGAGTCGCGCGCACAGATGCTCACGCGTGCCGGTACCCTGCCAAAGTCCGTGGTGGCGTGTGTCGGTGGGGGTTCCAATGCGATGGGCATCTTCGCGGGATTCGTCGATGACCCAGGGGTTGAGCTGGTCGGCGTCGAGGCCGCAGGGGAGGGACTCAACACCGATCGACACAGCGCGTCGATCACGAAGGGCACACCGGGCGTGCTGCACGGAGCGCTCAGCTATTTGCTGCAGGATGCCGATGGACAAGTTCACCCGGCGCACTCCATCTCGGCCGGTCTGGACTATCCGGGTGTAGGACCGGAGCACGCGTGGCTACATGACAGCGGGCGCGCCACGTACGTCTCCGTAACCGATACAGAGGCATTGCGCGGCGTGGCACTACTGAGCCGACTAGAAGGAATCATTCCGGCGCTGGAAACGGCGCATGCTGTGGCGTGGATCGAGCAACAGGCAGGTCGATGGAGTCCGGACGAGTCGATTCTGCTCTGCGTGAGCGGGCGGGGCGACAAGGACGTCGCCACGATCAGTCAATACGAGATGCCGGACACCTAGTCCGGCGATCAGCCGACACCCGGCGATGAACAATCGGTCGGGTCCGGTCCCGGAGCGCATCCTTCCCCATCACCTCTCTCACGCAATGGCAGTCCCAGTGGCGATCGTATCACCGGACGATGTCCCCCGAAGCGCCGACGCGGCGACGTCGCGGCCAACCTCGCCGCTCACGGCTCGGTTCGCAGCACTCCGGTCTGCAGGCCGACGAGCGCTGGTGTGCTATGTCACCGCCGGTCATCCCGATGTGAAGCGGAGTCTGGCCTTGCTCCAGGGGCTTGAGGCCGCCGGTGCTGATGTGATCGAAGTCGGCGTGCCATTCTCCGATCCGCTCGCCGACGGTCCGGTCATCCAGCGCAGCTCCCAACTTGCCCTCGAGCAAGGGATGAACCTCGAGAGAACGCTGGCGCTTGTCGCCGAGGCACACCTGCGCGTTCCGGTGGTGCTCTTCAGCTACCTGAATCCCATCATCGCCGGTGGACCGAACGTGCTGGCGCGCGCCCGGGAAGCGGGCGTCTCCGGCGTGCTGGTCACCGACCTCCCGGTCGGTGCAGACCCCCGACGCGAGGAGTGGTTCGGATCCAGTGGTCTTGACTTCGTCCGGCTGGTGGCACCGACAACGCCAGCCCCGCGGATGGCCGAGATCGCACAACACGGCGGCGGATTCGTGTACCTGATCAGCCGCCTCGGTGTAACCGGTGAACAGGACTCGCTCTCGGCTGAGCTGCCTGCAACGGTGGCCCGGTTGCGAGCGGCGACTCACCTTCCGATTTGTATCGGATTCGGCATCTCTACTCCCGAGCAGGCGCGCGAGGTGGCCACGCTGGGTGACGGGGTCGTCGTGGGCAGTGCAATCGTTCGCGCCGCCGAACGCTCAGTCGACGACGCGGTATCCCTGACGGCGTCGCTGCGACAGGCGATCGACGCCGCGTGAGCGACGCGTTGGAGAGCACGCTTCCGAGCTGGGCCGTGGTCACCCCGAAACGGCGCGAGCACATCGCTCGCGTCGTGGCCCTGTTGGGGCGCTGGAGTTCGGACATGCGACTTGGCACTGACGAGGTGCGCGCCTGGAGTGATGCAGGCGCTTGGCACGACGCACTACGCGATGAGAGTGAGCCTGCGCTTCGGCAGCTTACCGGCGACCTGACTCGTCCCATCGGGCTGTTGCATGGTCCCGCGGCCGCCATGCGCCTGGAGTCCGAAGGAGAACGACGAGCCGACGTGCTGGACGCAATTCGTTGGCACACGGTTGGGAACGCGATGTGGACGCGCGTCGGACGCGCGTTGTACATGGCGGATTTCCTCGAAGCGGGTCGGCCATTCATGCAGGCCGACCGCGCCTTCCTTGCCGATCGAGTACCATCTGCGTTCGACGCCGTGTTCCGCCAAGTGGTGCGAATGCGCATCGAGTGGGTGTTGCGGGAGGGCAAAGGACTCACCAGTGAGACCGCAGCGCTCTGGAACGCCGTGCGATGACCAACATCTCGGCGGGAATGCCGTTGCCGCCGGATCACCGCCAGGCGCTTCCCCGGCGCCGGTTGCGTCGAGTCTCGGCATTCGCGTTCCTGTTGCTGTGCGTTGGCGCGGCGAGCAGCTGGTACCTGACGCGCTCCCGAGGCGCCAACACCGCCGAGGACGGCCCGGCCAACGCCGAACCGAAACCGAGCGGGCTGGTTGATTCACTGGCCCGCGCACCGAGAGGAGCACGGATCAGGTTGCGGGTGGTAAACGCCACCGATACGCGCGCGCTTGCCCGTCGCGCCACGTTGTTTCTGCGCGATTTGGGATACGATGTCGTCGAGTTCGACGGGGACCGAAGGAACACGCGCGCCACCACGCTCATACTGGCGCATGCCAGTGATACGCTGTGGGCCAACCGGCTCCAGCGGGCCATGAACGGCAGCCCGCTCAAGTCCAGTCCCGACTCATCACATTACGTCGACTTCACCGTGCTCCTCGGCCGCGATTGGTCGCCGTCGATTCAGCCGCTCCGTCCTTAGCTGCCCACACGCCGCAGCGATATCGAGCCCCCGACTCCGACGAACCGCCGTCTCGACGTGACGCAACCGAAGCGCGCGCGCGAAGCCCGCGATCACGGCTGGAGATGTCGGCGTGAAGCCCATGCTTCCGCCCGGATGCAGCGGAATAAGGTTCACGAAGGCCTGACATTCGCGCGCGAGTGCCGCCAGCTGCGCCGCGTGTTCCGCCTGATCGTTCACGCCGCCAAGCATCACGTATTCGAAAGTGACGCGTCGATCGAACTCGCGCGCAGCCGCGATGACCGACGCGAGCGGGTACTTGGTGTTCACAGGCATCAGGGTGTGGCGCAGCGCGTCGCTCGGGGCGTGGATGGAGATCGCAAGACGGAATTGCTCCGGACGCTGAGACAGCGCGACGATGCCCGGCAAGATACCCACCGTGGAAATCGTGATGTGTCGCGCGCCGATGCCGATCGCACGCGGATCATTGAGCAGGCTCAGGGTAACGTCAACCGAGGACCAATTCATCAACGGTTCGCCCATGCCCATGAACACGATGTTGGTCGCCAAACGCGGAGGCTGCAGCAGACGTAACTCGCGAACCTGCCCGGCAATCTCCGATGGAGAGAGGTTGCGGAGAAAGCCCATGGCTCCAGTCGCACAGAACGCGCACTGCAGCGCACAACCGGCTTGCGAGGAAATGCACAGCGTCAACCTGTCGCCATCCGGAATGGCCACCGTTTCGATGAGCTGTCCGTCATGCAACCGAAACAGAAACTTCTCCGTGCCGTCGGTGGAGAGCTGCCGAGTTGTGAGCTCAAGCCGAGGCAGGACGAAAGCGGCCGCGAGCGCGTCGCGCAGGCGAACCGGTAGTTCGGTCATGTCCTCAAAGTCATTGACCGGACGCAACCACAGTCGCGAGAATATCTGGGCCGCACGATAGGAGGGCTGATCCTCTGCCGTGCACCAATCCTGCAGTCGGGCGAGTGCCGTCGACGGCGAGAGGTTCAGCAGGTTCTCGCGCGCTGAGTGGTGGCGCGCGGACATCGGTATGGCGATCAACGTAGCATGGAGCTGAGCGTGAATTGGTAAATCGACCCGAGTCCCGAAGCGCCTTCTTCGCGCGCCACCCCGATCACGAACCTGTTGTAGTGCAACGCGACTCCGGTGCGAAGGCGATCGACCGCTCGTCCTTCCGCAGTCGTGCGAAGTCCGGCAGCGCGTATCTCCAAGCGCTCCACGCGCGCGCCGGCGAACACCCCGCGCTCCACAGCGCCACGGTTGATCGCATTGTGGCTGTAGCCTATTCGAACGCCCCGAAGACTGTCACCGAGGATTCGCGCGTCCGCCGCCGCCAACAGCGAAGGTCGATCGTCGATCTCGCGTCCGGGGCGCCACAGGAAACTCGACACCGCAACTCGGGCGTCACGCCACGGCAGATCATGCAGAACAACGCCGAGGTCGCCGGCAATCGCGTCGCGCGACTGCTGATCGACTCGGCCATTCCGCCAACGCGCTGCGAATCCAGCCGTCAGGTGAGGCGCAATCTCTCGTGCAACGGAAAATGACCCGAGCAACGTGGCGTAGGGAACGTCACCGAGGCCCTGCGGATCCGTATCGGTGCGCACAATACCACCGATGCCTGATCGCGCCATCGAAAACGTGTACGTCGCGCCCGCCGCTCGGCGCCATCCAATCGAGAGAAGCTGGCCATCCACGGCCTGATCTGACCCGGTCGTGAGCGACGCGACGCCGAAGCGCCAACGAGTTCCTCGTTCAAGTGCGCTCGTCGCCGGATTCCAGAAGCCCGCACCCGGCTCGGCCGCCAGCGCGGCCGGTTCCAGGACGGCTCCGATGGGGAACTCCCACAACTCACGGGCGGGCACTGGCTGCGCCCAGAGCCGGGGGGCCCATAGAATCGCCGCAAGCCCGCATAAGAACTTGCGGCACATGCAGTTGAGTGTAATGGGTGGCGTTGTTCACGGTCAAGCGAATCGCTACCGCTACT
>JANNEV010000317.1:0-5188 GCA_031379145.1 Gemmatimonadaceae bacterium
CGCCGCTCCAAGCAATGCCGTGGTCTCCAGCGGAATGCGCTTGAGCTCGCGTTCAAGATCAAGGTCAGATTGCGTATTGGACGAGCCCATGATCAGCGCTCCGTGGTGTTGGCAGTGTGCAGGAGCGCACGGCAGAACGGATCGTGCTGCAGCGTTTCAAAAACACCCTCATTGACAACCTGTCCGTTGTCAATCACCAGCACTCGATCAAACGCGGCAAGGAGAATCGGATCATGGGAGACCGCCAGCACGGTCCACGGCCGAGCGCGGTCCGTCAACAACTGGATGATGAGCGATCGTGAGGTCGCGTCGAGATTCTGGAAGAAGTCATCGAGCACCACAAGCCGCGGGCGGCCGACAATGCCCTGCGCGATCAGCAGCTTGTTGACCAGATGTGCGGGCAGCGTGCGTCCGCTGTTCGTGATTTCGGTTTGAATGCCGTTGGGTAGCTGCTGGATTTCATCGGTCAGTTCGAGATCATCAAGTGCCTGCCGCACGTCCATCGGTGTCATATGCGCCCGACCCACGCTCACGTTCTCCTCGATGGTCCCCTCAAAGAGATCCGTCCAAGACAGCATCTGGCCCACGCGCGCGCGCACGGCGGGGCGGTCCAGGTCGCGCAGCGTGACGCCGTCGTATCGAATAGTGCCGTCGTATTCGTCGATGAGGCCGCCGAGCAGCTTGAGCAGCGTCGAGCGGCCGGACCCGTCCACCCCCATCATCGCGACACGTTCGCCGGGCTGGACCGATATGGTAACCCCGGCCACCGACGGGACTGCGGCACCCGCATACCGGAAACGCACGTCTTTTGCCTCAATGGCGATACCGACCGCAGGATTGTGTACCGGCGCGAGTCCGCCGCGCGATTCAAGCGGAATGTCGGCGACGTGCCCGGCCTTGTCCACGGACGTCAGGATGTCGTACACGGTGGAGAGGCTGGAAATCAATTTCTCCACACCAGCCAGTACGGTGATGATCACAATTTCCGCCGCCACAAACTGGCCGAGCAGCAGTCGATTGGTCTGCACCAGCGTCGCGCCGATGATGAGTACGGCGGCGGTAATGAACGTTTTGAAGCCGATCAGCGCGATGGTCTGCTTCACGATGACGGCAAAGTGCTTGCGTCGATACTTGAGGTACCCGGTGACCACGTCATCCATACGTTCGACGGGCAGCATGGAATCACCGGCGTACTTGAACGCGTGAAACGCGCGAGCCAGTTCCTCGAGCCAATGCACGGCCTTGTACTTGTACTTGGATTCGGTAATCGACGTGGCCAACCCTTCCGGACCTGTCCAGCGGATCACGATCCACAGTGCGACCGTGACGACGATGGCGAACACCGAGAACCACGGACTGTACAGCGTCAACAACACGAGACTGAAGAGGATCGTCAGCAAGGCCGTCGGCACGTCGAGCAGGAGCTTTTGCACACCCTTCTGAATGGCCACGGCCTCGAAAAGACGATTCATCTTTTCCGGCAGGTTCGACTCCAGCGAAGCGCTATAGCGCATTCGCGGAACGCGAAACGCGAATTCCAGTGCCATGCGGGCAAAGACACGCTGCTGGATGCGCTCGACGACCCGGAGTAAACCAATCTGAATGATGCCCGCGACAATGGTTCCGAGGACAACAAACGAGATGAGCAGGACTACCGGTTGCAGGAAGAGGCGACCTTGCACCAGCTGCACAATGCCGCCGACGGCCAACGGAAGCACCAGGCTCAGGCCGCCGGACAGGGTCGCATAAAAGAAGACCGCGAGAATCTCTCGCTTTTCTCGACCCATCAGCGCCAGCGCGCGCTCCACCGGCGTGCGGTCGCGATCGGGCTCGTCGCCGGTCGCGGCGGTGTTGGCAGGACTATGCGGGCGTGACGCGGGCATCGCACTCATTGAAGAGCGAAGCGCGAGTGGGGCGAGGGCACTTGCCATGGCTGGACTGCCAAGCCGCTGCCAGGCGACCTCCGTCAAGCGCTCCGGACTGCCGACCAGCGTTTCGTCGGCACCTTGGCGCTTGACCACGATCACTTCAGGGGCAGCGCCCGCGCTGGCGCGGAGAATGAGCGCCTCGTCGGTGGCCACGTTGAGCAGAACAAGAGGCGTCGTTCGATCCTCGATGGCTTCACGCAACATTTCCCGCGACAGCTCGCGATCGAGAAATCCGACATCGACCGCACCGCCGATGGATCGCAAGCGGGCGGGGAGCGGCGCGGAGGTGTCCAGCTGACGCGTAAGCGCGCGCCAGCGCGACTGCTCGACTTCGAGTCCGAGCGCTTCGCACACGAGCTGATTGACACGCGTGGCCTGAGCCGACATGGTGCCTCAGAAAGAGTTTGACGGCGACGCGCCGAGGCGCATCGCGATGTGTGGAGAAAAATAGGTCGCTGTAAACCGTGCGCCGAGGTCGGTCGTCGAGGTCCAGACGACGGCGCCAGCGCTGAGGCTATCGCCCCGAGTCTCTAGACGCGAATCGGAGGGGCTCGGCTGGGCGCGTGCGTCGCATGCGCCGCCCGGTCGCCGGACTGGGAAGGCGATCGCGGAAGCCGCTCACTTGCTTGCCACCTGCCACCGGTTCTTTCGCTGGCCCTATCTGCGACAAAGCCGATCGCCCGCGCCGGTATTGTGCGGAAACTCCGACGTGATGATCCACGCCGAAAGGCCGACCGCGGTGCGACGTCGGCCAGCCACACCTGGGCTTCGATCCGGTCCGTCGGAGCCGATGCGGTCGGTATCGCCGTCTGAAGCCAAACGGCGGCTCGGGCCGAGCAGGGCGCCGCCGACTCGCCGCGACGGGCTCTTTCGCCCATGCCCAGCAGCCCCACGCAGAGCGCAAGCAGACGAAAAACGAGGCGGGCGGAAGGTCGTGACATGAAACGGGAAAGAATACGAGTGCAACACTCGGGATTCAAGGTCTGTGTGCAAGACGCGGGGGCTGGTGCCATTGGAGCGTGTGACCAGCACCATTGGGATGACACTTTCTGCCACGCGCGGCGTAAAAGTCATGGTCCGCTCCGGGCCGGTTGCACGGGCACAAAGTCCCCTTCTATCAACGCACCATGCACACACCTGTCGTTCGTTTCGCCGCGCGCTACGCGACGGCACTCCTGCTCGCCGCGACCGTCGTTCGGCCGGCGCTTGCCCAGTCGAGTGCCGGTCGGACGCCGTCCGGTCGGTTGTCTGGCGGAGCGCATTTGTTGGTCTCGGAGCCTCGTGGCGACTTCGGTCAGAATACAGGGAACGGGTTCGGTGTGGACGCGTCGCTGATTTGGCGCCTCGATCCACAGGCGATTGCGAACTGGCGAGTGGATCTGGGCGTATTGAACTACGGCAACGAGCGCCGCCGCATCCCGCTGACCGGAACAGCAGGGCTGGTGCAGCTCGATCTGCGTACCTCCAACAACATCTTCTCGGCGGTAACCGGACCAGAGCTGCACTTTGGCAATGGCCCCATCACGCCGTATGTGGCGGCCCTCGGTGGGTTTTCGGTGTTCTGGACGCAAAGCTCCGTCGAAGGCTCGCAAAACGACAATTCGCCGTTCGCCAGCACCACGAATAGCAATGACGCGGTTGTGGCGTACGGTGGGGCGGTGGGCGCCACGATCCGCCTCACGAACGGACGTAACCCGGTGCGGCTCGATCTTGGCGCGAGGTTCCTGCGGCACGACGATGTGCGCTACCTCAACGATCAGCGCGTCCGGGATGCCTTCACGCAGAATCGCGATCCGATTCCGCTGCGCGGTCGTGCGGACTTCATGACGTACTTTCTGGGAGCGAATGTCGTAGTGTTCTGAGCGTGGCACGCGCAAAACAGTGACTCAATCGTGGCCGTCCTTTCGGCGCCCGCGCTTCGTATCGGCACGCTGACGCTTGTCGGTGAGTCTACGCTCGATGGCGCCGCGTGTCGGCTTGGTGGCCTTTCGCACCTTTTGCACAATCAACGCGCGCTCGACGATCGCGACCAGGCGCTCCAGCGCCGCGCGACGGTTCTGTTGCTGGCTCCGAAATTCGCCAGCCACAATGCGTAGCACGCCATCGCCATCCAGGCGGGATTTCAGCTTGGCGGCCACGCGCGTGCGCTGCGTGTCGCTGAGCGCGCGGGTACTCAGCACGTTCCAACGCAAGGCTACGCGTGTCGCACTGCGGTTGACGTGCTGACCGCCGGGACCGCTTCCGGTCATCGCGTGGAGCTCGATTTCGGCAACCGGAATGCGCACGTCGCGGGTGACCGCGAGCGCTTCCGGTTCCGGGGCAGGGACCGGGTCGTCCATGTCGTTTGCGTTGCTCATCCGCGACACGGTTTAGCCTGCAGTGTCTCTCTCACGCGCTCGGGAGATGGCCGATTCAGTGGGGCAGGAGCCTCAAAGATCGCCACGTACTCCTCGTCACCAGTTTTGGTGAACGTCACTTCCCGATAGCCGATGGCGCGCAGTTCGCAGCGCAAGAGCGCCGGTGGCGTGCCGTGTCCGAACGTGGGACGTTCGAGGTCCAGAATCACCAGACGGCCACCCGGCTTCATCGCGGTAGCCAGATTCCAGAGCAATCCGAACGGTTGTGTGATTTCGTGGTACATGTGAATCATCAGGGCGACATCAATCTCGCCGGCTGGAAGGCGAGGATCGTGCTCCTCGCCGAGCACGACCTGTACATTGCCGAGCCGTTCGGATCGTACGCGATTCAGTAGCAGACTGAGGTAGTCCATCACGACGTCGTTGCCGAACACCCGTCCGGTGGGGCCAACCAGCGGAGCAAGTCGGCTGACGTAGTACCCGTCGCCAGCGCCGATGTCGGCAACGCGCTGTCCCGCCCGAATCTTCGAAAGTTTCGCGACCCGCGTGAACTCTCCGACATCGTCGCGCGAGTCCTCGTTGGTCCAGCGCGGAGCGACAATATCCGCCACCCGACGGGAGGGTGCGGGAAAGGACGCCGCCGGCTCGCCAGGCGGGCCCGCCGGCCGAATGGAGTCCTGTCGCACCACGTTGGATCGCGCCGCACGCGCCGCAATCGAGTCACGGGGGCTCGTGCAAGCGACGGCGACTGATGCGATGGCGATCGATGCGATCGCGTGGCCAAACACGATCGACAGTAGTGCGCCTGATGATCGTCGAGCCGGGCGACGCGATTGCGGCAGAACAGGCAGAGAATCTGAACGATGGTCGCGTAGAGTCATCTATTTGCTGTTGGTCAGAGGG
>JANNEV010000350.1:0-2579 GCA_031379145.1 Gemmatimonadaceae bacterium
CGCGGGGAACGCCCACGGAGCGCCGTGCAGAGGGCGGCGTGCGCCGGATCATCCCCGCATGCGCGGGGAACGCTAGGCGGCGTCGAGCTGGTTGCGGCCGACGAACGGATCATCCCCGCATGCGCGGGGAACGCCATGACACCGTCACCACAGCACGCCGCGCCGGCGGATCATCCCCGCATGCGCGGGGAACGCTCTTACGCATAACAACATACGCACCAATCACTTGGTGAGCATCCGAAACAGTTACCGACTCTCTGTCGGCCCCGCCGCCTCGAATCTGACCAAAGTAAGCCCGTCGAAGTCCACCGGCAGGCGACGGTTCGGCCCGGCGGTGTCGAATGCGAAACCGGAATCCGTCGGCGCCGACCACGCAATGGCAGCGGAGCCGTCGCCGATCAGTTGCAGGACTTCCAGCCAGATACGCTCGCGCGTCCGCGCGGTGAACACCCCGACGTAGACGCCCGCGCGAATCTCCGCCAGCCATAACGACAGACGCCCCCGCAGTCGCGGAGGCGCGTTTTCAACCACGATGACCATCATTGCCTGAAACCACCTCCGGCAGCGCGGGTGGCTGCCCCTCGGGTGCGTCGGATGGCGGGTCGATTCCGCTGGCCAATAGCACGTCGGCGATGGCGGGAATGATCTGCTCGAGGAAATTCGTGCGCCGGAACGCGTCACGACACGCGATGCGAACCGAGCGCTCCACTTGGCCGGCGTCAAGCCGTCCCTTTTCGTACTTCGCGGCAACAGTGAACGCAGAGGGAACCACCGTCTCGAATTTGAAGAGGTCGGCCATATCATACACGAAACTCAACGGCTTCCCTCGATGCAGGAAGCCGATGGCCGGCGCGTACCCCGCGGCGAGCACCGCCGCTTCCGTGAGTCCGTACAAGCACGAAGTGGCCGATGAGAGGCATCGGTTGGCCACATCAGCAGCGCTCCACGTAGCCGCATCGTATCGGCGTCCTGTCCACGTGACGCCGTGGACCTTCGACATATTGCGGTACATCTGCCGCACACGCGCACCTTCGATGCCGCGCAATTGGTCTACTGAGCGACGCGCCGGTGCTTCCTCTCCGAAACGCATGGCGTACATGCGTCGGACGACCTTCAATCGCGCTGTCTCGTCAAGCGCCGCCTTGGCCTGATACAGCAACCGATCGGCGCGCGCGCCGCCCGGTTGTCCTGCCGCGTACAACCGCACACCACCTTCGCCTACCCATACCAGCAGACAACCCACGCGTGCCGCCAGCACCACCGCTGCGTGTGTGATTCGCGTTCCAGGTTCGAGCATGAGACACGCGAGCCCACCGACGGGCACTTGGACGCGAATGCCGGTCTTATCGACAAGCACGAACGCATTGTCGATGACATCGACCTGACCGTACTCGAGAAAAACGATCGCCGCGCGATCCTTGAGCGGAATCGGGCGCAGCGGGACATAGCCGTCGCTCACGCGGGCTCAAACACGGCGAACGAGCATCAGACCACAGCCGAACGCCTTCGCGCGCCCGAAACCGCGACCGAGTGCATCCACGAACAGCTCAGGATCACGGACGCGTAGTTGGCCGCGCAGGTCGAGCACGCCGAACTTCGCTCCCGCGCGCTCTCGCGACCGATCGAGTTGCGGCGTGGAGTAAGCGACAACTTCGAGACTGTCCACGGAAAAGCCCGCTCGATCGCCCTGGCGGTTCATCCAATCCATCGCAACCCGATCGAGCACGTCTGCACGCGCGGCAGCACGCTCCCCCGCCGGAACCCGATGAATAGCATCCATCACGATATCGGACGGCTTGCCGCGCACACCGGGCGCGCCGCCTCGTGCGACGGTCGCATTGGCACGCAGCTCAAATGCAAGCTTGTCATCAATCGTCAACGACGGCGCGAACGCCTTCGCGGGCGAAAGGTCAAAGAGCCCGTGCCTATCCGCTGGCTCGCGATCCGACAGCAGGTAGAACTGCCCCGGTGCATGCTCTCGCCAGAGGAAATCCCGCTCGCGGTCGGGGGCGTCGCCGAATAGCGTCCACACGAGGTGGTGCGAGGTCGCCGCGCGGGCCGCTGCGCCCTCTGGCACGAGCACCGCACGCAGTGCTGCGGCGGGAACGTCGTGTCGGAGCACAGCCTTGGTGAAGAGCTTTGTCGTGCTTGTCACAGTCATTCTACGCCTCCCGTGGACGGCAGCATTCCGACTTCCATGACCCGCTCTTCGAAGAGCCAGCCAGTGCGATTTGCGGGCACGTCGCGACGTACATGACGGCGAAGCGGCGCGACGAGGCCAGAGGGAAGGCCCTCGCACACATCGTGTGCCACCTCGCGTCCCCATCCCGCGCGAGGGCGCAAGCGTTGCAACTCTGCCAGCATCTTCTCTGGTACCGGTGGACGTGCCGCGAACGCTGCCGCCATCGACTCCACCTCCACGATCTCCGGGTTGAGCGGAAGCCCCAGTGGGTTGGAACGCCGACCTGCGAACAGTGAGAAGACCGGAGTGCGTAGCGAGGCAGCGAGCTCCTCGAGCGTCCAGCGCGCATTGAGGTTTGGCCAGATTGCGACGGTACAGACGACCCCTTGCCGGTACT
>JANNEV010000351.1:0-2296 GCA_031379145.1 Gemmatimonadaceae bacterium
CAAGAGTGTTTGCCCGAGTAGACCTGGTTCCCGGCCTGGGACAGTTCACTCAAGCGATTGGTGCCTCGTTCTCCGCGCCGATCGGTCAGGTCGCCGGCCCTGTCATCGCGGCCGACGGCATGATCGTGCTGCGAGTGGACTCCCGCACCATGGCCAATAAGGCGGCCTTTGAAGCGCAGAAAGAGGAGCAGCGGGGCCAACTCACGCAGTCGCTGCGCCAACAGCGAGTCCAGGAGTTCCTGAAGGGTCTCCGCGAGAGCGTCAAGGTGGACGATCAGCGGACCAAGGTGCTCTCACAGCTCCGGCGTCAGTCGGGCACCTGACGAGCGACAGATCTAGACGGCAGAAAGCCCCCGCAATCTTCTGGATCGCGGGGGCTTTTTCGTCCTGTGAACTGCTGCGCGAGTTGGGCGCCGCAGACAGTCTCGACGGTCAGCTGATCAAGCGTTTCGGCTCGGGACGTTCTTCTTCGTGCACTGGGTCGGCGGCCGGACCTGACGAGACCCGATCGTTGCGGGCGGCAGGCTCGGTGATGGAACGCTGCGCATCACTGATGTTCCGCTTGAACTCGTTGATGCCCTTACCAAGTGAACCCGCGATTTCCGGGATGCGCTTGGCGCCGAAGAGCAGCAGCACGATGACGAGAATGATGAGGATCTCGCCAAAACCAAAGTTGCCAAGATTCATGAGGGCTCCTAGAACAGGGACCGCGCGATAAGGTAGGCGATCAAGACCCCCAGCAGACTCAGAAGTGAGACGTCCAGGGCAACGGGTCCTACAGCGAACTTCAATATAATCAAGTCGAGCGGCAGCGGGCCGATAGAGGCAGTCACACCCGTTGTGAGAAATTCCTTGACCGCGCCGGCGGGCAGAAATCGCCGCGCCACCTGCGTGAGGAGGCCGCCGGTGACAAAGCCGCTGGCCAGGACCAACACGTGGAAGAGGGGTCGATGTCTCGAGGGGCCGCGGGCCATCACCAGCGCCTCTGGACTACGTACGCGATGCCGTCGATGAGTGCTGATCGCGCGGCGCTATCCGGGAGTTCCGCCAAGGCGTCCTCAGCCTCTCGCGCAAACTCATCACCGCGACGACGTGCATAGTCGAGGCCGCCTGAAGAACCGACGATGGCAATCACCTCGCCGATGGCATCCTCCTCCGGCTCCGCGGCGGCGAACAGCTCGTCCACGCGAATACGATCCGACGCGGACATTTCGCGCAGGGCGGCGATGAGTGGAAGCGTGACCTTGTGCTCTTTCAGGTCCAAACCGCCGGGCTTCCCCGTCATCTCTTGGCCTTCAGTGTAGTCGAGCAGATCGTCGGCAACCTGGAACGCCATGCCCAACCGTTCGCCGTACCGAACCAGCGCCTCGCGGTGTCGGGGAGCGCCACACAGCGCGCCGACATCGCACGCCGCTGCGAACAACGATGCGGTCTTGGCTCGAATGAGCGTTTCGTAGTCTCGTTCCGTAAACGCCAGCGCATCATAGGCCGAGAGCTGCCGCATCTCGCCAAGCGTCATTTCGTTGGACGCGTTGGTGATCGCGGCCATCGCCTCGAGGTCGCCGAGCTGCACGAGCTCCCGCAGCGCGCGCAGGTACAGGTAGTCGCCCATGATGACGGACACCTGATGGCTGAAGAGCGAGTTCACGGTCGGCATGCCCCGACGCAAGGCAGAGTGATCGACCGCGTCATCGTGCACGAGCGTTGCAAGATGAATCAGTTCGACCACGGCAGCGTACGTCACCGCCCGCGGCTGCGAGCGCTCCTCGACCGCGCTCGAGAGCAATAGCAGTGTTGGACGAAAGAGCTTCCCCTTCATGCCCATGAGGTGTTCCTGCACCTCCTGCACCAGCGGCACATCAGCGGACACGATGCGCCAGAGCTCCTGCGAGACGTCGCCGAGTCGATGATGAATCGGCGACTGAATGTCACGAAGTGCCGCAGCGAGTGCCGTGGGGGTGCGAGTCGTCAGCGTCATATTGCTAACAGCTCGAGAGCCGCCAGTCGGGCGGCAACGTCGCGGAAATTGATGTCGGTGGCATACACGCGCTGAAAATAGCTCCGAGCCTCCCCCCAGCGCTGCAGGGCTTCGCAGGAATATGCCAGAAGATAGAGCACGCCAACCCGCTGCTCGTCGCTGAGCCCCGGTTCGTGCAACGCCCGAGCAAGCACGGTTGCCGCAATCTGGAAGCGCCCCTGCTCGACAAAACACTGTCCCAGCGCCTCATAGGCCGGCAGCCGGTGGGTTCGGCTTCGGAGCGCCTTCTGGAACTCGGCGATCGCCTCATCGAGCAGC
>JANNEV010000427.1:0-11231 GCA_031379145.1 Gemmatimonadaceae bacterium
TCGTCGCGGATCAGAATGATCCGTTGGGGCAGTCAGCGTGCGCGGAGGCTCACAGTGGCCACGCAGGCCATCAGCCTGAGCTCGCCGCTGCGAGCTTGGTTATGAAATGGCCTCGTCGTTCGGAAGTTGCTGTCGTCGGAGCAGCGGTACTCCAATACGAGCATTGATTGCTGCGCCCGGACGTATCACGCGCTGAGCCGCGCGCTTCGTGCCGACGCTCAGGCCTCTTTGCTCATCCCAATTTCCAACCGTGTGCTTGACGGGGAAGCTTACGCTGAAATGATGGCACGAGCGCCAGATCGTCCCAACTGTACTACGGCCCGGAGACCAGGAGCGCTGGCCTTGGGAACGGAACAGGCATTCAGGTGGGCCCATTCAGCGACGAAGATCGTGCGCCCGCCAATCCGGCACGTGCGCGCTCATCAAGGCCTTGAATACGCGGCCGTGATTGGGATGCCGCAGGTGGAGCAGTTCGTGAACGATGACGTAGTCCTGGAATCCCGAGCGCTGGCCTGCCAGATCTTGAGCGAGCGACACCACGCCGCCAACCGAGCAGGACCCCCACTTCGTGGTCATCCGCTGCACGCGGACATACCGCGGCTGGACCCTGAGCCGCTCCGTCCAGTGCAGCACGCGCCGTACGAGCTCAGCCCGCTCGCGATCACGCTTCCCCATCTGCCTCACCATCAAGCAGAATCGCCAGCATGTCATCGACGATGCGGGCCCGGTCGTCCTTGCTCAGCATTAGCAGCGGCCGGTACAGCGCAGCGCGCAGCTTCCGCTGCTCGTCCGGATTCACCCGCGCACTCGCGAAACGCGAGTGCTGTGCCTCAGCTTCGCGCGCCAGCGCCATGGGCGAGATACCCGCGGCCATCAGCGCCGGATGGTCCCTGAGCGACCAGTACACACCGAATGCCCGGGTTGAGAGGCCGCTGTCGGCGGCCGTCTTGATCGCTGCCTCCTTCTCGGCAACGAGTGCTGCCAACTCGTCCATCGCCGCCAGTCCGGTAACCTTGCGATCCTCCATATCCTTGAGAATGCGCTCGGCCCGATCCTTGAGCGGCTGCAGGACCGACGCGGCCTCGGGCCCGTCATCAATCTCCTTCTGCAGGCCGCGGACGAGATTGAACACCTTCCCTTCGTCCGACCCGGGCTCCTGTCGGAGCCCCTCCAGCGTCTTCACGTCGAACGTGACGCTCCGGGTGAACGAACCAAGGCCGGACTGCGTCGCGTTCTCCTGTACAAGTCGACGCGTCTTGTTGGCCAGTTCGGCGACGTAGCTGCCGCGATCGGCATATGCGTTGCGAACGGCGGCATACAGGCTCGCGAGACGCGAGAAGCTGCCGATATGGTCGCGCAGTTCAGGCGACGGGGACAGGATCTCCCAGAGCGCCTCAATCTCCTTGTACGTTTCGAAAAATGCCTTCCGTTCGGCGGGGTCGAGGAATCGGCCAAAGACGGTCTTCTCCAACTGCTCGTCCGCGGCGTCCTTCGCATCTACCTGCAGGTAGTCTTCGCGCGCCTTGCCGAGTCTCGCGAGCAGATCGGCCAGCAGAATGTCCAGATCCTCGATCACGCCGCTCACATCGGAACTGTCGAACTGCAGCGCCTTCTTGAGTTCGCGCAGCACGCCCACGAAATCGACGACCAGCCCAATCTTCTTCCGCACACCTGCGGGGTCCACGTACGGGCGATTCACGCGTGCGATCGCCTGCAGCAGCACGTGGTCCCGCATCGGCTTGTCGAGATACATGCAATACAGCAGCGGCGCGTCGTAGCCGGTGAGCAGCTTGTCGGTGACGATGAGGATCTTGGGCTCTTCGCCGGCCTTCTTGAAGAGCACCCGCACATCCTTCTCGCGTTCCTCGGAGAGCTGGAGTTCGGCGACGAGCGGACGATCAACCACGTCTGCGGCGCTCTCGGAATACACCGCTTCGCTCCACGCAGGCGGCAGACGCTTATCGAGCGCACGCTTGTACTTCGCGCACGCTTCACGATTCACGCCAACCAGAAACGCCTTGTAGCCCAGTGGCTCGACGTTCTCGGTGAAGTGCTTCGCGACATAGTCGGCGACCTTTTCGATCCGGTCGTCGGCCGTGAGGAACGTGCGCAACCCGACCGCTCGATCGAGCACACGGTTCAACTCGTCGATGTCGGACACACCTTCGGTGGTCGCCAGCGCAAAGAACTCCTTGTCCAGTTGCTCCGATGGCACCGTCATCTCGCTCGGTGCCATGGTGTGCTTGATGGGGAGCGTCGTCTCGTCGTCGATGGATTCGCGAATGGAGTACTTGTCGAGGTACCCCTTTTCGTCGTCGATGCCGAAGATCTTGAACGTGCCTTCGCCCTGTGCCGTCTTGTCGATCGGCGTGCCGGTGAAGCCGATGATCGTGGCGTTGGGCACGGCGGCCATCAGGTAGGTGCCCAGGTTCTTGGCAACCGATCGGTGCGCTTCGTCGATGAAGACGTAGACGTTGTCGCGCGTGTTGGCGTCCTTGATGGCCCCGTCGAACTTGTGGATCATCGACAGCACGAGTCCGCGCTTGTCGCTGGTGAGAATCTCCTCCAGCTCAGCTCTGGAATTGGCGTGCCACGTCGCGATGTCCTGCCGCTGGAGCTCGCCCAGCAGCTTCTCAACCCATCCCTTGAGCTGTCCTTCCAGCTCCTTCCGGTCCACCACGACCATCACGGTGGCCGTCTTGAAGCGGTTCGGGTCCTCGAGGATCAGTCTCGCCGCCGTGAGCAGCGTGAACGTCTTGCCGGAACCCTGCGTGTGCCACACCAAGCCTCGGCGCTTGGTCGCGTCTTCGCAGCGTGCGACGATCTTGTCTACGGCGCTGCGCTGATGCTGGCGCATGACGGACTTTCGCGTCTCACCATCTTCCACGTAGAACAGGATCCAGTGCTGTAGCGTGCGCAGAAAGTCCGTTGGCTCGAAGAACGACTGCACGGCGAATTTGTACGTCTCTTCGGCGCTCTGCTTCCAGCGCGCCATGAACCGACGATTCGCGTTCCATGTCACGCCATACCAGTAGTCCAGCAGGTGGGTGACGTTGAACAGTTGCGGGGTGCCAATCAGCTCCGGCGTCTCGATGGCGTAGCGCTTAAGCTGCGTGACGCCGCGCTCGATCGCGCTGCCGTCCTTGGGGTTCTTGTGCTCGACGATGCATACCGGCACGCCGTTGACGACGAACATCACGTCAGCGCGATTGCCCTTTCGCGCGGGCGGCTTGAGCTTCCACTCCCACGTGACGTGGAGCGTGTTGTTGCCGGGCGCGACAAAGTCGATGAGTTGTACGCGGCGATGGCGCTCTTCTGCTTCGTCGTACCACGCCCGCTCACAGCGCAGCCAAGCGAGCATTTCACGATTGCCGTCGATGGTTGGCGGGATGGCTTCGAGCTTCTCGAGAATCTGACGGATCGCGTCTGGCGACAGCCATGCGTTGAACTCGGCGAGCTTGGCGGCGAGATCGTCGCGAAAGAGCATGCTGGCGTCGCCGCCGCGTTTGGTGCGTGCGGCGTCGGGCGTGAGCGATGTCCAGCCGATGCCGACGGCGTGCAAGACCATCGGGAATTGCGCGGAGCCGGCTTCGGTGATCTTCAACTCGCTCATGATGCTGCCCCGGCGATGCTCGTTGAAGTGAGCGTGGAGAGATCCAGATCGACAACTCGGATCTCACCGGTCATCAGCTTGTGGAGCAGCGAGTTGAAGAGGTCGTCGAGAACCGCGCGCTTCTTTCGGTGCAGCTCAATCTTGCGGTCAATCGCATCGAGGACTTCAACGATTTCGTGCTGCTCGTCCAGCGTGGTGGGCAGGGCTATTGGAAGACTATCGATCGTTCCGGTATTCAGGTTGTACTTGCCGTCCGCGGCAGGAGTTGCTCGCGTTGCGATGAGACTCGTTCCGCGCTCTGATCCGAAGAAATGTGCGGCGAAGGCGGGCACCAGCAAATTGAGTTTCAGCCGTGCGCGGATGAGATACGATGCAAAGCGAGCCTCTGCCGGATCACCGGCATAGACGGCACACGCACCGAGACGTTCGACTACTCCATTCGTACGAATGAAAATCAGGTCGCCGTTCTCCAGCCGATATCGCGCGGCGTCTTCCGATGCGAGTTCTGCGAATTTGAGGTCACTCGAGTTGACTCGGCCCGGCTCGATGTTTGGTATGCGAAGTACAGGCAGCCCACGCCTCTCAGTCGTGCAGCGTACCGAGGTTCCGTACTGAAGCCATTCGCGAGTGCTTCCAAAGCGTACGAGGTTCCAGCTCTCCGGTATCGGACCGATGTCGGTCTCCTTCTGCGGTTCGCTCCGTAGCCCGCGAGTGAACAGCGCCGACATCGTGACCTGCTTGAGTGCCAGAGCTCGATCGACTTCGGCGTCGCTTGTGTCTGCGGCCTGCATAAGCAGCTCCAGCGCCGTTGCGACCTGCTCTGAATCTTCAGACTGATCGGGCACTGGAATGCGCAGTGTCTCGATATCGTCGAGATTAAGGGTCATCGTCCCGTGAGCCGACGGAACTATGCGCGACAGTAGCTGATCCTTCGCGTGATAGATCGCCGCACGAAGGAACGCGCCGGAAACGTCGCGCTTCGGCACGAGCGCCTTCACATCCTGATTGAACGCCATCGGTCGCAGTGCCACGGACACGGGAAGGTCTTTTGCGAGTCCCATACCGCGGACCAGCAGCAGTACCGAGCCCGCGGGAGCGAGCCGACTTCCGTCCACCAGGCCGTCAGCGGATATGTGGTCCACAACATCCGCGAGTCTCGGCTTCTTCAGGTCCTTGCCCGAAACCCAAGGAATGTCACCCTTCCAGAACGCGGGGTTCGCCTTCGAAGGCGTGCCTCCGCTCAGGATCGTACACAGCTCGCCTAGCGGAACCATGGACCAGCCTTCTGGGCAGCGCGCAGCAATGGCCTCTCCATCAGGTCTCATCCGCAACTCCGGCAAGCAGCTGCGCGATCGTTCTGGTCAATTCCGTCGACTCATGCTCGAGTCGTACAAGCTCGCTTAGCAGGACGGAGACGGATCTCACCTGCGCCGCTTCCGTCTGCCCCGCCCACCGGCTCGGGCTCAGGTTGTAGTCCGTCTCCTCGGCCTGTTGTCGCGAGATCACCGCGACTTCGCCGTCTACCGCTTCACCCTTGAGATACGCCGCCGCGAGCGGTCGAATGAAGTCTTCCGGAATGAAGTTCTTCGGCCGCCCCTTCTGCACTCGTCGCGACGCATTCACCAGCACGATCCTGTCCTTGCGCGCCGCTGGCTTCCGCTTGGACAACACGACAATGACTCCCGCCGCAGTGGTGTTGTAGAACAGGTTCTCGGGCAACAGAATCACGCCGTCAATCAGATCCCGGTCGACGAACCATTTGCGAATGTTCCGCTCCTTGTCCTCATTCTTCGATCCCGATCCGCGCGTCACTGCACCCGTGTCCAGCACCACCGCCGCACGTCCGCGTTCGTTCAAGCACGCCATGGTGTGCTGCAGCCACGCCCAGTCACCCTTGCCGCTGGTGATGCCGCCCTGCGCGCGAAAGCGGTCGAACGGATCATTGGCAAAAAGATCCGGATTGAACGGCTGGTTCCACATCGGGTTGGCCACCACGATGTCGTACGTGCGGATCTTGCTGTCGTCCGTCTTGAACTTGGGGTTGATCATCGTGTCGCCGCGGGCTAGCTCCACGCTCATGTCGTGGATGATCGCGTTCATCTTGGCCACGGCGAAGCTGTCCGCCTGCAGCTCCTGTCCGTACAGCTTGAGCGGCACCTTGCTGGTAGGGTCCAGCTCGCGCGCCACCAGCTGCAGCTTCACCAGCAACCCCGCCGAGCCGCAGGCGTAGTCGTGGCATTCGTCGCCGGGGCGCGGGCGCAGGATGTGCGCCATCAGGAAGCCCACTTCGGTGGGCGTGAAGAACTCGCCACCGCTCTGCCCTGAGCCTTCGGCGAACTTGCGCAGCAGGTATTCGTAGGCACGACCGAGGAAGTCGGGCTGCACGTCGGCAAGCCCGAGGCGGTAGCGCGGGTCGGAGAAGGTCTCCACCACGCCACGCAGCTTGGCCGGATTGATCTCGCGCTCGCCGTTGCTCTCGGCGGCGAAGTCCTTGATGTCAATGACGCCCGACAGCGATGGGTTGTGGCGCACGACGGCGCGCACGGCCCGCGTGAGGTGGTCGCCGATGTCCTTGGGGCGCGTGCTCTTTCCGTCGGAATCGAGCGGCCACTCATATGATGCGTCGCGACCGCTGATGATGGCCCAGCGCGCTTCGGGCGGGAGATAGAAGCGCAGCAGCTCGTGGTCCCCTTCCACGATCTCCAGCGCGGTCTTCCGGTCCCCGTACTCTTCGACGAGGCGGTCGATCTCGTCATCGAACACGTCCGACAGCCGCTTGAGGAAGAGCAGCGGCAGCAGGAAGTCCTTGAACTTGGCGGCGTCCTTTTCGCCGCGGATGGAGCAGGCGGCGTCCCAGAGCATCTGCTCCATGGACTTGGTGGAGGGGACCGGTGAGCGGGCGCCGGTACGGCGGCGGGTGACCTTGGCGGCGGGCACGGCATCCCCGCTCAATACCGAGAGGTCAACGCCGGCCTCCGCGGCCAGCGCGGTGACCGCGGTGAGCGCCGCCTTCTGGGGCTTTCGCGTCGCGCCCTCCCACCGGTTCACCGTAGCGAACGACACGCCGAGGCGTTCGGCCAGCTGTTCCTGCGTCAGGTCGAGGCTGGCGCGGATGGCGCGCAGCGTTTCGGAGAGATTGACTTGTGTCATGTATGTTATATATGCTATATAATATACTTTGGCAACAAAACCAAGCAGAGACGTCAAATTTTCGGGGGTCGCGATGAATCAAGAATTATTGACATTGTGTAGCATAATGCTACCTTACTCGTCTCCCTCGTGACGCCGGATAGCCCTTCGTACAAGCTGTCGCTGGTCCAGCAGCTGGTCCGAGACAAGCGGTACCGGATCACCTGGACGGCGCTGAATGGGGCGGGCGAGCTCGGGCTCGACGAGGACGACGTTCTGCAGTGCGTACTGGTGCTCGACGAAAGCCATTTCTACAAGACCATGTCGGCCGATAAGCGACCAGGCCTCTGGCAGGACGTGTACCATCCGCACTACGCCGGGTTCGAGCTGTACGTGAAGCTGCAGTTGGTCGAACAGAGCCCTGCGGAAATGGTGGTCGTGATCTCGTTCAAACGACTGTAGTTCCAACACAACGCCGGCGTTAGGGGAGAACCCCGAGAACGAGGAATCGAGATGACACCATACAAGAATGTGAGTGGCGACTCAGGAGTCTCCGCCTACGAAATCGGCTCCGATTTCATCCGCGTACGCTTCAGTACAGGGCAGACCTATCTCTGGACCAACGCCAGTGCGGGCCGAGTGCACATCGAACGTATGAAGCAGCTCGCCTTTGCCGGGAAAGGACTGAACACTTACATCAATAAGTGGGCTCGCAAGACCTATTCTCGACGCGAGCGATAGGTCGACAGCGTACTCAATCACTCAACGCGCGTCAGAAGGCACACGCTCTCTCGAATACGCGCGCAACGAGGCAAATACACAGATGCTTACCAATTGTCCTGAGTGTGGCGGCGCCGTCGCTCGTGCGCTTCACACCTTTGACGTCCATATCGGCCGTCGCACGGTCACCATTTCGGGTGACTACGAGCGCTGCCTTGGCGAGTGCCAGGAGATCTACTTCGCCCCGGGTGAGATGGACGCTGCGATGGCTCGCGCTTCCGAAATCATCCGCAGTGAGGAAGGACTGCTCACGCCTGGCGATATCAAGGGGTTCCGGAAGCGCGTCGGTCTCACACAGACGCAGCTGGAAGAGCTCCTCGGTGCCGGCCCGAAGACGGTCGTGCGTTGGGAGAAAGGGACGGTGATTCAGAATGGAGCCACTGACACGCTTCTCCGCGTGCTAATCGATGTACCCGAGGCGCTCCAACATCTTCTGCGCGAGAAGGCGATTGTCACCAACGTGGTGCCTCTCGTCCCCAGTACCCGAAGTGTCTCGTACAACTATCGAGCCGACGCCGACCGACGCAGCACGTCAGTCGAGTCACGACATTCTGCGACTCTCAGAGGCAGCGACCGCGAGATCTACGTTCAGAGTGTCAGTGCCGAGATGATCGCATGACCGCGCCAGTCGCGATTGAGAGCGGATACATCATCGAAGCCCTGTTCTTCCCAGTGCAATCGCTTTCGCCGACGCCACCAGACGCGAATGCGGCTGACAACGTCGTCGGCTGGGGCTGGGACTGGCGCTGGCGTGACCATCACCACTTCGAAGTCGGACTGCTCTTCGGCGCGCCGTCGGTTGAGTCGCGACCGGAGAGACTCGACGTCGCCGTAACGGCCGTGTTTCGAGTTTCCGGCGAGACACAAACGGTTCCGGTACAAGCGTTCGCATATGCGCACGCGCCAGCTCTGCTGTTCCCTTACCTACGCCAAGTCGTCGACGAGCTTACCTCTCGCAGCCCGTTCGGGCGAGTGCTTCTACCCCCGACGAACGTCGTGGCACTGATGGCGACGTTCGATGCCGTTGAGGCGACGGGAGCGAAGCAGCTGCGCCCGGCGCCTATTCGCTGATCGGCCTCAGCAACGCGCTTCCTTGACTGATTTATAGCGATCTTGCTCAGTCGTTCGTCGCGGGCGGCGTCTGCTTGTCCCACACGAAGCGCTTGAAAAAGACGCCCATCTTGTCGAAGGTGTCGATCCAGTTCGTGTGCAGCATCGATTCGTGCAGGTCGTCGGGCACGACGATCAGCTCGTGATAGATCTTGCGTGCGCGCAGCAGTTGCACGAGTCCGACCGTCTGCGCAAAGTCCACGTTCCGATCGTCGTCGCCGTGCACGAGAAACACCGGCGACTTCCAGCTGTCGATCGCCGACACCGCACTGGAGCGGAAGGCGAGACTCGTGGTGTCGATCACATTGCCGTAGAGCTGCACGCCCGCGAGATCGGCGCCCGCCACGAAGATGTCCGAGTTGCGCGCCAGCGCCTGCGACGTGAGTAGGCCGCCATACGACAGCCCCCAACTGCCGATGCGCGAGACGTCGACATCCGCGCGCGACTGCAGGAGCTTGGCGCCCGCCAGCACGTCCTGATACTCCGAGTTGCCGCGATCCCGCGTCTTCTCGTCGTTGCGGAAGCTGCGGCCATAGCCCACGCCGCTGCGACAGTTGATCGACAACACCAGGTAGCCCTGACTCGCTAGCCACTGGTTGTACGCGTAGGCCCGGTGGTAGAACTGCATGTAGTGGTAGCCGGGTAACATCTGGCGCTGCGGCCCTCCGTGCACGAACACCATCGCCGGCCGCTTCTCGCCGGGCTTCATGTCTTGGGCAGAAAGAGCTGATTGCTGATCTTCATCCCGTCGGCGGCGGTGGTCCACACAATCTCTGGCGTCACATGCGCCGCGGTGGGGAAATCCTTGCCCAGCTTGGGGAACACAATCGTCGGCTTGGCACCCTGCGTCGGCACGAGCGCGATGGAGGCCGGTGTGTGCGCGTCGAAGTAGATGACCGCGACGCTCTTCCCTGACGCGAGCGGCTGCGGATACGTCTCGATGCCATCACCCGCCGAGATGCGCACGGGCGCGGCGCCACCAGCGGTGGGCACCGACCAGATGTGCCGGCGTTCGATGTCCGAGGCATTGGTGCAGTAGAACATCGTCTTGCCGTCGGGCGACAGCGCCACCGACGTCGCATCCTCGATCAGACCATCCGTCGTGGTGAGCCGCACCGGCGTGCCACCGTTCACGCTCAGCGAATACCAGCGCTCGTACTCGTCCTTGGGCACCGTGACAGGAAACACCACGCGATCATCGGCCCACATCATGTTGTTCAGGCTGGTGAAGGGGCTGTCACGCGATGCGTTGTGCCACGTCTCCTTCGCGACGCCGGTCGTCGCGTCGGCAATCATCAGCGAGAGCGTGTACCCATCGGCGAACGCGGACGAGTAGAAACCCGGCGAACGACGCATCGGATTGCCGCCGCGCGTGTTCGTATCTGTCGCCACCGGCGCACCACCGCGTCCGCCAAACCCACCGCCGCCGCACCCAGATGCCGGCGCAACGCGCCCCTGCCCCGCGAAAGCGCCTCCCGGTGCGGCGGCTGCCGGCGGATTCCCGATCCCACCCTGCCCCACCTGCGCCTGCAGACCAAACGGCGTACCCGGACGCCGATATGCCAATCGTCCCCGCGGCATGCGGGCGCAGGCGGCGCCCGCCGCTGCGGACGGGCCGGGGCCGCCCATAGACGCGGGCCCGCCCGAGCCGGGGCACGTAACGCGCCTCACGCCCGTCCGCCGACGCCCCGACTCCCCCCTGAGGACGCGCCCCCGACACCCCGCGACCACGCGGGGACGTTCGGCGTGCGCGGCGGTCCCACCGGCGCGACCGATTGGTCACCGCCGACATCGCCCCCACCGTGACCGATGTTCCCACGGCCCTCGAGGCGCGTGAACGAGTCGGCGGACACGCCGCCCACGCTAGTCGGTGCTCGCGCGGTCGGTGCTCGCGTCGGATACTCAACCGCCGCTTCATACCAACTACCGTGACCGCCGAACGCTCATTGCAGTGGATACAAAAATGTATCCGCGTAGTTGTCCAGCACCTTCGCAACCGTGAGCAAGCGCCGGTCACTATAGCGTTTACCCGCCACCTGGATGTTCACGGGTAGACCGGATGAGCCCAAGCCGATGGGCATGGAGACCACCGGGCTGTTGGTGGTTGAGAATACGGTCGTGTACGACTGCGTCGCGACGTAGTAGTGGATGTCAGCACCATCCACTTGCACCGGCGTGTTGTAGATCTTGAAATCACCAAACATCTTGCTGTGCGCATGGTGTTTGAACGCAGTGGTCGCACTCACAGGGCACAGCCACACGTCGTATTCCGAGAGAAAGTTGTCCATCTTGGTGATGTAGTGGCTTTGCCGTTCAAATGCCTGCATCAGTTTCTTTACTGAAGTTGGCCCCACGATGCTTCGTTGCATCGGGATATTCTTCAATGTGCTTTTCGAGAAGAGATGACCAATGGAGCGCTTCACATTCGACAGGTCGTAATTGCCTTGTGCCCCAACGAAACTGCCCCAGGTTTCCCAGATTTCGTTGTAGTCCATTCCTTGCGGTTCAGTCTTGTGGACGGTGGCACCCGCTTGGGCCAGTCCGGTCTTCCCGTGAACATCCAGGTGGCGGGCAAACGCTACAGTGACCGGCGCTTGCT
>JANNEV010000468.1:0-2441 GCA_031379145.1 Gemmatimonadaceae bacterium
CGGCGCCGCCGCGCGCCTCCATTCCGCCTCGGATGTCGCACACGGTTGAGCAGCTCGAAACCACCGTGTCCTCCGTCAGATCGGGGTCGCTCAAGCGGGTTTTCGGAGGTCAACCCCTGTTGGAGGTACTAGGGGTCGCTCTCCACGGAAAGGACGCGATTTGGGCATTAGGAACGAGCGGATCGTGTGACGACCGGAACGTCGACGCACCTCTTGAGCGCGACGGTCGCTGAGAGCGGGATCGCGATGGCGGGTCACCCCCGGGAGCACTCGCGAGGCGCACGAACGGTGCACGCGCGAGGACAAGATTCAACGCAATCCGAGCGAGAAATGTGATGCACGGAATTGCGACAAATTCGGCTTGTCATCGCCCTACGTGCGGAACCGCAGTTGAGCGTGCTGGCCGTTCGGCAACACGGCTGTCGATGCAAGTGGCTATTGACAGGTCCTCCCCCCCCCCCCTAGCGATGGCGCGTGGACTGCGGCGGAGTCGTCTGATTGCGTCGCCTCGCCCACACCACTCTCATCCTCAGGGGACCTAGATGAACAGCTCCAAGAAGACACTCAGTCGATTCGCATTTGCGGTCGCCGTGGCCCTGGCTGGCATCGTGGCCGCGAACCGGCCGGCACTGGCAGAGGGCGGATGTGGGCCATGGGAGCCGACCGTGTGCCAATCAGGTTCATACTGGGTCTGCATCGGCTCGGAGTGTGACTGGGTCGTGATCGACTCGTACGGCCGCAGGATGGACGACTAGTTGTCCGGCTGGAATCGCCCCCTGGAGTCGCCAGAGCCGCAACGCGGACGCACTCGTGCGAGACGACGGGTGGTTGTCGGCGTTGCGACACTTGCTCTAGCGGCGAGCGGCGCCCTCACCGACACGGGTATACGCGTCATGCTCTCCGGCGCCGAGGGCCTTGCGAGTGGGTCAGAGCGCTGGGTGGTACTGACTCAGGGTGGCGACTGCCTCACCGCAGTGGCGCAGGCGCGCGCATATGCTCGAATACTCGGGTGGCCTCTCGCGACCGACATTCGCCATCTCGTCCTTGAGACTTCACAAATGTCGGTGGACTCGAAAACGCCTTTTCCGAGCGTTGAACTGGGCCGGGTGCGCACGTTCGTGGTCGCGCACTCGCTGCGGATCCGCGGCTGGACGCGGACGCCGCTACTGATCCGAACACCGGCACACTCGGTTGGAATCAGGGTGCTCGATCTCAATCAGATTCCGCAGAGACCGCGATGAGGAGGCTACTAGGGGCGCTGCTCGTCGGGACCTTCGCATCGGCTTGCGCGGACAAGAGTTCGTCCGCCGCACAGCGAGCTGGTGGGGCAGGCGAGGTCGAAGTCGGCCCGGGAGGCGAAGCTTCCCTCGCGGCGGCAGTCAGTGCCGAAGCGGGGGGAACGACGGTCGACTCGCAGTCCTCGGATGCAGGGAACAGCCGTCGCGTGGCGCTGCCACGCGTTCAGTTCGCCGGAGTGCTCTCGCTCATCTGGGAACGGACGTCATTCGAGGAGGACACTGTCCTTCTGTATCCGTCCGACGTTCAGTTCTCTGCGCGTGGACTGCTCGTATTCGACGCGGGGTCACGGCAGGTACGAGTCTTCGAATCCAGTACGGGAAGGTTCGTGTCGACGCTAGGCCGTGAGGGAAGAGGTCCAGGAGAGCTGAGCCCCAGCTTCTGGTTTCAGGGTTCCTACGACCGACCCGTCAGCTTCGATGCGACTCAACGTCGACTTACTCACCTGACGAGTGCGCGCGATTCGTTGGTGACCTTGCCATTCCCACGCAACCGGAGGTGGTCCAGTACTTGTGCGTTGGACGACGGCCTGACTCTGGGGTACGCCTCCGCAGCGTCCGCGGAATCGGACCTTCTGCTGGCGGTCGGCGACCGCGTCGTGGACTCCATCTCCAACCCGTTCGACGATCTTCGCGCCGAGCATTTCATGGCGAGACAGGCAATCGTGCGACAGCTTGACGACTCCAGTTGTGCAGTGCTCACGGCCTACCAGCGCCATTTCGCCGTCATCGATCGAGATCGCACTGTTCGGCTGGGCGTGTATCCGGAATCAAGCGCCCCCATGAGGGTGGACGTCGTGACCTCGGACAACGGGAAGTCCGTGGTAGCTACGCTCCCGCGTGGGGCGCGTCTCGGACCAGTTGACGCGCGAGCGTGGCGCAAGTACGTGCTCGTGCTATTTCGGGGACGCACGCCTCTCGCCGAGCGCACGATAGACGTGTTCGCGCGTGAAGACTTGACGTATTTGGGGTCTCTCGTGCTGCCGACCAAAGCGAAGAGGATGACAGTGCGCGGCGACTCGCTCATTGTGATCGGCGAACGCAACGACTACCCGACGCTCTCACTCCTTATCCTGCGACCGAGGAAGACGCCCAGATCGATGAGCGGCGCACGGATGGCTTCCACGTTCGGGAACCGCAGGCGAC
>JANNEV010000471.1:0-14884 GCA_031379145.1 Gemmatimonadaceae bacterium
CGGCCGAGCTGTCGGGCGGCTGGCTCGCGCAGGCGAGCAGCGTCGTCGCGAGCCACGCTCGGAGCATCGCCCGAGCCAGGCGCCTTGGTGGCTCACCTCGCGCACCACGGCGAGAAGCGGCACGCGATCTGCTGTGCGATCTGCCGTGCGATCTGCCGTGCGATCTGCTGTGCGATTCTGGTCGGGAAGGTGGAGAGCTGGCGAACGGCATGGCCGGAAGCTACGTCATGTGCGGGCACGAAGCAGTGTCCGAGTGTCGGAGGCCGCACACGGGACGCGTCACCGACGCCGCTCTACCGTGGCGTGGGCGCGCGCCGTAACCTATCACCCTATGACGAACATTTTCCCGGACGGAGCGTCAAGTTGGAGTGCCTGATGGCCCACGTGCGCGTCGCGCGTTGGCTCCAGGTGAGCTTGTCCGTTGCGATCATCACGCTTGCGGCGACCAGTGCGGGCTGCGCGCGCACTCCCGCGCCGACGGATCCACAGCTGGTATCGCAGTGGCTGCGCGCCTCGCTGGCGTTCGTGCGCGGCGAACGACTCGGGCCACCCGTCGCCGCGCGCATATCGGCGTACAGTGCGGTGGCGCTCTACGAAGGGTACGCGGCCGACCGCCACGGGTCGCTGCGCTCGCTTGGTGGTCAGCTCAATGGACTGCCGGCCATGCCTTCGGTGCCAGCGGGCCAACCGTTGGACGGCGCCATTGTCGCGGCCGAAGCGGAGCGTGTGGTGCTGGATTCCTTGTTTCGCGACGGCATGCCCGGCACGCGTCGGACGATCGACTCGCTTTCCCGCGCACAGGTGGCTGCCAGGGTGGCGGCCGGTGTCGGAGTAAACGAGGCGGCCCGCGCCTTGCGGCACGGTCGTGCCATCGGCGACGCAATCCTCGCGTGGGCGGCAGTGGACAGCTTCTTTGCGACGCGCGGCCGACCGTGGTCACCCTCCGGGCGGCGCGAGAGCTGGAGCAGCACGACCAATATCGCGCAGTTTGTTCCGCAGACCTTGTCGGGGCAAAGCGATCTCGTGCAGTTCGCCAATCCGAACGTGCATGAGGACGTCGAGAACGCCACCAGCAAGGGGACTTTCACGAATCGACCAAAGGTCGAGGGACCGACGACGCTGCCCGCGTTTAACCCGACGAAACCGACGGAGCCATACTGGGGCAACCTGCGCCCGTTTGTGCTCAAGACAGGTGCCGATTGTGCGCCACCACCACCGCCGACTTACTCCGAGCAAGTCAACTCGCCCTTTTGGAAAATGGGAAAGCAGTTCCATGATACGGTGCTGCGGCTCACTCCAGCGCAGCGCGAGATCGCGCTCTTCTGGGCGGACAGTCCGGTGGCAACGGGAACACCCGGCTTTCACTGGATCAGCATCGTCAACCTGATGGTTGCACGTCGCAAACTCAGCGCGGACGCAGCGGTGGAGTTGTACGCAATGACGTCACTCGCCATCGCGGATGCCTTTATCGGATGCTGGCACGAAAAATTCCGCTCCAACGTGGTGCGTCCCGTATCGTATGTCCAGCGCGTCTTCGACCCCAACTTCCAGACGGTCATTCCCACTCCTCCGTTCCCGGAGTATCCCTCGGGGCACTCGGTGCAGTCCGCGGCTGCGGTAGAAGCATTGATAGCGCTGCTGGGCGACAGCATCGCCTACAGCGATTCCACGCAAATGGACATCGGACAGCCGCCGCGCACCTTCGCTTCGTTCAGCGCGGCACGCGATGAAGTTGCCATCTCGAGAGTGTACGCCGGCGTGCACTACTTTCCAGCCGTCGTGGACGGACTCGTGCAGGGACAGTGCATCGGTCGCCGGATCATGCGCACCATCAAACGCCGCCGCGGCGCATGAAGCGAGCGGGAATGTCAGGACGAACATCCAACCCGGTGACAGAGCCGCTCTCGCCCACCCCCGCTTTCATGAGTGCGTTCTGTGCGTTGCTCGCCGCGTTGCTTGCCGCTTCGCTTGCTGCGTTGCTTGCTGGTTGCCGCACGCCGGCCGTTGACACGGGCTGGCACCAGGAGGTCGGCCACCGATGGCGGCAGCTCGATGTCTCACGCAACGGACAGGCGGGCTTCACGCAACTGACGGCCGCTGCAACCGGACTGACTCACCAGAACGACATCGATGTCGAACGCGGGCTCGCCAACCGTGGGCTGCTTGACGGCGCGGGCGTCGCGACGGGCGATGTGGACGGCGACGGGCGTCCGGATATCGTACTCGCCTCCGAAGAGAACCCGGCCGCGTTGTATCACAACGACGGTGGTCTGCACTTCACCGACGCGACCAAAGCCAGCGGACTGGACTTCACTGGCGTCGCGACGACCAGTGTCGTGCTGGCGGACGTGAATGGCGACCGTCATCTCGATCTCATTGCGGGCACCTTTGGCGGCCCAGTCAAACTGTACCTGAACGACGGCACCGGCCACTTCGCCGACCGCACCGCCGAAAGCGGTCTGTCCGGCAGCGGTCCGTCCGACACGGTCAATGCCACGACCATGACCCTCGCCGACGTCGACGGCAACGGATCACTCGACTTGTATGTCGCAACCTACAAGACCAGAAACGCGCTGGATGCGTTTCCACCGCAGGCACGCGCGTTTGATCAGGTGCTCAAAAAAATCGGCGACTCGGTCATCGTGGTCGACGACTGGCGCAATGAATACCGCGTGGAGGCTCGGCCGGACCTCGGCGGTTTCCTGCGTTCACAGCGTGCCGAGCGCGACTTGTTCTTTCTCAACGACGGTACGGGCCACTTCACGCGGACGCCGGTACTCGGGCCTCGCTTTCGCGACGAGCGCGGTGTGCCGCTCGCGGTTGACCCGGACTATTTCGGACTGGCCGCACGTTTTTACGACGTCAACGGCGACGGCGCACCGGATTTGTATGTCTGCAATGACCTCGAAGATCCCGATCAGTTCTGGTTGAACGATGGCCGTGGCAACTTCCAGTTGGCGCCGCCAATGACACTGCGCGCCACGAGCAATACCTGCATGTCCGTTGATTTCGGCGACATCAATCGTGACGGCTATGTGGATCTCTTCACAACGGATATGCTGTCGCCAACCCTCGAGGCTCGGCAACGCCAGATTCCCACGCATACGCCGCAGCAGAAACCCGTGGGGCTTTCACCTGAACGCACCCAGTGGATGCGCAACATGCTGCACCTTGCGCGCGGCGATGGCACGTATGCGCAGATCGGCGACTTCGCCGGTGTTGCCGCCACCGACTGGACCTGGGGCTCGGCGTTTCTCGACGTGGACCTTGATGGCTACGAAGACCTCCTCGCGGTCAACGGGCATCGCTATGACGTGCGCGAGGCCGATCCCTACGATCGGATCCGCAACAGCTTTCCGCGCGTGCCATGGAATCGAGAGTCGGGGGAGTTTCCACTGCTGCGCACCGCAAGCGTCGCCTTCCGCAACGGCGGCGATCTGGCGTTTACCGACGTCAGTCAACGCTGGGGTTTCGGACCGGACCGCGCGGTGTCGCAGGGGCTCGCGCTTGCCGATCTCGATGGCGATGGCGCACTGGATGTCGTCGTCACGCGTCTCAACGCCCCATCGGTGGTGTATCGGAGCACGACTTCCGCGCCGCGAATCGCGGTACGCTTGCGTGGCGCCGGAGGCAACACGCAGGGCGTCGGCGCAAAGGTGACGGTGCGCAGCGGTGCATTGCCGCTGCAGTCGCGCGAGATGACCGCCGGAGGCTACTACCTCTCGGGCAGCGATGCGCAACTCGCGTTTGCCGTGGACACGGCTGCTGCCACGATTCTCACCGTGCGCTGGCGCACCGGGCGCGTGAGCGTCGTCAAAGGCGCGCGGGCCAACCGGCTCTACGAAGTTGACGAGGCCTCGGCGAGTATCGCGCCAGCCGATTCCGCGTCCGTGCCCGCACCGCTCTTCACCGACGCGACCGCACTCCTGGGCGGCGCGACACATGTAGATTCGCTGTACGCCGACTTCAAACGGCAGCCGCTGCTGCCGTCTCGCCTGAGTCAGTTGGGACCTGGCGTCAGCTGGATCGATGTCGACCACGATGGACGCGATGATCTGGTGTTCGGCAGCGGTCGCGGCGGCAGGCTCACCGTGCTGCGCAACGCAGGCGAGACGTTTGTGCCCATTGCGACGCCGGGCGCTGCGCAATCGGTTGACCTTGCAACGGTGCTCTCGGTACCCAACGGCCGCGGTGGAACGCAGCTGCTGGTGGGCCAGTCGAACTACGAGTCCTCCTCCGTAGCCGATGCGCTGGCGCTGCCGTCAGTGCTCGGATTTTCCGTTGGAGCGCGAACCGGCACGCCGACGGTGGTGGTGTCCGGCGACTCGGCGAGTGTCGGCGCGATGGCGCTGGCCGATGTGAACGGAGACGGCCAGCTGGACCTGTTCGTGGGCGCGCGCGCGATGCCGGGCGCGTGGCCGCTACCCGCCCGCTCACGCCTGCTGCTCGGCGCGAGCGATGGTTCGTTCGCGCCGGATTCGGCAAACGCCAAGGCGCTGTCGGCACTGGGATTGGTGTCGGCCGCCGTATTTTCGGATCTCGACGGGGATGGTCGCCCCGAGCTCGTGCTCGCCACGGAGTTCGGGCCGGTTCGCGTGTTGCACAACGACAATGGTCGACTACGTGACGCTACGCGCGACTATGGGCTTGCGGATGTGCGGAGTCGATGGAACGGCGTGAACGTGGGCGATTTTGACGGCGATGGGCGACTCGACATCATCGCGACGAGCTGGGGGCGCAACGTTCCCTGGCAGGCTTCGCTGAGCCGGCCGTACGCGCTGGTGGTGGGCGCGGTGGCCGGCAATCGCCTCGCATTGATTCCAGCGCGACTGGACTCTTTGACGGGTCGCGAAATGCCGCTGGACCCGTTGTCCCGTATCGGAGCAGCACTACCGTCCGTCGCAGAGCGATTTGCCACGTTCGCGGAGTTTTCGAAGGCTGACGTCGATGCCCTGTTCGGAACCGACGCGTCGCGGGCGGTGCGTGTCGGCGCAACCACGTTTGACCATACGATCTTTCTGAACCGTATGGGCCATTTTGAGGCGCGTGCGTTGCCCACAGCGGCGCAGCTCGCTCCGGCCTTCGGCGCCGTGGTCGCCGACTACAACGGCGACGGGCGCGAGGACTTGTTTCTCGCACAGAACTTCTTCCCGACCGAGATCAACACCATGCGGTTTGATGCTGGCGCTGGTTTGCTGTTGTTGGGCGATGGACGTGGCGGCTTCGTCGCGCAGTCTGTGCGGCAGAGCGGCATCACCGTGCGTGGTGACCAGCGCGGCGCGGCGGCGGCCGACTTCGATCGAGACGGGCGCATGGACCTGGCCGTCTCGCAAAACGGCGCCCCGATGACATTGTGGCGGAACGTGGGTGGGACGGTGGGACTTCGTGTTCGACTGGTAGGCCCTGACGGCAACCCGGACGGCATCGGCGCTCAGGTGCGAATCGTGTCCGGGAACGTTCGAGGTCCCATGCGTGAAGTCCACGCGGGGAGCGGCTATTGGTCGAACGACGCGGTCGCTCCACTGTTGGCCATGCCAGCCAGTTCGGCTGGCGGCGCGCCGTCGCTGTGGATTCGCTGGCCGGGCGGAACCGTGCAAACGGTCGTGTTGACAGCGGGTCAGCGCGAGGTTGTTGCGGCGTTCGCGCGCTGAGCTCAGCCACTCCCAGTTGGGGCGTTCGGCGCCACTGATGCGCGGCCTCGTGGGCCGCGTTCAGAGACGACGTCGACGGGCTGGGCCGGAACGCGTCCAGATGACAATCACGCCGCAGCCCGCATTTCGTCCGGCGTATTCACCCGGGACGTCGGACGGGCCGGTGTAGATCTCCAGCGCCTCGATGTCGCGCACTGGTATCGTGGGGCCGAAGGTATTGTCGACATTGTCATCGACGACGTACTCCGGGAGGCAGCGCATTGGCGCGCGCGCCATGCGGATGTAGCAGCCCAGTCCGCCGCCGCATTCCACGTTCACGCCGCGCACGCTGCGGGCCACGTCCTGCAGCGACGCGTAGCCGGATTTCTCGATTTCCTCTCTGACGATGTAATGGCCGGCCCCGGTTTTGCGACGTCGCTCGAAATTGGCGAAGCGCGGCCCAAGACTGGCCGTGGCCTCGACGGCGATCATCGGCAGTGGCTGAGCGGTTCCTCGACTCTGCGCGGCGGCCTTTGCCTCAGCGGCTATGGTCGAGTCTGCCAAAGCTCCCGCAGCGGTCGAGTCCAGCTCGACCTGGCGGGACGCGTTCTCGCCTGGCGCCAGCGCAATGATCACTCCGACAGAGGGGAATCCTGGCGCGCGCACGAGAAAGCGCAGGATCCCGGTCGGGAGCTTATCAAAGCGGAACGCGCCCGTAGAATCCGTCGTGAAGACGCGACCGTCCGAGAGAAGGACCACGACCGCGCCAGAGAGGGGTACTCCGCGCCCCTTGTCGAGCACCGTGCCTGACAAGCGCCCGGTCGGCTTTTGCGCGACCGCGCACGACATGGGGGCGGTCACCGCCAAAGCCAAGAGCAAACCAAGGCGCGCGTGTCGTGTCACGGCGGAAACGATAGGCTCCGTGCGGCGCGGGTCAAGCAGCACGCCGCGACGGACGTGATGGTGTCTTGAGGGACCAAACCGTGCAAATTGCCATTGCAAAGTTAACGCGGCGTTAACATAGTTTACCAGTGGTTGTAATATTTCGTCAAGTCGCTTTTGGAAGTGCCCAAGCGCAGGCGATTGTCCCAAGCATACTGGGCCGAACGGGCGAATTCTGGGACTGGACGATCGTACCGGTCCCGGAAGACCAACGGTGAGTCTCGGTTGCACCGCACGTCTGCCGCAGAAAGGCCCGCCGCGCAGTACAAGCTGCTCACTTCACCGCACGAGGTAACGCCATGGATGGTGTCTTGATCCGAAGGCCGCTGCGACTGGCCGCCGTTCTCACCGCCCTTGCGTGCATCGCGGGATCGGCGCAGGCACAGACCGAGGTCTTCTCCGGCCGAGTGACCTCGGCTGGTCAGCCACTTGGAGGTGCGAGTGTCGGTATCCCCGAAATCGGGGCCGGCACGATCACGACCGTCGACGGCAAGTACAGCTTCACGGTTGACGTGTCCAAGTACGGTGGACGCGCGGTGAATCTCGTGGTTCGATTCATTGGATACAAACCGAAGCGCCTGCCCATCACCATCGCACCTGGCCGCGTCGAGAAGGACTACGACCTCGACAAGGATGTGCTGAGTTTGGATCAGATCGTGGTTACCGGCGTATCCGACGCCACATCGCAGAAGAAGACCGCGTTCGCGGTCAGTGTGGTTGATGCGAGCGCGCTCAAGGAAACCCCCTCCATTACCCCACTCGGTGGACAGGCGGGAAAGGTTGCCGGTGCCAGCGTCACCACCACGTCCGGGTCGCCGGGGGCGGAGCCCGCCATCCGACTGCGCTCGGCTACCTCACTGGCCGGTCGTCAGGACCCGCTCGTGATTGTCGACGGCACCATCACGCGGCTCGGTCTCGCCGACATCAATTCGCAGGACATCGAGCGTGTGGAAGTCATCAAGGGCGCCGCGGCCAGCTCCCTGTACGGATCGGACGCGGCCAACGGCGTGATCCAGATTTTCACCAAACGCGGCGCAAACCTCGCCGAAGGGCAAACGAACTTCACGTTCCGCAACGAGTACGGGCAGAGCTACCTGCCGCGCCGGGTGGGACTTAACACGTCAACGGCCTTTCAGCTGGATCCCACGTCCACCACGGGCTTCAAGCTCGATGGCAACGGCCAGCGGATCTCCGAAGCGGATGATATCTCCGACAACGGCTATCCGAAGGTGTTCGATGCGCTCAGCCAGGTGTTCAAGCCCGGCGCAACCATGAGCAACTACATCTCGGTCGGCCACCGCAAGGGCGCGACGAACTTCAACGCCTCCGTGCAGAACATCCAGGAAACGGGTGTGCTCGACCTGTTGCAAGGATACAACCGACAGAACTTCCGCATCAACGTGGATCAGGAGCTCAACCCGAAGTTGACGCTGAACACCGGCATGTTTTACGGGCGGTCGCACGCCGACCAAACCAACGAAGGGTCGCTCTTCTTCGGCATTCGGTTCCTGGAACCAAACATCGACATCACAGCGCCCAACAAAGACGGCTCACCATACAACGCGGTGATTCGGCAGCCACCGTCGTCCGGCAACGTGTCCAACCCGCTGTATCGCCTCAACAACCAAAAAGTCACCAACGATCGTGATCGCTTCACCGGCATCATCAAGCTGAACTACCGACCGTTTGAGTGGCTGACCGCGGAAGGCAACTTCAACTACGACCAGTCCACGGCCAACGGCAAAACGTTCACGCCCATCGGCTTCCTGGGGTCCACTGGCGGCAAGGGACCGGGCAGCATCACTCAGGAATTCGGTTCCAACAAATCGTTCAACACCGGCGCCACCCTCACAGCCGTGCGTCGGCTGGGCAATTGGCTCACCAACACCACCAAGCTTGCCACCGTTTACGAAGATCAGTCGGCGAACGTGCTCGGCGTGCGGGCGCAAAAGCTCACGGTGTCGGGCGTTACCGAGTTTGGCGCCGCCGCGCAGGATCCCGACGCGCCCAATCTGCCGAACTCCAACACCGTCACGATTCGCAACCGCAACCTGTTCGCGATCACCACGTTCGATATCAAGGATCGCTACATCGTTGATGGCCTCGTGCGCCAGGACGAGTCATCACTGTTTGGTGCGAAAGAACGCAAGGCCACGTACACGCGCGCGTCCGCCGCGTATCGGTTTTCCGAAGATTTCAAGATCCCCGGGATTGACGAAGGAAAGATCCGCGTGTCGTACGGCACGGCCGGTCTGCGCCCACCGTTCGAGGCACAGTACGAAGTGTTCTCCGTGGCCGGAGGCAGCCCGAGCAAAGTCACGCTCGGCAATCCCAACCTGAAGCCGGCATTTTCCAAGGAAACGGAAGCCGGATTCAACATCAATTTTCTCAAGAACTACACGATCGAGTACAGCTACTCAAAGAAGACCACGAGTGATCAGATTCTGCAGGTGCCAACGTCGGCGGCCTCAGGCTACCGCAATACGTGGGTGAACGCGGCCACACTCGACGGCAACACGCACGAGGTCGCCTTCGGCGCCGTCCTTGCCTCCAGTAAGGATTTCTTCTGGCGCCTGAACGTGACTGGGGACCGAACCCGGTCGACCATCACGGCACTGAATGTTGGTCCGTATCTGGCCGGTCCGGATGGCGCCGACGGTAACACACGCATATTCCGCGTGGCGGCCGGACAGACGTTCGGTGTGATCTTCGGTTCCGACTGGATTCGTACCCCCGAACAGTTGGCCACGAACATCGCCAACAAGACACTCTCGGGCACCGCGGCAGACTACCGACTCAACGAGTTGGGGTACTACGTCGCCAATACCGCGTACGGCACCAGAAATGAGCGTCCACTCAAGTACTTCGACGAGAATGGCGTTTCGCTTCGTGCCATTGGCGACGTCAACCCCGACTTCACGATGGGTTTCAGCAACACCATCCAGTGGAAGGGTGTCTCATTCAACGGCGTCGTCACCTGGCAACAAGGCGGCAACGTCTACAACTACACTCGCCAGTGGCCCTACAACGAACTGCGCGATGCCGACTTCGATCAACGGGGTGTACCCGCCGGTCAGCAAAAAGCGCAAGGATTCTTTCAGGCCTTCTACAACAACTTCGACCCGAACAGCAGGTTCGTCGAAGATGGCGGCTTCGTCCGCCTCCGCGAGTTGTCCGTGAACTACCAGATCCCCAAGGCGCTCGTGAAGGCGGCCAGGCTCACCGGTTTCGAAACGGCGCGGCTTGGCATCGTCGGTCGAAATCTGTGGACCAGGACCAAATACTCTGGCTACGATCCCGATGTGTCGGGACCCGGCGGTGGCAATCCGTTCGGATACAAGGTGGACTACTTCACGTATCCTGCTTACCGCACCTTCACGCTGATGCTCGAACTCGGCTACTGACCACCCGCCAACACAGGATCTGAATTCATGCACATGACTCGATTTTTCCGAGCAGTCAGCGTGATGGCGGTGGTCTCCATCGCCGGATGCGGCTCGCTCGAAGTAACGAACCCGAACGCGCCTGATGCCAAGCGTGCACTCGCCGACCCGGCGGCCCTGGAGGCCGTCGCTGGCGGCACACTGCGTACATGGTTCAACGCGTATGACGGATGCGAAGGGAACTGCGTGCTCGTCACGCAGGCACAAACGTTTTCGGCGTCGTGGAACAACTGGAACATGAACTTTTATTCCAGCGTCGACGCCGATGGCAAGCGCCTCACGCGCCCGTGGCAGAATGACCCTGCTGCAGCGGGTCGGACGAGCATGGAAGTGCCGTGGGTCGGCATGTACTCGTCGATTTCCTCCGCGGTGGATGTGCTCAAGGCCATCCGCGTCAACAAGACCGTCATCAACAACGTCTCAGATACGAAGCGCGCCGAGGCCATTTCCGAACTGATGCTTGGTGCTGGTCTCAGCTACATCGCGCTCAACTATGACAAGGGATACATCGTCGACGAGACGACCGATCCGGCCGCACTCACGTACTCCAACCGCAAACAGCTGCGCGATGCGGCAGTGGCGAAGTTGACGTCCGCGGCAACCATCGCGAAAGCGAGCTCGTTCACCACGCCAGCTGCGTGGACCAATGGAGTCGCGTACAGCAGCGCACAGATCGCGCAGATTGCGAATACGATGGCAGCAATCACTCTGGCGTACTATCCGCGCACCGGAGCAGAGAATGCGGCCGCGAACTGGGCGCAGATTCTGTCCTTCGCCTCCGCAGGCATGTCCAGTGGGACGCCGGTTGATTTTGTCTTCGTTGGCGACGGCTGTGTGTCCTGGTGTCACGAGATGCTGGTCTGGTTCGATGGCTTCGATGGGGGCCGTGTTCATACCCGTCTGGCCAATATGCTCGACCCGTTGACGCAGCGAACACCGTATCCCGCTGGTGGAAACCCCAAGCCGAACTCGCTCGACAAACGGTTGGGTGATGGCTCCTTTGGTGATGCGTCGATCGTCGGGGGCTTTGGCACGAACCCCAAGACGGCCAATGCTGGGACGGACTTCGTCTACTCACGCGACGAGATTTTCCGCCCGAGCCGAGGCTCCTACCATCAATCAAACATTGGCCATATTCGCTACGATCGTTCCGGAAACCAGGATCCATCGGGCATCTACGGCGGCTTCGGTCCAGCGCCGGTGATCTCCGCCATACAGAATGATTTGGTGTGGGCCGAGGCGCTTATTCGTACGGGAGGCTCGCTGGCGAACGCCGCGACGCTCATCAACAAGACGCGTGTTGCGCGCGGAGGACTCTCCCCGTCCACCGGTGGCGATGGCGTGGGTGGACTGATCACGCGGCTCGGGTATGAGATGGAGGTCGAGTTGCTCGGCCTCGGACCAGCTCCGTACTACTGGCGTCGTCGCACGGATGGCCTCCTCGAAGGCACGCCGCGGGAAATGCCCGTGCCGGCGAAGGAGTTGGGCGTCAAGGGCGAGCCACTGTACACGTGGGGCGGCTCGGGCGCGCTCAACTCGCCACCGCCTCCCTGACCTTCACTGCTGGATGGTGATATGACGGGCCGGAGATCACTCTCCGGCCCGTTCGCTTTCGGAGCAGGCGAGTCGAGACTGCTCGTGGCGCCGCGAAACGCCCAAGCTGCGCGTAGTCCATCAGAGCTGTTCCCGAAATGCAGCCCGGCACCGCCGCCGTGGCTCCGTTCCTCATGAAGGAGGCAGGATGTTCCGCACCACGCCGTTGATGCGTCGGTTGGGCTGGTCCGCGTGCGCGATGGCCGCCGCGATGCTTTCCGCCACTCAGGCAGGCGCCCAGGTCACACAGAAAGTTGATGAGGAGTACACCAAGCTCATCAAGCAGTACCTGACCGATCCGCGAATCAGCACGGATCTTGTGGATCATCTGCCGGCCTCGGACAAGGTGCCCACCACACTCAAGTTCCCCGGCATCAACCGCATCGTCGGCACGCCGGGCTACCTGACCAAATCGGCGGACATTCATCGCTATCTCAAGGCCGTCGCTGACGCGGCGCCAACGCGCGCCAAGTACTGGTCGATCGGCAAGTCCGAAGAGGGGCGGGACATGGTCGTCCTGGCCATCGCTGACGAAGAGACCATTCAGAACCTCGAGCAATACAAGGGCTACCTCAACGAGTTGGCCGATCCGCGCAAGACGACCGAACAGCGTGCCAAACAGCTCGTCGGCATCGCCAAGCCCGTCTACTACCTCACGAGTGGCATCCACTCCACGGAGACGGGCGGCCCGGAAATGCTGATGGAGCTCGCCTACCGGCTGGTGGTGGATGAGGGCAAGATGATCTCGGGGATCCGCAAGAACGTGCTGACGCTGATCACCCCGGTCATCGAACCCGACGGCCGCGACAAGATCGTGGATGGCGTCTGCTTTCGGCAGCGCACCGGGCTCAACCTCCCCACACCGTATTGGGGCAAGTACGTCGCGCATGACAACAATCGCGACGGCATGGGCCAGTATCTCAAGCTCACGCAGAATGTGCGCGGTGTCGCCAACAGCTGGCATCCCACCATCATGCACGATCTGCATGAAGCGGCGACGCTCCTCTACGTCTCTACCGGCACCGGTCCATACAACGAACAGCTCGACCCCATCACCATCGACGAGTGGTGGTTCATGGCCGAGAACGATGTGATGGAAATGACCAAGCAGGGCGTCCCGGGCGTGTGGACGTACGGGTTCTACGATGGTTGGGTGCCCAACTACATGTTTTTTCTGGTGCACTCGCACAACGCCATCGGCCGCTTCTACGAAGTGCAGAGCTACGGCTCCGGTTGCGACGGCGTCTCCGGCGCAGGGCGAGGTGCCGGGCCCGGTCCGCTGGCGGCTGCGACACCGGGGGCAGCGCCGGGGGCAGCGCCCGCCGCCGCCGCGAGACCAGCGGCCAATGATTCTGGCCTCACGCGCATCCTCGGTGGCTCCAACTACAATCAGAGCCGCGAGTGGTTCCGGCCAAACCCCACGCCAAACGATATCCGATGGGGCTCGCGTGCCAATACCAACATCCAGCAGTCCGCCGTGCTCTACGCATTGTGGAACACGGGTAAGGAACGCGAGCGCTTCCTCGAGAACTACTGGATCAAGAACAAGAACGCGATCAAGAAAGGCGTGCTCGGCCCCATCAAGGGCTGGGTGATTCCCGCGTCGCAGCACGCGAAGGCGAACGCCGCCGAAGCGGTGAACGAGTTGATCGATCAAGGGCTGGAGTTCCACGTGGCCAAGGCCGATGGAAAACTCGGCACGGTGAACGTGAAACAAGGCGACTGGATCATTCGTGGCGACCAGCCGCTGCGCACCATCGCCGACTTGTACTTCTCCATCCAGAATTACCCCACCACCAACCCGTCGCCGTACGACGACACTGGGTGGACGTACCAGATGATGCGCAACATCATCCTGCACGAGATCAAGGATCCCGCATTGCTCACCACAGCGATGACGGCCGTGAGTGGACACGTGACGGCGGCCGGCGGTATCAGCGGCGCCGGCGCAACCGTAATCGTCGAGCACACGGGCGACAACAACATGGTGGCCCTGCGCTACCGCTTGGCGACGACGAAAATGTCCGCCGCCGAAGCACCGTTTGAAGCAGCTGGCCGAAAGTTTGGCGCGGGTGCGTTCATCATTCCCAAAGCCAACAAGGCACAGCTGGAAACGGCGCTCAAGGAACTCGGATTGTCCGCGTGGGCGGTTGATGCGGCACCGACGGTCAAGTCACACGACCTCGATATTCCGCGCATCGGCTACATCCACAGCTGGACGAATACACAGGATGAAGGCTGGGTGCGCGCGGCGCTCGACTACTACAAGATCCCGTACAACTATTTCGGCGAGAACAACGTGCGGAAGCTCGGCGCACTTCGCGCGAAGTTTGACGTCATCTTGTGGCCGCACGGAGGCGCGGTTGGCGTTGCACCGCCGGTCGACGGCAAACCGATCCCATATCAGCGCACCGCCGAGTATCCGGCGCTGGGCTATCCCGACTCGACGTCGGATGTCCGGGGCGGTCTGGGTGAAGACGGCCTCAAGATGCTGCACGAGTTTGTCCAGGCCGGGGGAACGCTCATTACCGAAGGCAATACGTCCGGCATCTTCCCCACGTACAGCCTGACGCCAGGACTGCGTCCCACCGCCGCACCAGGGCTCGTGAACCGCGGCACTATTCTGCGCGGCGTCATTACCGACATGAGCAGCCCCATCGCGTACGGCTTCTCCACGAACCAGATGCCCGTGTACTACAGCGGCGGCACGCTCCTGGATGCCGGTATGCCAGTCACGCCAAATGCACCGCCCATCAGCAAGACCGACGTGTTGCGCCCCGGGAGTTCGGGCGCGCTGGCAGGTACGGCGCTCGGTGGCGGAGGCGGGCCGGGAGGCTTCGGCGCGCAGCCGGGCGTGTATCAGAACACGCAGCCAATGGCCACCTGGGTGGAGCACTCCATCTGGGATCCGATGCAGCAGTGGCCGACGTCCACTGCGGCCTCGCCGGCCGACGCGGGCGGCGGACGCGGCTTCGGTGGCGGCGCTGCGGTCGCTCCCACCATGCGCACGCTCGGCGCGATGAAGCCGCGCGTAGTGATGTCCTGGCCCGGTAGCCCGCGCGACATGCTGCTCTCTGGTGTCTTGCAGGGCGGCGAAAACCTCTCCAATCGCCCGAACGTCATCGATGCACCGCTCGGCAATGGTCATCTCGTGATGTTCACTATTCGCCCGTTCTGGCGCTGGCAGACGCAGGGCACATTCATCATGGGATTCAACGCCATCATGAACTGGAACGATCTGAGCGCGGGCCAGCCGTAATCGTCACCGGCCCTCAC
>JANNEV010000507.1:0-6127 GCA_031379145.1 Gemmatimonadaceae bacterium
GTGGCTGTTCATCGCGCCGCCATTCAACACGCGGATGGTCCCCATGTCGGTGAAGGCAGGACTCGCCGCAGCACTCGCGCTCTCGTGCAGTGAGAAACCCGTGCCTGCGCCCCCTCCGCCTGCCGCGGTCGTTCCTCGTGCGCCAGCGCCCGGTGATCCCAGTTGTCCGCGGGATGCCACGTGGAAGGAATGCGCGTTGATCGATCGAATCGTGCATGCCGGTCTCTATTTCAAGCCCTCCAACGACACGGTCACGGTCTCCTATCTGACCCCTCGCGGCGTGCGCTATCAGGTGGGGCGATCGGCGTCGCTGCTGGCCTTCTACTACGCCGACACCCTTTCGTTGCTTCGAGACTGGACCAAGCTCGACACGCTGCGCCTGACGCCGCCCGGTGACTCCATTGGCGCTTGGCCGTCTGTCCCCGAGGTCTTTCGTTCCGCCAATCTCGTCGTCGCGGTGTTCAGCAACGACGCGCTACAGCGGGAGCGTGTACGTCTGGCCATCACGGCAGGGGCGCCGCAGCCGCCCAGCGCCAGCGCCGAACGCGCGACGCCGCAACAGCTCCCGGTACAGCGAGCACGATAGACGCCGAACGGCAGTTTCGGTGTATATACGGGCAACGGTACCTGAGCGCGACACTGCAACGGAAAAATCGCGAAAAGCGCGCAGGTTCGGATGCAATTTGCAGTCACGCCTTGGATTCAGGTCGATTCGCACCCATTTTTCTGCAGTCTGTGCACGAATTCCAACACACCAAGCAGACCTGCGTCCACGTCCGTTCGACGCGTTGACCGACCAACTCTTCTTTCACGGTTCAGGAGATCCGCCGGCCCATGGCCTCACCGATTAATCCGCGCTCTGTCGCGCTGCGCGAAGTCACCAAACGCCCGGTTCGCACCACGCACCGTCCCGACGAAAACGGTGTGCAGCAACCCACCAGCGCCTGGTACGGCTGCAACACGCTCAGCCTCCGGCAGATGCGGTCCAAGCTTCCGAAGTCAGTCTATCAGAAGCTGGCCGCGACCATTCGCCTCGGGAAGAAACTCGACTCCGACATCGCGCCAACGGTGGCGCAGGTCATCAAGGAGTGGGCGATTTCGCGCGGGGTCTCGCACTTCACGCACTGGTTCCAGCCGCAGACGGGACTCACGGCCGAGAAGCATGACGCGTTCCTGAACTTCGACGAGAACAAGCAGGCCATCGAGTCGTTCACGGGCGAGCAGCTCATTCAGTCGGAGCCGGACGCGTCGAGCTTTCCGTCAGGTGGCCTGCGCGCCACGTGGGAAGCTCGCGGATACACGGCGTGGAACCCGGCGTCTCCGGTGTTCATCTCCGAGACGGGTGGCACCAAGTACCTGTGTGTGCCCTCGGTGTTCATTGGCTACAACGGCGAAGCACTGGACGAAGTCACGCCGCTGCTTCGCAGCTCGGACGTGCTGTCGGCACGTGCGCAGGAGCTGCTCGAGATCATCGGCGACAAGGGAGTGTTGCGCGTGACCACGACGCTGGGTGCGGAGCAGGAGTTTTTCCTGATTGACCGCGCACACTTCGCGTTGCGGCCCGATCTGGTCATGGCCAATCGCGCGCTCATCGGCGCACCGCCCCCGCGTGGGCAGCAACTCGAAGACCACTACTTCGGCGGCATTCCGGAGCGCGTTCAGGCGTGCATCACGGAAGTGGAGCTTGAGCTCTACAAGCTGGGCGTGCCCATCGTCACGCGGCACAACGAAGTCGCGCCCTGCCAGTTCGAAATGGCGCCGATCTTCGAGGACACCGATATCGCCACCGATCACAACCAGCTGACCATGGCCATCCTGCGGAAGATCGCGATGCGTCATGGCCTGCAGGCCATCGTGCACGAAAAGCCGTTCGCCGGCGTGAATGGGTCGGGCAAGCATTGCAACTGGTCCATGGCGATCACGTCGGACAACGACCTGGACGGCACGAACCTGCTCAAGCCCGGCAAGACGCCGCATCAGAACCTGCGCTTCCTGATTTTTCTGGCCGCCGTGCTCAAGGGTGTGCACAAGCACGCCGGCTTGCTGCGCGCCGGCATCGCAACCAGCGGCAACGAGCATCGGCTCGGCGCCAACGAGGCGCCACCGGCCATCATCTCGGCGTTTGTTGGCAGCATGCTCACACGCGTGGTCGAGGACATTGCCGCCGGCAAAACGTCACCCACCAATGCGCAGCAGGCCATGCTCAAGCTTGGCGTCGCCAAGCTGCCGGAAGTCGAGCAGGACAATACCGACCGTAACCGCACGTCACCATTCGCGTTCACGGGCGCCAAGTTCGAGTTCCGCGCGGTGGGTGGCTCGCAGAGCATCGCGTTCCCCGTGATGTTGCTGCAGGCGGCCGTGGCCGAAGCCATCACTGAGCTCACGGAGAAGTTGCGCAAGGAACTCAAGACCACCAAGAGCACCGACGACGCCGTGCTGAAGGTGGTGCGTGCATCGTTCAAGGAAACGGCGGCCGTGCGCTTTGAAGGAAATAACTACTCGGACGACTGGGTCGTGGAGGCCAAGAAGCGCGGACTGCTGAACCTGCGCCGCACGCCCGAGGCATTGGCGCAACTCAAGACCGCCGAAGCGAAGGCGCTCTTCAAGAGCACCGGCATCCTTACCGACGTTGAGCTCGAAAGCCGCTACCATGTGCGTCTGGAGCGCTACATCAAGGACATCCTCATCGAGCTGCACACGCTCCAGGAGATCGTGGACACGCAGGTGTTGCCCGCCTCGTACGCTTACATGGGACAGTTGGCCGGTGCAGCAGGCCAGGGCGCAACGGCCGGCATCAACATGCAGCCGGTGGTGGACGCCGCGAACGCCACGAGCAAGCTCATTGCCACGCTCCAGAAGAAGCGCGCCGAGCTGGCCAAGGTCATCGCGAAGGCCGAGCACATGCATGACGATGCGACTGCACAAGCCACCTATCTCACGTCGACGGGCTGCGATACCATGAGCGACGTGCGCGCCGCGTGCGACGCCCTGGAGTTGAGCGTGGGCGACGAGTTCTGGCCACTTCCGCGCTATCGGGAAATGCTGTTCCCCGTGTGAGCTGACGCAGCAGATCAACACGAGGGGCCGGCGCGATCGTACCGCGCCGGCCCCTCGTGCGTTCGTGGCCCCCGCAGCTGCCAGCGAGCGCTACGGACCGATGAGACCCATCGTCGTACCAGAGGGGTCAGTGAAATAGCCGAATGTTCCCATACCCGGCATGTGCATCGCGCCGCCGAGTCCCTTGCCTCCGGCGGCGTCGATGGCCACTAGCATCGCCGCAGCATCAGCGACATAGATGTACGCGACGGCGGGGAGCGTTGGGGTGTGGGACTGAAAAACACCGCCAATTCCCGCGCCGACATCGAACGCCACGAACGAAGGCATGGTTGGACGCGTCCCGAATCCGAACAGCGTACTGAAAAACTGCGGACTTGCGTCACCGTTGGAATACATCTCGAGACTGCAGATGGTATTCGCCGACGGCTTGGGGTTGTCGCCGAATGGCATGGGCACGCGCGCCGGTGCGACCGGCACAGCGGCGTTCGTGAGCCCGTAGATGGTGCCGCTCACGTCCCTGAAGCGCGCCAGTGTTCCCATCATGGGCATGGTCCACGGCGCGCGCTCGATGGTGCCACCTGCGGCGACCACGCGCTCGAGCGTCTGCTCCACTTGTCCCGCGCTGAGAAACGGAACGACACCGGGGAAACCATCGGGGACGCCCGACCGCAGCGCGATCGGCGGTCCGCCAGGTGCGACGGCAGCAGTCAGTTCGGCCGACATCGCCATCATCTGCCAACCGAAAACGCTGGAGTAGAACGACGTCGATGCGGCAAGTTGGTTCGCCGAAATGACGACGAGGGAGACCGGATGTTCTCCGCTCCCGACGGGGGCTTGAGGGAGGTCCATGCGCCGATTCTACCGCTGACGGGACGGCGGCGCCAGCAACCGTGCTGGACTCCGCCCGCCGGTGACCGCGGCGACGGCGCGCACGTTTCGCCCTGCCGCCATATACCGTGCCCTCTCCCTGGCGTTCATCTTCTCGAGCGCGTAGCGAAGCATCGTGCGCGGCATGGTTGCGGCATGCTCGTCGAGGAACGCCCGCAGCGCGCTCATATCCACGCGGGATCCCAGTTCACGAAGCATCCAGCCGGTGGCTTTGTGGATGAGATCTTCCTGATCGTGGAGGAGCGCCTTGGCGACGAACAACGTGGGCTTGGCCGAACCGTGCGCGAGATGGTGGAATGTCGAGATCGCGGCAACGCGGCGGTCCCACAGGCGACTCGACTTCACCAATCGTCTGAGCAGCGGCATCGGATTGGCCGCCGTGAATGGTCCCACGATGTACGGGGCCGAGCTGTCGACCAGGTCCCAATTGTTGACGCGGTCCAGGTTGGCGATGTAGCCCTCGAACACGGCGCGACGTGCTGTTGCATCGCCTTTCCTGAAGCGGTGCACCAGCAGTAGCAATGCGGTGAGGCGCACCTCATGCCACGGGCTCTGCAGGAGCGCGAGCGCCTCGGCGACGGGGATGTCCTTGCATTGGCGCACCACCGCGCGTTGCAGAGGAACCGTGATACCGAGCATCTTGTCGCCGCACCCATACTCGCCGGCGCCCGTCTTGAAGAAGCGCTGCATCTGCGCGGCACGCTGCGGATCGGCCAGCTTCCGCAACGCGACCTCGACGTCCCTGGCGGTGCTCATTCTGGATGCTGCGGCCTTCTTGACGGCCACCTGACCTGGGCACATCCGGGTTGCCTCACGTTGAACGGAGCGCTAGCGCTGCATCCGCGCCCGCGTCAGATGCGGCACGATCCCGAGCAACCGCTCCACCACCATCAACTGCGCGCGATGATGCATCTCATGTTCCTTCACCCCGAGGAGCATCTCGAAACGCGATTTCGTTCCGTTGGGCAGCGTGACGATTTCATCCAGCGCCGCATCTGACATCGCGTCCAGCTTCAGCGCGAAGGACTCTCCGTTGGAGATCAGCGCATCCACAATGCTGGCCTTCGTCGTCAGCTCAGCCGCCAACGCCGCACCGGCGCCCATGTAGCGTCCGAAATCCGCGGGACCCAGCGCGTGCTTCTTTTCCACGAAGTGCACCTGCTCGGCCCAGTACGTGAACGTGGCCATGTGCGCGAGCACCTGCGCGACCGACATCGTGTCGCTCGTGGCCTGAAAACCGTACTGATCCGCGGGGATGTCTTCTGCAATCTGCACGGTGTTCTTGCGCACTGTGCGCCAGCTCTCGGCCATGTGCTTCGCGCCATATGACGGCATATCGGGTCTCCAGCGAACGGTTGAAATGCTGATGGTTGATACTCAGCCTGAAAAGTACGCGAACCGCACAGATTCGGACGAGAGCATACGAATGGAGGCGACTGGGTCGCGATGGCATGTAGTCCTCCCGGTTACCGAAAGCCTCTTGCGCAACACGTCCGAGGCCGCTTTCTCTCGCTACGACAAGTGCCGGCCCGCCACCCGCAAACCACCTTCCATCCGTGAGCACCCTGCAGACCACGCCTCAGCTCGCGCCGCCGCGTGCTGATATCGTCATCATCGGCGGCGGCATCATGGGGGCGAGCACCGCATACCATTTGGCAAAGCGCGGCCAGGCCAACGTGGTGCTGCTCGAATCCGCCTCCATGTTCGGCATGGGCTCCACCGGGCTCAACGCCGGCGGCGTGCGCTATCAGTTCGCTACGGCGGTCAACATCGCGCTCTCCTCGCTCAGCTTCGACATGATGGAACGCTTCGCCGACGAGATGGGCCAGGAGGTCGGACTGCGGCGCTGCGGGTACCTGTTCATGCTCGACAATGTGGACGACATGGCGCAGTTCACACGCAATGTGGCCGTGCAGAACTCACACGGCGTGCCGAGTCGCATGGTGAGTCCGGCGGAGATCGCGGAACTGGCACCCGAAGTGGACCTCACCGGCATCATCGGTGGCAGCTGGTGTCCGGCGGACGGGCTCGTGGATCCGAACGGGCTGCTGCAGGGCTACATCTCCAACGCGCGGCGACTTGGTGCCACGCTGATGACCGATGCCGCCGTCACACGCATCGACGTGCAGGATGGCCGCGTGATGCGCGTGCACTCGAAGGCGGGCAGCGTGGACACCGGCAC
>JANNEV010000508.1:0-5512 GCA_031379145.1 Gemmatimonadaceae bacterium
TCGCAGTGCTCTGGCACACTTCGACCTCGGGTCCGTGCGTTCGCGGGTCTTGGACATTGGGGGTGGCTCCCTCGAACTGGTGCTCGCCAAGGACGGTTTGATTGAACGCGTCGCCTCGCTTCCGTATGGTGCCGTTCGGCTCACGGAGCGTTTTCTGTCTCCAACGCTACGGCCCAAGGGGGTACGCCAGTTGCGCGAGCACGTGCGAGACGGGCTCCGCCGCGCGGTGCCAGTGAAGGACTGGCGGGGCACTCGCGTGATCGGATCGGGTGGAACGTTCACGAACCTCGCAGGCATCGCGCTGCATCGGCAAGGCGTGACCGTTCGTTCCGCGCATGGCACCCGCGTGACTCGCGTGGAGCTGGAGCACGTGCTCGACTGGCTGCAACGGCTTGATCCGGACGAACGGGCGCAGGTGCCAGGACTCAATCCCGCGCGCGCCGACATTATCGTTGCCGGGTTGGCCACGGCCGCAGAAGTACTCGCACGTTTCGACCCGCGTGATCTCCTCACGTCGGCGTACGGCATCCGCGAGGGGCTGCTGCTGGAGTCGGCGCGAGTGAACCCGGTCGTCGCGGACCCCGGGGCCGCACGCGAGCGCTCGGTACGCGAGTTCGCCGAGCGCTGTCATTATGAGGCACCGCATTCGCGTCAGGTGCAGGTGCTTTCGCTGCAGCTGTTCGATGCGCTCGCCGCCCGCATGGGGCTCGGCGCCGCCGACCGACGCATTCTCTCCGACGCGGCGCTGCTGCACGACGTGGGGTACCACATCAACTACGAGAATCACAACAAGCATTCGTTTCATCTCATCTCGCACGCCGAACTACTGGGGATGACTCCCGCAGAGCAGATCGCCATCGCTCACATCGCGCGATATCATCGCGGTGCGCCGCCCAAACGCAAGCATCGTCGGTTCGCGCAACTGGACCGCGTGCTCCGCGAGCGGATTGTGAAACTGTCCGCACTCCTGCGATTCGCCGACGGCTTCGACCGCGGGCATGTTGGCGCGGTCGGTCGACTCAAGGTCCGCTGGGGAGCGGACACTCTCCGCGTGACTGCAGTTGAGTCGGCCGGTGCATCGAACCTTCGGTTGGAGTGCTGGGGAGCTGCCCGCAAGCGCTCCTTGCTCGAAACAGTGATTGGGCGTCCCGTCGAAGTCATCGGCTCCGACGGCGCAGTGGTGACGTTCGACGAGGGTGATGGCGAGTAAGCGTCAGGCAGTCTGACGCGGACGCTGTCAGTCGTCGCGAACGGGCTCGGTCCGACCCTTCCCTTCCGTCCGTGCGTTCCCTTTGGCTCGCGGCGCTCGGCGCGTGGTGGTCGGAGGGGCTTTCTCCCGTGACGAGAGCGCCCACGCATCTTTCGTGAGGATCGCCTGGGTGGCGCGGACCGGATCATTCCCCGGCTGACGCCGTCGATACACCCCATCAGAGGCAAGGTCCCAAGCCTGCCGATTGTCGGCCAGACACGTCTCCAGTAGCGAGTGCAACTGCAGGTGCAACTGCCGATCCTCGATCGGAGTCACCACCTCGACGCGACGATCCAGATTGCGTGGCATCCAATCCGCCGAGCCAATGAAATACTCCGGAACTCCGCCGTTGGCGACGTAGAGCACGCGCGAGTGCTCCAGAAATCGGCCGATGATCGAGATGACTCGAATCCGATCGCTCACTCCCGGAACACCCGGCAACAGGCAACAGATGCCTCGCACGATCAGATCGATCTCCACCCCATCCTTCGACGCACGGTAGAGCGCGCCAATGACGCCAGGATCGACGAGCGCATTCATCTTCGCGATGATGCGGCCTCCCCGGCCTGCGCGCGCGTGCGACGCCTCCCGGTCAATCAGTTCGATGGTCCGTTCTCGGAGGTTCGCCGGCGCAACCAGCAGTTTGCGATAAAACTTCTGCCGAGACACGCCGGTCAGAGAGTTGAACAGGTCGGTGAGGTCCGCCCCGATGTCCTTGCTGCAGGTGAGCAGTCCAAGATCGGTGTAGTGCCGCGCCGTCTTGGAGTTGTAGTTGCCCGTACCGATGTGCACATAGCGACGGATCCCATCCGGGTCGCGTCGAACGACCAACGCGGTCTTGGCGTGGGTCTTGAGGCCCGGCAGGCCGTATGCGACATGGATGCCGTAGCTCTCCATGGTGCGGGCGAAGGTGATGTTGTTCTGCTCATCGAAGCGCGCTTGCAGCTCGATCAGTACCGCGACCTGCTTTCCCTGCTCAGCGGCGTCTGTCAACGCGCGTACGAGTGCGGTATCGCCGGACGTCCGATAGAGCGTGAGTTTGATGGCCAGCACATGCGGATCGTGGGCGGCAATCTCAAGAAACGCCTCCACGGATGACGCAAACGACTCGTACGGATGATGCACGAGAATGTCCCGTTCGCGGATCGCGTCGAAGATGCTGCGCGAACCATCGCGCAACGCGGGTGGCACCACGGGCGTGAACGGCGGATCACGGAGTTCTGGAATGTCGATCGATGCCATCGACATGAGGTCACCAAGTTCAAGCAACGAATCGAGGTCGTGCACGTCACCCGCTCCCAGCGGGGCGACCTCCTGCGTCTCGCTCTCGCCAAGCTCCGCAAGCAGCAATGCGCGAATGGACTCGGGCATACCGTGCTGGACCTCGAGGCGCACCACTTCGCCGAAACGTCGCTGAAAGACCTGTTGCTCGATGGACTCCAGCAGATCTTCCGGCTGATCCATCTGGCCGAGGTCCAGATCGGAGTAACGCGTGATGCGAAACGTGAACCAGCGCACCACCTCCATCCCGGGGAACAGCGCATGCAGGTTCGCACCGATCAGCTCTTCCAACGGCAGGAAGCAATTCGGGCGACCAACTGCGACCCAGCGCGGTAACGAGCGTGGCACCTTCACGCGGGCAAAGTGCTCCTGGCCAGACACGGGATCCCGAATTTCGACGGCCAGCGAGAGGGACAGGTTGGAGATGTACGGGAACGGGTGCCCGGGATCCACAGCCAACGGTGTCAGTACGGGAAACACCTCGGCCTCGAAGTACGCGGAGATACGCGGCGCTTCGTCGGTCGTGAGGTCATCTGTCCGGAGCAAACGAATGCCACTTTCGTTGAGGGCCGGAAGCAGTTGCTCGTGCAACACCACACGCCGTCTTTCCAGTAGTTCCTGCACCCGGGCTCGAATCGCGACCAGCTGGTCGGCGGGCGTGAGTGGGTCGGGGCGATACTGTGGAGCGCCCGCGGCGACTTTCCGACGCAATCCGGCTAACCGGACCATGTAGAATTCGTCGAGATTGGTGCTGAAGATCGCCAGGAACTTCAAACGCTCCAGCAGCGGCACTCGCGGGTCAAGCGCTTCCTCAAGCACGCGCGCGTTGAACTCGAGCCAGCTCAGCTCGCGATTCAGGTAAGGCAGTTGGAGAGACGAGAGAGGCGTCATGCGAGAACCGGAAGCCGGCACGCGATGGCGCGCGCCGGCGAACGTGGGGTCAGTGCGTGTGGGGTCAGTGCGTGACGATCAGCGACAGCAACTGGTATGAAATGGCTGCCATGGCCGCGGCGGCCGGAATCGTGATGACCCACGCCCACACGATTCTACTGGCGAGCCCCCAGCGCACGGCGGACAGCCGGGTCGTCGCGCCCACGCCCACAATCGCACCGGTGATCGTGTGCGTGGTACTGACCGGAATACCGAACCGCGTGGCCACCAGAATCACCAACGCGCCGCCCGTCTCCGCGCAGAATCCACCCACGGGCTTGAGCTTGGTAATACGGGTGCCCATGGTGTGCACAATGCGCCAGCCGCCGGAGAGCGTGCCCAGCGAGATGCACAGATAAGCGGCAATCTCGATCCAGGTCGGAATGGCCTTGAGATCCGGCACATAGAAAAAGTGCAGCCAGCCCGGTTCCGCGGCGAACAACGTGTTCGACGCGACGAGCAGCGCGACGATGATACCCATGGTCTTCTGCGCATCGTTGCTGCCATGCGCCAGCGACAACAAGGCCGAACTCGTCAGTTGCGCCACGCGGAAGAACCGGTCCACACGCGAATTCGTTGCTTTCTTGAACACGTTGAACACCAGCACCATCAATCCGAACCCCATCAGCATGCCGAGCGTCGGTGACAGGACGATGGCCGTCAACGTCTGAATCCACTTCGGCCCCCAGAGCAACGCCGCCCAACCTGCTTTGGAGACCGCCGCACCGGCATACCCACCAATCAGAGCGTGCGAAGAGCTGGACGGAATGCCGAACCACCACGTGATCAGGTTCCAGATGATCGCGCCGAGCAGCGCCCCGAGAATGACGCTCGGGTCGACGATGCTCATGTCGATGAAACCGCCGCCGAACGCCTTGGCTACGGCAGTACCAGCCACAAACAGCGCGGCGAAATTGAAGAACGCCGCCCAGATCACGGCGGCCAGCGGGCTCAGGACACGGGTGCCCACGATCGTCGCGATGGAATTCGCCGAGTCGTGGAAGCCGTTGATGTAGTCGAACGCGAGTGCCATCGCGACGATGAACAGCACGAAGTAGACCACGGGTCAATCAGCTGTTCTTGAGGGCGATGCTTTCGAGCACGTTCGAGACGTCTTCGCACTCATCGAGCGTATGCTCAAGCGCGTCGTAGATCTCCTTCCACTTGAGCACCTCGATCGCCGGCATTTCCACCGCGAACAAGGCGCCGACATACTCGGCGTACTGCGCATCTCCCTCTTCTTCGATGCCTTTCATGGTGCGCCCATGCTCGAGCATCGCCTGCCGCTTCGTGACATCACCGACCGACGCGAGGATCTCCCTGCTGGCGCGAATCACCAGTTCCGCCATCTCCACACCGCCAGGCCGGGACTCCGTAATCCGAAACATCACCACACGCCGGGCCGCTCCGTTGATCAAGTCGATCACGTTGTCGAGACGTTTCGCGAGCAAGTGAATGTCCTCGCGATCCAGCGGCGTCACGAAGCTCGTGTCGATGCGCTGGTTGATGAGATGCACAATGGCATCGCCTTCGGTCTCGACCCGCTTGATGTTTGCCGCGATGCGGATCGAATCGGACGGGGTCTCGAATAACGTTTTGAGAAGTACCGCCGCTGTGCCGATGTGCACGGCCAACTGCTTGAAGTGATCAAAAAACGTTTCGTCTTTCGCGAAGAGCTTCACTGAAACCGGAGGGCTGAGAGGAATGGCGAGACGATGTGGGTCGCGATAGCATCCGCGATCTACCACCGGTGGAAACAACGCCTCGGCGGAGCGCGCCAGAACTTCGGCGTCCGTAACGATCGCGTCACCGACTCGTGCGCGCCATCACCATCGTCAACGCGTTACACACGCCTCGCACCGCAATCGTTCAGGACCAAACGACCCGGGCGTCACCGCCCGCCGTTCGGCGACGAACGTACTCGAGGTTCTCAAACCAATGGATCAACAGCAATCCCGCCACGAATCCACCGATGTGGGCCCAGACCGCGACGCCGCCGGACACGTCCCGGCGCAGCGATGAAAGCTGAGGCAAACCGTTGACGACCTGACT
>JANNEV010000521.1:0-23734 GCA_031379145.1 Gemmatimonadaceae bacterium
CGCCTTGGCCGCCGCCAGCGCCAGGCAGACCCACCCTGCAATGAAGCAGACCCCGCCAATGGGCGTGATGGCGCCGAGTGCTCTGACTCCTGTGAGCGCCATCGCGTACAGCGAGCCGGAAAAGCACACGGTACCAGCCAGAAACAGCCAACCGCTGGCGTTGGCCACCGCCCCCGGGAAGCGACCAGCCACCCATGCCGCCGCTACCATCGCCACGGCATGAACGAGTTGGTATCGCGCCCCCGTCTCGAAGACTTCAAGCATCCGAGGCTCGAGCGAGGCGCGAAGGGCGTGCGCGCCAAAGGCTCCGGCCCCGACGCCAATCGCGCCGGAGAGGGCGCCAATCACCACAAACAGACGTTCCACGCTGACTCAGGCCTCAGCGGGGGCCGCGGGCTCAACATCGGTGGCCGGGGCTGCGGCGACTACGGCCGGCGTCGGCCTGACACCCCGGCGCCAGTGAGAAGCCACTGGTTCAGCGCGACGTGCCAACAGGTCGGCGTAGTACTGCAGCACCCTCGCCCGAATGTCGGCCTCGGTGTCTGCTTCGTCGGCGCGGAACGGCGCGTAGCGGTGCCGGTCGTCGGTGGAGACTCCGAACCACCACCAAGCATCCTTGCGGGCGCCCGTGGCCGCTTCAATGCGGCAGGAGAAGCGGAGTCCTTCGTCGTTCTCGAATTCGAATGCGTCTAACAGTGGGTCCTCGTTGTTGGCGATGCCTGAAAGGTAACCCACTGGATTGCCGGACAGTTACACTTCTCTGCATGTGCCCGCCTTTGAGTTCTGATCAGGAAGGTCTTTGGTGAATCCCGCGCCGCGCAAGCGTCGAAGTCGGGCGGCGGGCTCTGGCCGCGCGCCCCAGCCGCAGACCTCTGCCCCCACCAGCCGAATTGCCTACGGTGAAACCCGGCGCTGGCTGCTGGCCACGCACGGCCCGGTGTGCGCGTATTGCGAGCAGCGGGTGGGGGAACGCATCATCACGCTGGACCATGTGACGCCACGCAAAGGCCAGAGCGCCTACGATCGGCGAGACAACCTGGTGCTCTGCTGCACAGTGTGTAACGGGGCCAAGAAAGACCGGAGTTTTCTCTCGTTCCTCCTGGAGCGGCCAGCGCGTGCCGTGAGTCTGCTTCGGTATGGCACGCATCTCAGTCATATGCTCACGGAGCTGGTGCATCAGATTGCCGGGCCCGACGCGGTCGCCAAGGCGAAGCGACTCGCCGATCCAGACTACCCGTACGCCGACTAGAGAAGCCGGCGAGTACGCAGGCCTACTTGAGCGCCCCGGTGAGCACGACGCCGTCGAGCTTTTCCATCGGCTTGACCCGCAGCAATTGGGCAAGCGTCGGCGCCAGATCGACGGTCCGGACGAAGGCATCGGATTTTCCGGGAGCGATGCCGGCACCAAAAAAGATCAGCGGCACATTGGAGTCGTAGTCGTACGGCGACCCGTGCGAGGCGGTGTTGCCGCCCCAGGTGCTCAACGGGCTCAGGGTCACGATCATCTCAATGGGCACGGTGGCTGGAAACTGATGACTCCACCGGCGCGCGATCGGGTCGATGAGCGAGTCGGCCAGCAGTTGTTGAAAGCGGTCGACGCGTGCGACGCCGGGCACGGCGCGAATGCGCTCGGCCAGCGAGTCGAGGATCGGTGCCGCCTTGGCGCCGAGTTTCTTCATGACCGCGCGATTCGCGAGAATCAGTTGCTGATCGAGTTCAATGCCGAAGGTGTCGACCTTGGCGGCACGCAATGACGCTCGGAGCGACGGCACCACCGATGCGAGGCTGACCCGCACCGGGGGCGGCTGCGCACCGCGAGATCTGGCCAGCTCTGGAATGGTGCCAACGCCATGGTCGCTCGAGAGCACGACGGTGACGCGTGCGGAGTCACGCAGCGTATAGAGCGAATCGAGGAAGCGGCCGAGGGCGCGATCGAGCCGCAGTATCTGATCGTGCATCTCACGCGAATCCGGGCCGAAGCGATGCCCGATCACGTCGGTGGCGGAGAGAGAAACGGCCAGGAGGTCGGTCTGCGACCCTTTGCCAATCGATAACGCGTTGAGGCCGTCGAGCGCGAACGCGAGCACGAGCTCGTCCATGAACGGTGTGGCCCGAACCAGACTCTGCGCCTCGATTTCGTCGGCAGGCAGCGGGTGCGGAAACACGATGTCGGCGAAGCCCTCGGCGTCCACGCTGTCCGGCTCGGCGTAGGCCGAATCCGGGAGCAGCAGCGACCACGACTTGCCCGCATAGCTGGCGGGCATGAGGCGCGCGTTGAACGCATCGACCCACTTGGGTAAGTCGTCGCGAAAGTAGGTGCTCGTGGTGAAACGTCCGTCGGGTGAATACCAAAAGACATCGCTCTTGGAGCGGCCTGCCGGCAGGATGGCGCCGCGGTCTTTCATGGACACGGAAAGGGTGCGCGACTTGGACTGGTCCGCGCGCAGCCAGTCGGTGAGCGTCGTGCCGGCGAAGCGTCTTGGCGACGCCCCGGTGCCGTACGTGCCCGCGAGCAGCGGCATGGTCTCGTCTTCCACGCCGATGGAATTCATCATGATGCCCGTGGAGCGAGGAAATCTCCCCGACAACAGGGTCGCGTGGCCCGGCGCGGTCTCGGTGATGGCGTGATCGTGGTGGGCATTGGTGAACCACGCGCCACCCTGCATCAAGCGCCGCAATCCACCAGTCATCTGCGGCGCGAAGCGTTGCAGGTAGTCGCCGCGCATTTGGTCGACCGTGAGCAGGACCACCAGCGTCGGGCGTTCAGCGGCGGCTGGGACGGCAACCGGGACGGTAACCGGGACGGTAACCGGGACAGCAGCGACGGGCGGCGTTGCGGCGGCGGCGCGTGGACTCCCCACGGGCAGGGCGGCGCCCAGCAGGCAAAGCGTCGTGCGGAGCGAAGCGGAGAATCGTGGCATGTGGCGAATGTGGATGGCGCATCCTGAACAGGCAAGCATGGCGGAGCGGCGTCGGCCGAACGATACTTGCACCGAATCCTCATGGAGACGTCGTTCGTGGCAAGTTCTAAGCAAGCAGCGCCAGCAACTCGAGTGGTCCTTCGAACGCTCGTGTACTACGTCGTGCTCATCGGCGGCGCCACTCTGCTCTGGCAATATCTACCCCACGGCGGGGTCATGGCTCCCGCGTCGCTGAACGAGTTGTTCGGCGGTGCACCGCCCACGGGTAGCCCGAGCGCGGTGGCGAGTACGCCGTTCGATGAAGTCACGCTGTCTCTCACGGTCGGCGTGGCCATGTTGGCCGCCGTCCTGCTTTCCCTTCCGGTGGCGTGGGTGTATCAGCTGACGCGCGCCAAGCGCGGCTACCAACAGTCGGTAGTGCAGCTGCTGATCATCCTGCCCGTCGTCGTCGCGGGGATCGTGCTGCTGGTGAAGTACAGTATCACGCTGGCCTTCAGCCTCGCCGGCATCGTGGCCGCGGTTCGTTTTCGCAACACGCTCGACGACAGCAAGGATGCGGTCTACGTCTTTCTGGCGACGGGGTTGGGGCTGTCGTCGGCGGTGAATCTGCCTGTGGCGGCCGTCCTGTCGATCGGTTTCAACCTCACCGTGATGGCGCTCTGGTTCACCGACTTCGGGAGCGCGCCGATGGAGCTGGAAGGTCGCATTGCGGACAAGCGACTCAAGCGTGCACGGGAACTGGCGCGGACCGGAACGTTCGTGGCGCGCATTGACGATGAGGTGCTGCGCGACATGACGCGAGATCAACTCCAGGGTGTGGCAGAGCGAGCGTGGAAGCGAGCCAACGCGACGGTGGAAGAGGAGGCGCCGGCCGTGGTGGCCGAGACGCGCTTACGCATCGTGACCAGCGATGTGGCCGCACTGCGTCGCAGCATCGAACCGCGCCTGCAGGATTTCGTGAAGCAGTGGCGCTTTGGCTCCGTGACGACCCTCGACGATGGCGAGGTCGTGGAGTATACGTTGCAGCTGCGAAAAAAGACTTCCGCCGATGACCTGCTGGCGCTGGTGCGCGCCGCGGGATCATCGCACGTACGTGATGTGTCGCTGTCCTAGCGCAATCCATTCCTCCTCCCATCCGAACGATGATGCTCGTGCACCGACTTCGCCTGCTTCGGCCGCTCCTGTTGCCGGCCATCAGCTGTCTCCTCGCGAGCGCGACGATACACGGTGTGGCTGCGGCCCAGGGGGGCGATACAGTACGGGCGACTGGAAAATCCGGATCGAAGTCTGCCGACAAGACGGGTGATAAGAAGGAGAAGACGGAGAAGAAGGGGGAGCAGAAGTCTCCGGAACCCGGCGATAGCGTCGGTGAGCCCAAGATCCCGAAGCTTTCGCCAATGTTTACCTCGGAGGCCCCTCTCGCCCTGACGTTGACCACCAACATCAAGCAATTACGGCGCGACAAGTTGGCCACGGCGCCGTATCATGCGGCCACCCTGAGCTACACCGACAGCAGCGGAAAAGTGGTGACGGTCGAGGCGCGCGCCCGGACACGCGGCATCTGGCGCCTCAAGAACTGCGAGTTTCCGCCTGTGCGATTGAAAGTCGCCGACAAGGCGGGCAAGCAGACGCTGTTCAACAACATTGGCGAGCCGAAGTTGGTGACGTACTGTCGCAGCTCCGATGTGTACGACCAGTACGTGTTGCAGGAGTTCATGCTCTACCGGGTGTATCGCGTGCTGACGCCGGTGAGTCATCATGTCCGCCTGTTCAAGGCGACCTACGCCGACAGCGCGACCGGGAAAATCGAGGCCACGCGGTACAGCTTCGCGGTGGAGGATCCGGCGGTGCTGGCGGCGCGACTGGGTGGCGAGATGGTGAAGCAGACCGGTGCCGACGCCGACGATCTCGACCCGGCGCAGTCGGCCATCGCGTTCGTGTTTCAGTACATGATCGGCAACACCGACTTCTCGTTTGCTGGACTGCACAATGCGGAACTGGTGCGCACCAGCCAGGGACGAATCCTGCCCATTGCGTACGATTTCGATTTTTCGGGGGCGGTGAATACGCACTACGCCGCTCCCGACGCCCGACTCCGCATTCGGACTGTCCGCGAGCGTCAGTTCCGAGGCTACTGCGCCTTCAAGACCGACTACCAGCAAGTGATCGACCTGTTCAAGGCGAAAAAAGCCGAGATCTATGCCCTGTATGCGGATCCGCTGGGGCAGCTGCTGCCGCCACGGGTGGTCCGGGAGACGCTCGCGTACTTTGACGAGTTCTACGGGCAGATTCAGACCGTCAAGGATGCCCAGAAGCGCATCTTCGACGAATGCATGGCGTCGAATTGACGTGGCGGCTGGAGTGTGCTGACGGCGGGACTGTCCCCGTACTATGTTCCGAGATGCCGAACGGCGGTCGTGCGGCTGATGCGCTCAGGCGCGTCCCCTATTCTCAGCGACACGCACGTACCGGAGCTTCCGCGTTTGGCTCGCAAACCTAATTACGACTACGAGAAGCGCCGCAAGGAAATGGAGCGGCAGGCGAAGAAAGACGCCAAGAAAGAGGAGCGTGCGCGCCGGAAGGCCGCTGGCTTGCCGGACGATGTGGACGAGTTCGGCAATCCGCGCACAGAAGACGAACCGGAGTCCGAGCCCGAGGCAGAACCAGCCTGACGGAGTCCCGCCGGTCATGCCGGCGGGGACGCCGAGCCGGCGCGTTACGGCATTACGTAGCGGTACCCGACGCCTGGTTCCGTCACGATCAGGCGCGGCACGGCTGGATTGGGCTCGATTTTGCGGCGCAAGTGCGTCATGTGTACTCGCACATGGACGGCGAAATCCCCGAACTCGCGGTCCCACACCAGGTCCCACAGCTGACGCGGTGTGAGCGGCCGACCAGCGTGCAGCACGAGCGCGCGCAGCAGCGACCATTCGGTTGGCGTCAGCCGCTGCGGCACCCCATCCCGCGTCACGCGTTGGTTGACGAGATCGATCTCGATGCCTTCGCAGACCATCCGCGCGGCCGAACGAGCCGCCGACGAGCTTGCCGAACGGCGCAAGAGCCCTTTGACTCGCGCCACCAGCTCCGCGGCATTGCACGGCTTGATGAGGAAGTCGTCTGCCCCGGCATCAAGAATCTGGACTTTTTGTTCGTCATCATCCCGCGTGGACAGCACGATCACCGGCACGGTGGTCACGGTGCGCATGCGGACCAGCAACTCGTAGCCGTCGCCATCGGGCAAGCCGAGATCGAGCAGTACCAGGTCCGGCTGTTCCTCGACGCACTGCCGCATGCCATCCGTCAGCGTGGCGGCTTGCCTGACGCGCTTGCAAATCGAGGAGAGCGCGTCTGCCAGCGTGGCTCGGAGCGCGTCATCTTCTTCGACGACCAGTAGTGATCGAGGTTCGGTCCACTGTCCGAGGGTCGCGAAGGGCATCCGAGGCGTCTTCTGGGGTGAAAGGGCATGAATGTGATCTGGGACGTGAAAAATCTCAGCCTTACGTGTCGCGCGCCACAAACTTAACTTTTTGCGATGCAGCTCGTCTAAGGCACCTTCTCCCGCAATTCGCTCGCTTCGTGTCACCGAAAAGGCTTCCCGTAACGGTCGTCATCCCGACCCTCAACGAAGTTGATCGGCTTCCAGCGTGCCTGTCTTCGGTTGACTGGGCCGCGGAGGTGATCGTGGTCGACGCCGGTTCCGAAGACGGCACGCGAAATGTAGCACGGGCGTTCGGCGCCACAGTACTGCAGCACGCCGGACCAACCATCGGGGCACAGCGCAACACCGCGATTGCGATGGCAACGCAGCCGTGGGTGCTCGCGCTGGACGCGGACGAGCGAGCAACTCCTGAGCTGCGGCGTTCCATCGAGCTGCTGCTGGCTGCTCCTGCCTGCCAGGCGTACCGGGTGCACATGCGCAACCGGTACCTGGGTGCGCTAATGGAACGCGGCGGATGGGGGCGCGACAAGCACGTACGTTTCTTCCGCTCGTCGTTGCGGTATCGCGTCAATCGCGTGCACGAACGGTTGGACTACGAGGGACCGGTGGCTGACCTCGATGGCCGGGTTGATCATGATTCGTATCGGGATCTGGCCCATCAACTGACGAAGGTCAACACCTATGCGCGGTGGGGCGCGTCCGACCTGCAGGAGCGGAACGTGCGGGTCGGGCTCTCGCACCTCGTGTTCCGGCCGCTCTTTCGCTTTGTGAAGTGCTACCTGTTTCAGGGGGCGTTTCTCGAAGGGCGTCGTGGGTTGGTGTTGAGCGTCGTGCACGCCTGGTCCGCGTTCGCCAAGTACGCACTGTTGTGGGATGCGGAGCGCCAACAGGCCAGCCCGGTCTCGGACGAGATTCGGGCCGCCGTTTCTGCAGCGGCGCCGGACAAGCGCGGACGCGCGGTACGCTTCGAGCATGAACAGACGTTCATGCACTCGGGTGCGCTGCGCACGTCAGACGGGTTCGATTTGGCGGAGCCGAGCTCAGCCGTGTCGTAACCGCGTGCGCATTCCGGTGCTCTGTTACCATCGAATCGAAGCCCCGCCGTCGGGAGCCGAAACCGACCTGAATTTCGTCACGCCGAACCGATTCGCCGAGCATATGGACATGCTCGCGGCGTCTGGCTGCACGGGAGTGACGATTGGTGATATCGCGCGATGGCAGCGCGGCGAGATCGCGCTGCCCGCGCGGTCGGTGGCGCTGACGTTTGACGATGCGTATGCCAGCGTAGCGACGCACGCGTTGCCAGTCCTGCAGCAGCATGGCTGGCCACTCACCGTCTACGTGGTCTCGTCGCAGGTTGGTGGAACGAATGCGTGGGATGTGGGCGCGCCGCGTGCCTCGTTGCTGGACGCGCACGCCCTGCGATCCCTCATCGCGAAAGGGCACGAGGTCGGCTCGCACTCACGACATCATGTGCGCATTCGCGGGCTTGATGACCAGACAGCGACCGATGAATTGCGCGGGTCACGGCAGGACTTGGAGGCACTGCTGGGCGCGCAGGTAGACAGTTTCGCGCTGCCGTACGGATCACATGACGCACGCACGGGACGGCAGCTGCACGCGGCGGGCTATCGCACCGCCTGCACGCTCAAACGCTGGGCCAACGGTCGTCACGGCAACCCGCTCCGCCTCGGCCGCATGAGTGTGGGTGGTTCGCTGGCTACCTGGTTGCTGCAACTGAAGCTGCTGAAACTGATGCTCACCCCCGCCCGTCGCTGACCGCACGCATCCGTGTGCCTGTGTGCAGCGCCGTTTCCGTTCGCATCGTCAACTCCTGCCGGTCCCGCTATGAACTCGGATACGTCCTCCGTTGGCTTGCCGCTTCGATTCCGTCTCGCCAGAGCGTTTCGGCGAACACTCGGCCTGGATCGGGAGCGCCGCTGGAACACCCAGTACGCGAAAGGCGGGTGGGACTGGCTTCGCAACCTGGACGAGCTTGCCCACCACGGGGTGCTCGCCGCGTACTTCTCCCGTCTCAAGCCGAACGGCTCCTTGCTGGACGTCGGTTGCGGCAACGGTGTGTTTCACGAGCAGTTGCGTGGCTGCTACTCACGGTATCTCGGCATCGACTTCGAAGCCGCCATTGAACGGGCCCGCGCTGGCGCGAACGAGAAATCTGCGTATCAGGTGGCGGACATGAACGACTTCACCACGCACGAGCGATTTGATGCCATCGTGTTCAACGAGAGCATCTACTATCACCACGACGTCGCGGCGGGCATGCGACGGTACGAATCGATGCTTGCGCCGGACGGCCTGTTTCTTGTCTCGATGCACGGCAAGGAGCGCAACGACGCCTATTGGGCGGCACTCGACGAGCGCTATACGGTGGCTGATGCTGTGACCATGGAGAACCAGCGCGGCGTTCGATGGACCACGAAAGTGCTCGTGCCGCCGGGGCATCGTTCGCCTACCGCAACGTCGTCAGCGACCTGAAGGAGTCGTCGTGCGTTACGCGCTGCTGGTCGCGTTACGCACCGATGGTCGCTATGTCGATGACGAAGCGGTACTTGACGTCGGACTTGAGCATGCGCTCGTAGGCGACGTTGATGTCCTTGGCGGCGATAACCTCGACGTCCGACGTGATGCCATGGGCGCCGCAGAAATCGAGCATCTCCTGTGTCTCGCGTAGCCCGCCAATCAGCGAACCGGCCAGGCGCTTGCGCTTGAGAATAAAGGCGAAGGCGCCAGGCGTGGGGTGCGGCACCGGCGACGCGCCGAGCAGCACCAGCGTTCCATCGCGCCGCAGTGATGCGATCTCGGGATCGAGGTCGTGCGGTACGCTGACCGTGTCGAGGATCAGGTCGAGGGAATTGGAGACGCGTTTCATCTGTGCCCGGTCGGTGGAGATGACCACGTCGTCCGCGCCGAGGCGACGCGCGTCGTCCGCCTTACCCGGCGACGTGGTGAAGAGCACCACATGAGCGCCCATGGCGTGCGCAAGCTTGACGCCCATGTGGCCCAGGCCGCCGAGGCCGACGACGCCCACACGAGTACCCGGGCCCGCCTTCCACTCGCGCAGCGGCGAGTACGTGGTGATACCGGCGCACAGCAGCGGCGCCGCAGCGGCCGGGTCCATGCCCTCCGGGATGCGCAGCACGAACCGCTCGTCGACGACGATGGCATCGGAGTACCCGCCCTGCGTTGGTGTACCGGTTTGCTTCTCGACTCCACCGTACGTTCCGACCATGCCCCGTTCGCAGTACTGCTCCAGGGATTCTGCGCACGACGCGCATTCGCGGCAGCTGTCCACCAGGCAGCCTACTCCGACCATGTCGCCCACCTTGAACGCCTGCACGTCGCCGCCGGTGGAGACGACGCGCCCGATGATTTCGTGGCCAGGCACCTGCGGGTACGAGATCGGCCCCCACTCGCCGCGCACGGTGTGCAGGTCGGAGTGGCAGATGCCACAAAAGAGAATGTCGATCTGAACATCGCGCGGACCCGGCAGGCGGCGCTCGAAACTCCACGGAGCAAGTGGCGTCGTGGCACTGTGCGCGGCGTAGGCGTGGGCAGTGGTCATTGGATGGGCGGGAGAAGAGGGAGAGTGGGTGCGGACGCATGACGACGCCACGACTCAGGAGCGACGCTGACCGCGGAGCCGACTCAACGCGCGGCACCGGTCCAACGTCTTGTATTATGCCGCCAAGCGCACATTGTTGGCCATCGGTTTCGTGTTCCCTTCTCGTACCACTCTCCATGCGACTGCATCGATTCTTCCTCCCCCTCGCCAGCGCTGCCGCGCTGATGCAGCCGGGTTCCGTTGGCGCGCAAGCGCTCGACTCGGCAACCATTGCCGGTTTGCGTTGGCGAACGGTCGGTCCCGCCAACTTCATGGGTCGTTTGTCCGATGTGGTGGGCATTCCTGGCCCGTCCAAGACGTTGTTTGTCGCGGCAGCGGCTGGCGGCATCTGGAAAACCACCAATAACGGCATCACCTGGAGGCCTGTCTTTGATGACAAACGGGTGATTTCCATGGGCATGCTGGCCATCGCCCCCACGGACACGCAGCAGGTGTGGGCGGGTACGGGCGAGCCCAACTCGCGCAACTCCATCGAAGCCGGCGCCGGCATCTACAAGTCCACGGATGGTGGTCTGACCTGGGCGCTCAAGGGGCTGGAGAGGACGCAGCACATCGGACGCATTGTGGTGCATCCGACCAATCCCAACGTGGTGTACGTGGCGGCTTTGGGTGCGGCGTGGGGGTCGAATCCGGAGCGCGGTCTGTACAAGACCACCGACGGCGGGACGACGTGGCAGATGTCCAAGTTCGTGAGCAATCGGGCCGGCTTCGTGGATGTGGCCATCAACCTGAAAGACCCCAACATCCTGTTCGCAGCCAGTTGGGAGCGATATCGGACGCCGTACTCGCTCATGAGCGGTGGCCCGGGCTCGGCGCTGTGGAAGAGCACTGATGGCGGCACCAGCTGGACCGAAGTGAAGGGCGGCGGGTTCCCCGCGGGACCGAAAGGGCGTATCGGCCTGGATATCAACCGGGCGAACCCCAACGTCGTGTACGCGATGATCGAAGCGGCCGAGCCAACCCCGGACGGCAGCTTTGAACCGTCGCGGACACCGCGCGACAACGGGCTCTGGCGCTCCACTGACGGCGGCGCCACCTGGACCAAGATGAACAGCACGAACGTTCGGCCGTTCTACTACTCGCAGGTGCGCAGCGACCCCAAGAACGCCGACCGTGTGTACTACTCGAGCACGGAACTGCAGGTGTCGGACGATGGCGGCAAGACCGCGAAGAACGCCGCGCAGAATGTGCACGTGGACGATCACGGGATATGGATTGACCCGAACGACCCGGAGCGTTGGGCGTTGGCGAACGACGGCGGCGTCGCGTTCACTTTCGACAAGGGCGGCAACTTCAACCAGATGCAGAATCTGGCCATCGGGCAGTTCTACGAAGTCAGCTACGACATGGCGGTGCCGTACAACATCTGTGGTGGCGCGCAGGACAACGGCACGTGGTGCGGCCCCAGCAAGCGGCGTGCGGGCACTACTCCGAACGCGTACTGGTTCACGATCGCCGGTGGTGACGGCTTCTACGCCGCGCAGGATCCCACCGATCCGAGCATCGTGTACGGCGAATCGCAGGGCGGCAACGCGACGCGGCTCAACCTGAAGACGGGCGAGCGGTTGGCGTTCTCCAAGCCCAGCTGGCCCACCAAGTACCGGCAGTGGGAGGACTCGATCGCCACGCTGCGCGGTGATCCATTGGCCCCCGCCAGCAAGGCAACGATGGCGGCCATCGCCGCGCTTCGCGTGCAGCAGAAGAAGGATTCGGTGGATCTGGCGTTGCGCTTCAACTGGAACTCGCCGTTCTTCATTTCTCCGCACAATCCGGCCGTGATCTACTTCGCAGGCAATCGGGTGCTCAAGTCGAGCAAGCGCGGCGAAGATTTCAGTCTGATTTCACCGGACCTGTCGAAGCTGCTCACGGCGAAGATCGATACGTCGCTGCGATTGACTGGTGGCATTACCCTCGACGCCACGGGTGCCGAGACCTACGGCACGGTGGTGGCGCTGGAAGAGAGTCCGACCAAGCAGGGGCTGATCTTCGCAGGCACCGACGACGGTAATGTGTGGAAGTCCGTCAACGATGGCGCCACGTGGGAAAACGTGTCGGCGCGCATTCCGGGGCTGCCCAACGCCGGTGAAGTGACCGTCTCACGCATCGAGGCCTCCAAGTTCGACACGGCCACGTTCTACGTCACGTTTGACAACCATCGTTGGAATGACTTCAAGCCATACGTCTACGTGACCAATGACGGCGGCAAGAGCTTCAAGTCGCTGGCCAACAACCTGCCCAACGACGGCCCGGGCGACCACGTGCATGTGCTGCGCGAAGACCCGCACAATCGTGACCTGTTGTTTGTGGGCACGTCGCTGAGCGTGTATGTGTCCGTCGATCGCGGGGCAACGTGGGCCAAGTTCGCGGCGAATTTTCCGAGCGTGCCCGTGTACGACCTGCAGATTCATCCGCGCGACCATGAGCTCATCGCCGCCACGCATGGGCGCAGTTTCTGGATTGTCGACATCGCGCCGTTGGAACAGATGACCAGGACGGTCATCGCCAGGAACGCGCACCTGTTTGATCCCAAGCCGGCGTTCATGTGGGGCGAAGCGCCCACGTTGAGCGCGGCCGGAAACGGCAATGGGCAGGCGTTCTTTGCCACGCCGAACCCGACGTACGGCGCGACCATCTCGTATCGGGTCACGGGCACCGGCGGCACGCCGGCACGCATCAGCATTGTTGACGCGTCGGGTGACACGGTGCAGACGTTAACCGGTCCGGGAACGGCGGGGCTGCACACGGTCAACTGGGCCTACGGCATTACGCCGCGCCCGCAGCCGCGAGCGGCGTTGTCGCCGAGCGAAAAGCGCGACAGCATTCTGCGCGCCGTCCGTGCTCCGCAGGTACTGGATTCGCTGACCAAGGCCAACTACGACAGCTCGGCATTGGCCACGGCCAAGCGGTTACTCACGCCGATCCCTGCGTTCAATCCGGCGCTGGCTGGCCGTGGCGGCGGCGGTGGTGCAGGCGGACGAGGTGGGGCGGGGGCATGCGAGCGCCCGCTGACGCAGTGGGAGCCATTCTGTGCTCGGCCGGCCGAAGCCGCTGGCGGGCGTGGTGGCCCGGGCGGGCCGGGCGGGACGCCGGCCGCAGCGGTGGGTGAGGGCGCACCGTCTGGTGCTGCTGTTGCCGGCGCGTTCGCGGCTGCGGCAGCCGGTGGACGCGGCGGGCGTGGTGGTCGCGGTGGTGGTGCTGCTCCGACAGCCGCCGAGGCAGTGGCCAAGATCTTCGCGCTGATCGGTCTGCCGGTTCCGGCTGCGGCGGGTGGTCGTGGCGGATTCGGAGGCTTCGGTGGTGGTGCGCGGCCGCAGTCGGCCAATACGGGAGACTACAGTGTGGTGCTCACGGTGAACGGTGTCACCATGAAGACCAAGCTTCGCGTGGAGAACCTTGGTGCTGGCGAGTCCGGGTTCCCGTTCGGTCCGGCCAGTGGCGACGCTGATGATGAGCGGGGCGTGAAGCAGAAGCACTAGCGCAGTCGCGGACACTTTCGAAAGACAAGCGCTGCGGCGCGGTGGAGACACGAACGCACGAATCTGATCCGCTCAGATTCGTGCGTTCGTGTTTCGGGTGCTATTTCGGCTGCCAGCGTGGTGCGCAGCCTACGCTGCTACATGCAACCCCGGTGCTCTTCGCGCCGCTGCCATCGGCGCGCATGGTCCAGACGTCTGCCGGGACGTTCGGATCCGATTGTTTCTTCCCGTCGACGGCAACTTCGAACGTGATTCGCGCACCGTCGCTGGAAAAGTGCGAATCGCCTGCTTCGAGTGGTACGTCAAAGTGCGTGAGCCGCCTGACCTGACTTCCGTCGGCGCGCATGGCAAAGAGATTCAGGAGGCCGTTCCCTTCGCGATCCGAACCAAAGATGATCGTGCTGCCGTCTGGCGACCAATTCGGGTCACCGTTGTTCGCGCCGTTCGTGAGGCGGCGGAGTCCCGATCCGTCAACGTTCATCGTGTACACGTCGTACGTTGGTCCGTTCATCAGGCTCATGAATACGATGGTGTTGTTCACCGACCAACGCGGCTCGATGCTCAGCCCGGCGTTCGCCAAGATCACGCGATCACCGGTGCCGTCGGCATTCATCATGCGCATTTCCGACGGGGGAACCCTGTTTGGCGCTGGCGCTGCAAGCAGCCGTACGTAGATGATCCGAGTGCCATCCGGGGACCAGCTCGGCTGGATGTCAAACCCTGGCGTGGGTGAGAGGCGCCTGGCGCCGGTACCGTCGGCTCGAACGACATAGATGGCCGCGCCGTTGAAATCGCGCTGATAGGCGATGCGCGTGCCATCGGGCGACCACGACGGGTAGTTCTCCGGTTCACGATCAGCGGTCAGTCGCTTCGGTGTGGAGCCAGCGCCTGCCGAGTCGACGTTCATCAGGTAGATCTGGTTCAGGCCACCCGCTCTGCTGACGAACGCAATGCGTCCGATCTCCGCCGAAGACGTTGCGGGATCGGTGGCGGGAGCCGCCGACGAGCAGGCCAACGCCGTCACGCAGATCGCCGCGGCCCACACAGCGATGCGTACGCTGCTGATGCTGTCCATGCATTCGGTGTGTCAGGGACTGCGGCGGCCACCTCGGGCATCAAGCGGCATTGCCGATGAATCCGTGTATCGTCCCGTACGACGCGCCGGCGCACGCTGTTTCGGGAGCGAGCAGCACCCGGCGAGCTTCGGCTCAGCGCTTCGTGACGGTGGAGTCGACGTATCGAGTGCGTCCAACGCGCGACCGATACAGCGTCGTCCGATACGACGCTCCCGCGCGCGCTCGCTCGGCCACGACCGAGTCGTGCTCGATGCGCACTGTTGCAATGGCCGGACCGTCAACAAGCAACTCGGTGAGTACTCGACCGGTCATCGAAGCTGGAATGGGCGCGCCGAGGAGTCGCAATAGCGTCGGTGCGATGTCCGCGTTGCTGCTGGGGACTCCGGTCTGCGCTCCGCGTCGTACGTGCGGCCCCGCCGCGACGAGCGTCGCGACAATGTCGTATGGGCTCGTGGTGCCATGCCCGGCCACGCCGCCCTGCGCCGTTGTTCCCTCGATACCGGCGGCATTCCGCTCGTGCGACCAGTTGGCCGAGTACAACACGGCTCCTGCTCGGGCGTGGTCCCATCCGATGCTGCGGAAGGCCAGCGTTCCCGGTTCGATGCCGTGGTCGCCGCGTGAGCTGCTCGTGAAGATCGCTCCCACGGACGGTGCCGCCTGCAAAGCGCGCACGACGGCGGCGCGCGTACTGTCCCCACCGCGCAACACGTAGACCGCGCTGCCTGCCACCCTGACCTGATCCTTGAGTGACGCGAGGACCGACGAGATGGGGGCGTTGCGGCCAGCATGCGAGGAGAATCCGTGGTCGGAGACAACAAACACGTCGACCATGTCGGTGAGGCCGCGCGCATGCAGTCCGGCCAACAGACGCGCCAGTTCGCGATCCGCCGCACGGATGGACGAATCCGCCATGATGCTTCCCAGACCGGCGCCGTGCGCCGTATGGTCAGGATCGGACAGCCAGACAAACCCTACGTCGGCATTGAGTGAGTCGACGCCGATGCGGAGCAGCGCATCCACCGCGCGAGCGTTGAGGCCGAGGTTGGGAGACGCGTCTGGCGCGGGTGCACCCAGCACGCTGGTGACCATGGGCTCGAGCGAAGGCGGCAGCGTGAGGTCGGCGTTGAGCGTGATCGCTCGACCGGCACCAGCGAGCAGGTACGCCGACCCCGACGAACCGGCGCTGGCCACGACCACGCGCGCATTCCGCCGGCGCAGGATGTCGGGCAGCGTCGCGGTGGTGAGCAAGTTGCCGGAGAGCACGCTATCCGCGAGACGCATGTCGGCCGCGTCTCCGGTATTGAGTGTTCGAGACGAATCGACACGTGGCAAGTAAATCGTGTTGTCCAGCACGCCGTGACCGTTGGGTCCGGTGCCGGTCACGAGCGCGCTGGTGTTCACGCGCGTGACTGTCGGATAGATGGAGTGATGTGCACTCGAGACCACCCCGCGTTGGCCGAGCGCGAACAGCGTCGGCATACGGGCGGCGGTGACGTGATCCGGGCGAAGACCGTCGAAGACGACCACCAGGGCGCGCAGTCGCCGAGCGGCCTGTGGAGCTTGTGGGAGCGCGCGGGCCCCGGACGACGTTGGCGCCGCAAGCAGCGTGATGAGAAGCGCTGCCGCGATGCTCACGTTGAGCGCAAGGCGTTGGCGCATCAGAAGCGATACCGCGCGCCGAGTTGGATCTGGTAGGGCGTACCGCTCCGAACGGCGTTCCCGACGCTTTCGTTCACGCGGTACGTGTACTTGCGCGTGGTCTGGTTGAAGCCGGTGACGGCGAGCAACTGCGGCGCGCTACCGATGTTGTACTCCCCTCCCCATTTCCGATTGAGGAGATTCTCCACGTTGAAGATATCGACCGTGACCTCAACAGCCTGACCGCGAACGGTGCCGAAATTCCTCGCAACGCGAAGGTCGGTCTGGCCGCGGAACGGCGACCAACCGCCATTGCGAGGAGCGAACCGGCCAAGATTCTCCCGAACGAAGTCACGGACGCGATTGGCCGGATTGTCGAGGATTTTTCGCATGGAAGTGGCGATGTCCGCGGGCGTGCTCGGGTCGTTCGGGTCGAAAATGAAGGCGAGGTCATTGTTGGCAGTACCGTCGCCGTTGACATCTCCGTTGATGACGAGCGAGTACGGACGACCTGACGACCCGACGTAGCTACCCGTGATCCGAAAGCCGTAGATGGAGGGTAGCAGAAACGCCGCGATGTACTTGTCGCGGAATGCGTTGTCGCTGGGCCCCCATGCGTCATCGAGTCGGCGAGGATCGCCCGTGTTTGGTGAGAACGTCGATGTCAGCGCGACGCAGCAGTTGAACGACGAGTTGTCGAGCGTAGAGTTGCGCGTGTAGGAGAGCGAGATCGATGACTGCCTCGGCAGCGTGATCGCGCCCTGCAGCACCATGGACTTCTGTTCCAGTCGGGAGTCGCCGACGAGCTCCAGCACACGTCCAAGATCCTTGTGGATGCGAGTGTCGGCATTGTTGGTTCGGCCAAGTGCGGTGATGAGATTGGCCGGTACGAAGACCCCGCGCCCACCTTCGATCGTGAAGTATGGTTGCTCGACCATGTTGCGGTCGTAGTACTGGAAGTTGTCCTGGGTCCGTGTCCAATAGCCAAAGGCGCCGAGTTGGAGGCGCCCCACGCGGTACTCGTATCCGCCGCTCAGTTTCCACGTGGTGGGCACGCGGAAGTCCTTGCCGAAGTAGTTCACGTAGGCGGGAATGGACGATGGCACTACACCGGCGGGGATTCCCGGCACGGTTGAGAGATCGCGACGATAGCTCGGGAAGTCGGGACGCGGTGCGGCCGCACCCACCTGGATGATGTCCACCGCCTCCAGTCCGCTTTGAAGGATGTGGTTGACCTGCACATTGTACGGCGGCTGACTGCTGAAGCGGCCGCCGCCGACCCGCAGGATATGCGCGCCGGTACCGGTGATGTCCCACGTTGCCTGCGCGCGCGGGGACACAATCCAATTGCTGGGCTTCACATCGGTGCGAGTGCCAAGCCGTTGCTCAACGAGTGGGTTGAACGCAGCACCCGTCAGGAAAGCTGCACCATCGAGGCGCACACCCGCGCTCGCGGTCAGACCGCGTGCCAACGACCACTCAGACTGGGCGAAGAGGGAAAGGTCCGCTACCGTGAAGTCGGCCGTGGTACCCCCAGTCTTGAGCGGCACCTGACGGCTGTAGCGAGCCGGCGTGAGCGCATCAAGCTGCGCGAGGTTGTCGAACTCGAAGAGTCCGCGCTGCTCCACCGGCAGATAGCGCGCAATCTTCGTGACGATGTTATCGGGGCCCAGCGTGATCGCCTGATTGCCGCGCGTCCAATAGAGCGTGTTGGCCAGCTGGAACTGGCGCTCGTTGTACTTCTCGGGCGCGAGACGGTTCCCTCCGAACTGCACGGTCGTGGTGCGGTTGGAGTTGTCCGGCAATCGTGAGGCAATCCGCACGAATCCGCGGGGGAGTTCGTTGCGCGGAATGCGTTCGCGCGTGAAGCGCAGCGCCTGCAGTTTGAACTCGTTCACGATGCTCGGACGCAGGTTCGATCGCAGGCTGAGCAGCGATCCGTAGCTGTTCACTTCTGCGCCTCCGCGACTTTCGGCGTAGTGCAGCGTCTGGTCGGGGCCGATTTCTTCGGGGTCTTGATACAGCGTGGTGTTGTTCCGCAACGTCAACCGATGCTGTGGCGAGATCTGCCAGTCCACTCGACCAAAGAATGCCTGACTGAGTGGTTTCCGCGAGAACACGCCGAACTGTTTCTGCGTGGTATCCAATCCATACTTGCGGGCGAGAATGGATGTCATGCGAGCGAGTGAGTCGCGGGCGATCCCGATATCGATCTCGTCCGTGCTGTTCCGGACGTTGGTGATCTCGAGCGGCAAGGTCTGGTCGGTCCGGTCGTACACTGAAAAGAAGCTGAGCTTGTCTTTCAGGATAGGGCCGCCGAACGTGAGCCCTTGTTGGCGCACCGTAAAATTCTGCGCCGGTACTCCACGCAGATCGGCAGTTGTGAGCTGCTTGTTGCGAAAGTACGAAAATGCCGATCCGCCGAAGGTGTTGGTGCCCGCGCGGGTGACGGCATTAATGAGTCCGCCGCCCTGTCGCCCCTTGCTCACATCGTATTCGTTCGTCACGATTTCGAACTCGCGAATGGCTTCCACGGTCATGGTCAGCGGACCGGCGAACGTCTGACCGGTGTTGTTCATCTGCGCGCCCACGCCGTCGATTCGAACGTCTGTGCTCATGGGACGGGCACCGCCGAGACTGGTGCCGCTTCCGGCCAGCGGAGAGAGTTTCGTGAGGTCCTGGAATCGACGGTTCTGGTTGGGAAGCTCCCGAACCTGCTGTTCGCCAATGCGCGTCACGGCGCCATTGCGTTCGATCACGCGCGCTGGTTCGGCGGAGACGGTCACTTCCGTGAGCTGCACCGCGCTGGCACTCAGGCGGAAGTCCGCGGTCACCGCGGCCCCGATGTTGAGCGTGATTCCCTCGCGGGAGGTCGTGCGATAGCCTACCGCGCGCACCGTGACGCGATACGGTCCACCCAACGGCAACTGCGTCGCGAGATAGCGGCCGTTCTCGGAGGATCGAAGGGGTGCGACGAACCCGGAGGAGAGATTGCGGACTTCGATCGCGGCGCCGACAATCGCCCGGCCAGTACTGTCCATGATCTGTCCTCGCACGCTGGCGTCTGTGCCCTGCGCGCTTGCGGTCGCCGTGGACAGGAGTGAAATCGCCGCGACGGCGAGCGCGCGCGACACGAGGGCCACGATCAATCGGCTCCGTTGCTCGGCGGAGCGTTGTGTGAACATGAGTGACCACGGTCGGAGTGAGATCGACGCGCGCAACCGCGCGCGAGCCTCCAAATGTTCCGCTGGTCAGGTCAACAGTCGGTACATCCGCGGTAACGAACGGATGACCAACCGGCATCAGTCCGCAGCTGCGGGTACTCTCGTCGCACCGCCACCGAACGACCGCACGATCAGGTACAGCAGCAGGCCGGCCGGGCCGAACATGAACGTGAGAAAAAGACAGGGAACCACGAGCAAGTGTCGAACGCCGCGCTGCTGCGCGTCGAGGACCTCCCAGCAGCCCACGAACAGGTCGAACGCGAGATAGTGCACCCATCCCGCCAGCACGGCTCGGTCGTTGGTGAACAGCAGCTTCACGTGCTCCAGCGAGTCGAACCCTCCCTCGGCGCCGGGCATGGATGTGCCGATGAGCCAGATGTAGAGCACCGCAAACACCCCGGGCACGAGATAGCGCAGTACGTGCACTACGCGTTTGGGCTGTATGGCCAGCGCAATCCAGCTGAGCATGGCCACCGAGTTGGCAATCTGGAACAGCTGCGCGTTGGACATGGTCAACTTCCGGGGAGGGGAATGACAGGCCTGCCGGCGAGCGCCTGTTGCAGCGCCAGCGCCACCACCACGCCATAGGCACCGGTGGCGACCAGGAGGATGGCGCGCTCCGTCGTATCGTCTCGCGCAGCGCGAACGCGGCGCATGCCGAGCAGCAGGAGTGGGAGAAACTGCCACGCATGCATTCCGATAAAGTGCGCGACGCGCAAATCGCCGTTCGTCGTGCTCCACCGTGTGATCGGCAGTCCGGGGCCGCCATCGCGTGCGCCGACGGTATGAGACCCAACGATGCGCGGACGTTCGCCACGATTGATGGCCTCGATCTGTCCCGGAAACGGACGTGTCATGGTCCACCCCACGCCAGAGCCGGCGATGTTGAGCAGAAGTCCCCAGCGAAACGCCATCGCCATCGCGCTGTCGGGCAGTGCGGTAGACCAGTGAATCGAGAGCACGATGGCCGAACCGATCCAGACCGTTGCAATGCCAAAGCCCATCGCGCTGAAGATCGTGGCGTCCAACACGCTGTCGACGTTGAAGTGGCTCGTGGTCCCGCGGGCCGCCTGCAGGCAGATCACCAACACCTCAAGCGTGAGCAGCACTGCCATGAGTCCGGTGGTACGTCGCAGCAGTTTGGAATTCGGTAGCGGGAAAACCATCCAGGCGAGCGTCAGCAGGTACATCACGGCCGACAGACAGAACTTGGCAGGCTTGAGCCACGCCGGCGCACCACTGATGAGGCGCGGATCGACCACGAGCCCGACGAGAACCAGCAGCAGCAGTACGGCGTTGATCGCGGCGGCGCGGATCAGCACTGGTGACCGGTCTCGAACGTCGCGGAGATGTGACTCGATATGTGTCATGTACCGGAATGTGTCGGACAGACATGGGATCGCGCGAGTGCCGACGCGGGTCCTGACGCGAGTGCCGATGCCTGTGCCGGGACGCTCGGCTCCGGCCTTTCGCCGACGGAGCCCGCGGGATTGCCTGACGACGGATAGCGCGGGCCGACGTACTGTACAGTGTGGAGATCAGCGCGCTCGCGGAAGAGCGATGAAGCGCCATGCCAAACTGTACGACTGAGGAGGGCATATGTACCGCTGCAACCGCTGCAGTAGCGATATTGACGACGGCTTCGATCGTTGCTGGAATTGCAATGAGGCTGTACCCTCGGCGTCCGGCACTGCCACGCTCGACGCGTCCATGGTGTTTGCCAACTTCCGCACGTTTCGCGGCGTCTTCGCGTCGTGGCCATCGCTTTTCGCCGACGCGGCCCGGTTTGCCACCGAGGTCGGTCGGGACCGCGTGATCAGCATCTCACACTCGGCCGATCGGTCCGACGGAGTTGTGACCGTGTGGTACTGGGATGAGGGCGATCCCTCACGCGACGGAGCGCTGCCGACGATGGGTTCGGAGTAGCGCGTTAAGTTACGGGTCCCGCCAAGAACTCGACCCGTTCGCCGCCTCCATGCCTCGTCTGCTCTTCCTGACGCGCACCTTCCTGACCCTGGGTGCGCTCAGCGCTCTACTTGGCGCTCCGCTGCTGCTCGCGTCCTGCAAGGAACGTGGCCCAGCACCACCATCTCCCGTGGTTGTTGCGTTCTACTCCCTGCGCATCGTTGCGCAATCGACTGGAGCGCCCACCGAAGATCAACTGCGGCAGTTCGCTCCCTTTCTCTCCGATACACTGGCCGCCCTGCTGCGTACGGCATCGGCGATGCGGGAGCAGGCCATCATCAGGTCGCCGAGCGAGAAGCCGCCGTTTGCGGAGGGAGATCTGTTTTCCAGTCTGTTTGAAGGGCCTACCACCTTTCTGGTGCTCCGCGATTCGGCGGCCAGTGCACAGCGCAAGGTTGTGGTGCGCTTCACGTACATCCAGAACGGCGACAGCTACGCCTGGACCGACACCGTACAGCTGGGTCAAAAGCGGCTAGGAAAGAAGCGGCCGTTCGACGTCATCGAGGACATCGCGTACGGCGGTGCCGGCGAGTTCGGAAACAAAGGAACGCTGCGACGGAATCTCGAGCTGGCGCTGACGGCTGCCGCCAGCTCGGCGGCGCCACCGGGCGCGCCGCCATCACCAGCCGGCGCTACTTCGCCCCATCCTTGACGGGTGCGCGTGTAAACAGCACGAAGTCGCCACGTGTTGCGTGCTCCGCACCGTTGGCGGACTTGAGCTCCGCCACCGGCACTGCGGTGAGGACCAGCGTTCGCGCTGATGGAGCGCGGCGGCGCGTGCGCTCGGCGGTGCCAAGCCCGAAATCGCTGTGGAATGCGCCATCCACTTGCAGCACAACGCCGTTGCGTCCAGCCAGTGGCAGGGCGTTCGCCACCGCTTCGCCCATTGTTTCATCCTTGACGCACTGCGCCTGGTAGATCCGGTCTACAGAGGGTGCAGATCCGGCCGCAGGTGTGGCAGGTCTCGGTGTCGTCGCCGTCGGCGTAGCTCCCGCAGTTGTTGGTGCGGCAGTCGCGCTACCACCGTGGCTTGCCGACATGCCGGACATCGTTTCCACGAATTTCTGGTAGTACAGGTCCTTCGGGCACAGGTTCTCCCGCGCGACAAAGGCGCGGTCCTTGGCGTTCATCGTGTCGAGTACCGTGAGTCCAGCACGACTGACGGCGCTGGCCAGACGCCGCGGTACGTTACCCGCGATGACCGGCCAACCACGTACGCGCGCTAACTCCACCATGCCCCGGTAGTCCGTGGTGTAGCGGTCCCACGGGCGAGATCCCGCCAGGAAGTCCTTCTCGCTGATAGTGCCGGCGAGATACTGATCAAGCACGGATTGCACGTCGCGCTCGAACATCTCCAGCGTCAGCACCACGCGCTCGTGTCGTTCGCCTAGCGCCGCGAGCACCGCCAGCTCGGCCGCATGGGTGGCCGGGTCGTCATGTTGTTCGCCGAAAAAGACAACGTCGACCCCGTTCATGGCCTGCACGAGACGCGAGAACGGCACGAATCGCCCCGACTTCGTCTCGTAGACGCGCAGCGTCGTGGAACCCTCGGCAGACATGCTTGCGGCTGCGCCCGTCGCTGGGCGCAGGTAGCCGCCGCAGGCACCAAGCAGCACGGAAGTCGCGAGCACGAACGTGGACGCCTTGGCCGAACGGAGCAGAAGCATGGATTGGACGTCAGAGTAGCCAGCGGGGCAGGGATGCCAAGATACACAGTTCATACGGGGTACGGACTGTCCTGTCAACGCGTTGGCGTTGGGGAGACCGGCACGGCGTCGAAGGACATAGCCTCTCGGCGCCCGTGACCCAGGCACTATGGGCACACCGTGCGCACCGCGATGTAGTCCACGCGCCCCATCTCGATGGGCTTGTCGGTCAGAGTGCTCACCAGCCGCACTCGCGCCATGGCGCCGTCGGAGAAACGGAGCCGAATCAGATCCGTCGCCTCCGTGCTCCATACAATGCGCTGATTGCCGGCGGGTGCGCCCGCCGAGCGATTGGACTGGGGTGCCGCCGCCGGGCTCGCCTTCAACGCGCGACTCGCAGTGGGTTCGGCGCCGCTCTCCGAGGCGTAGCCGATGAACTCGCTGAACGGGCGATCAGTGGCATCGCGCCGGTCGGTCGGCTCGGGTGCGACCAACGCGTCGGTGAGCCTGAGACTCGTCGGGCCGGAAGTTGCCCGGTTCGCCTCAGACGAGGCCGAAACGCCCTCGCGGTTGTTCGCGGGCAGCAATCGAAAGCAGCCGAGCATCGCTTCGTTCACGTTCTCGCTCGCCCTTGGGCTCGCGCTCGTGGCCAGAGCGCTGGCGGTCGGCGCTCGAGCGGCGGCTGGTGCAGGCTCCGCCGCGAGTG
>JANNEV010000527.1:0-1514 GCA_031379145.1 Gemmatimonadaceae bacterium
GCAATCTGCGATTCCGTCCACGCATTCTGATTGATGGGGAGTGCGCGATCGAGCGGGTTGGTGAACACGCCCTGAAAGATCGGCGCCGACGCGTTGAGGTTGCCGGCCCACGTAGTCTCCGTGGTCGGTTTGGCCGATACCTTCTGGCCGAAGGGAAGCTGGATGTCGCGAATACCGTCGAGCAGGATGCCGTTGTCGTACGTCCGACCCTGCACCACGAACCCGTTGGTCGGCGAAACCATGTTGCCGAGCGCGTCCACCTGGAAATTGCCCGAGCGGGTGTAGTAGCTCTGATTGCCCTTTCGCACCACGAAGAACGAATCACCCTGAATGGCGACGTCGGTGTTTGATCCGGTCGTTTCGAGGTTGCCTTGGTTGAAGATCTGGTCGATGGAACCGATCTGCATGCCCAGGCCGATCTGAATCGGGTTGATACCACCCTGATCACCAGGCGGACGGCTGGCGCCTTGCAGCAGTTGGGCGAAGCCTTCCTTGAACGTGACGCGACCCGCCTTGAATGCGACGGTGTTCACGTTCGAGATGTTGTTGCCGATGACGTCCATGCGCACCTGATTGTTGCGCAAGCCCGAGACGCCAGCAAAGAGAGAGCGAAGCATAGTGGTGGGGTTTCTCTGGGAAGGTGGGCCGCGATCAGCTGCGGATCTGGGTCAGTTTCGACATCGGAATCGACAACGCGTCGCCGATGATGAGGATCGGGTTGCCGTTGTCGTAGCGCATTCCGGTGATGCGGCCAGTGGTGTACGTCTTCACGTCCTGCGGTGTGCCGCCGGTTGGCGTGACCGACATGCTGTACGTGTACTTGCCACCGGCGAGCGGCGGTGTGAACGCGAGGTCCTCGAACTTGAACGCCTGCAGTCCTGCATCAACCGGGGCAATTGTCGCGGTACTGACGACGCCGCTCGCGCTTGTCACGGTGATCTTTCCGGTCCCGGTGACGGTCCCGGTGTCGACCACGGCGGTCCCCGACCCGCTCCGATCGACGAAGGCCACGTTTCCCGGTGTGACCGCAGTTTTCCCGACGGTCGCCATGGCCGTCTGGCCCTCGATCAATGCCTGCAGGCTTGCGGCCTGCGCCTGCTGATCAGCGCCAAGTGCCTTGATCGCATCCGCGAGCTCCTTCTGCACGCCTGCCTGATCAGCGAAGGCCGAGTTCAGATTCTGCAACTGTTCAACCGACGAGAACGTGGCCAATTGCGCGGCCATGTCCTTGCCGTCCATCGGATTCAATGGGTCCTGATTCTTGAGCTGCGACACAAGCAGCTTGAGGAAGTCATTCTTCCCCAGGGATGACCCTCCAATTGGTGTCGGCTTGGGCTTGGACGGCTCGGCCGGCCCGACCACGGGTTCCGGGACCCTCGTAGCCGAGAACTGTGCGTTGAAACTGTTGGCGCTTTTGATCGCGGTGCTCATCGCGCGTCCGGGTTGAAGGGGCTGCGCTGGCCACGCTGGCCAGCGTTCTGTCGTTGCTCATCTCGCGCTTTTCGCGCGTCCTC
>JANNEV010000405.1:0-7569 GCA_031379145.1 Gemmatimonadaceae bacterium
GGTTCTGGACGCGACCGAATCGCCCAGGATGGACGAGGTCTCACCTCAGGAAGCGGCGGCACGTTTGGCAGCAGATGCCCGCTCGCGATGCCACTGTCCCTCCGAAACAGTCTACCATGCGCTTTGTCGTGATGGGTGTCGCGGGCGCGGGCAAGAGCGTTGTCGGGGCGGCACTGGCCCGCGCGCTGGGCGTCGAGTTTGTCGAAGGCGATGCGTTTCATTCCCACGCCAATCGTGAGAAGATGGCGTCGGGCGCTCCGCTGACGGATGACGATCGCGCCGAGTGGTTGCGCGACCTCGCCGAGCGGCTCGGCGACGCCGCCATTCGTGGTGCCGGCGTGGTGGTGTCCTGCTCGGCGCTCAAGCGTGTCTATCGCGACGTGTTGCGTACCGGAGACGATCGCGTCACGCCTCCCGTGCGCTTCGTGTACCTGCGCGGTGAAGAGTCGTTGCTGGCACAGCGGCTCACCGCACGCACGGGACACTTCATGCCGCCTTCGCTGCTCGCGAGCCAGCTTGCCACGCTCGAAGAGCCGACGCGAGCCGAAGACGCGTGGACGTTCTCGGTCACCGAATCGCCGGACGCGATTGTGGCTGCCATCGTGGCGCGCACGCATGGTGCGTCGGTATGACCGTTGAATCACGCCTGCTGCTCTACGCCCTCGGTGCGGTCGTCGCGCTGGTACTGCTGATCGCACGATTCCGGCTGCATCCATTCATCGCGCTGATCTCGGTGTCGCTGGCCATGGGAGTTGCGGCCGGGATGCCGTTCGGCGCGACCGTGAAGGCGTTTCAGGACGGTGCCGGCAGCGTGCTGGGCTTCATCGCGATCGTGGTCGGGCTCGGTACCATGCTGGGCAAGATCATGGCGGAGTCGGGTGGTGCAATGCGCATTGCCACGACGCTGATTGGTGTGTTTGGTGAACGCCGGTTGCACTGGGCCATGATGTTCGTGGCGTTCATCGTGGGCATTCCGGTGTTCTTCCAGGTTGGCTTCGTCCTGCTCGTTCCGCTGGTGTTCACCATCGCTCGCCGCACGGGGATGTCGATACTCAAGATCGGCTTGCCACTCGTGGCCGGACTGTCCGTCGTGCATGGTATGGTGCCGCCGCATCCTGCTGCAATGCTCGCCGTCGACGCCTTTCATGCCGACGTGGGTCTCACGATTCTGTACGCTGTCATCGTGGGGATTCCGACGGCGTCGCTGGCCGGTCCGGTGTACGCGGCGTGGATCGCGCCGCGCATCGCGCTGCCCGCGCACAATCCCATGGCGGCACAGCTCGAAGGCGCATCGGGCGACACCATGCCCGGCTTCGGCATCACCCTGTTCACGATCCTGGTACCGGTGCTGCTCATGCTGCTCGCGAGCGTGGCGGACGTAGCGCTGCACGAGGAGAGTCGCATACGCGCTGCGCTCGATTTCGTGGGCAATCCGATCGTGGCGTTGCTGGTGGCATTGCTGTTCAGCTTTTGGTCGCTCGGGCGTGCAGCGTCGCTCACACGCGAGCAGCTGCAGAAATTCACCAACGACTGTCTCGCGCCGACGGCCACCATTGTGCTGGTGATCGGTGCGGGTGGCGGCTTCAACAGAGTCCTGCTCGAGAGTGGCGTCGGACGTGCGATCGCGTCGGTTGCGATCGGGTCGCACCTGTCGCCGTTGCTGCTCGCGTGGGGCGTGGCCGCGCTCATTCGAGTGGCGACGGGCTCAGCGACGGTGGCGATGACGACCGCGGCGGGGATTGTGGCGCCGATTGCGGCGGCGGTACCGGGCACGAGTGCCGAATTGCTGGTGCTGGCCACGGGCGCGGGCTCAGTTGTGCTTTCGCATGTGAACGACTCGGGCTTCTGGCTCATCAAGGAGTTCTTCAACATGAGTGTCTCGCAAACGCTCAAGACCTGGACGGTGGTCGAGACCATCATTGGTGTTGCCGGGCTGTGCTTTACCCTGCTGCTCAGTCTCATCCTGCCATGACTCGGATCTACTCTTTCGGAGTGACCATGCGCTACACGCACACCATCGCGCGCCGGTCGTGGCGTACGGTGCCATCGCTCCTCGCACTCGCTGCGCTGGCATGCACCGCGCCATCTGAACGACCGCCGAACGATTCGGCGATGCCTCGCGCCCTGTTGGCATCAAAGTCCGCGGTGGACAGCGCGCTCACGTCCGAACGCTGGCTCGACGCCACGGCCACGCTCGACCCGGCCACGACTCCGGTGTACGAGGGCGATGCCCCGATGCGGTTCGTGTTTCTGAAAGACATGCGCCGAGGCGATGCGCTGTCGCTCAGCGCATACTCGCTTGGTGCGCACAGTGGTACGCACGTGGATGCGCCCATGCACTTCATCAGGGATGGTGCGTCGGTCGATCAGGTGCCTCTTGATGCCCTGATGGGTGCGGCCCGCGTGATCGATATTGCCGACAGCGTGCAGGCCATCGATGCAGCGGAGCTGTCGCGACACGATTGGAAAGGAGCGCCGCGCGTGCTCTTTCGCACACGCAGTTCGGTGCGTGGCTGGATGGACTCCGCGAGTTTTCATCGCGATTTTGCCTACGTGGCGCCTGATGCGGCGCAATTACTCGCCGACGCGGGCGTGAAACTGGTGGGCATCGACTATATCTCGGCAGAACAATTCGGCGCCAAGACGCCGCGGACGCACCAGATTCTGCTTGGCAAGGGCATACCGGTGGTGGAGGGCTTGCAGTTGCGCAGCGTGCCTGCTGGCGACTACGACCTCATCGTCCTGCCGATGAAGGTGGGCGGGCATGATGGTGCGCCCGCGCGCGCGATTCTCCGACCGGTGCGGCGGACTTCTAGAAGCCCAGCCGAGTCAACACGTCCGTGACACGCGCTCTCGTTGGCGCATCCCGGAATGGGAACGCACGAAGGAAATCGGTGCGGTTGAGGTAGCCAGCCCGCGCCCGGATCGATGCCGCCCAGGTGTGTGCCCGCGCTTCATCGCCATTGAGCCCGTGAGCCGCTGCCGCGATCATCTCGATGAGCGGATGGGCGCCGGGCGATCTGGCTGCGCGTTCCGCCCACTGCGCCGCCAGTGCGCTGTCGTTAAGCGTGAGCTGGGACAGGGCCTGTACACCCAGCATGCCGTAGCGCAGGGGATCCAGCGGGCTCAGTGCAAGGGCGGCCGTGATGTTGGTCTGGCTCGCATTCGTGCTCCCCAGCAATGACTCGGCCCATCCGGTCGAGTATCTCGCTTGCGCGTAGTTCGGATTCAGAGCGTTGGCGCGTTCCAGCCAGGGCAGGCTGCCCTCCAGGTCGTCGTGTAGCCAGTGGGCCCGCCCCATGGTAAAGTGGCCGAACGGATCGAGGGGATCGCGTTCCAGGCACTTCGCCGCGTGGTGCTGCGCAAGGGTCGCCGAGTCGGCGTCGTCCACATAGCGCAGGAATGCGTTCTGGAAGTGCTTGAACGACAGGCCGGCGTACGCACGCGCAAAATCAGGGTCCATGGAAATGGCACGTGCGAAAAAACTGGATGCCATTTCGTTGTCCGACTTGTTGAACCGATACATGTGCCGCAGACCGAGGTGGTACGCCGACCATGCATCGAGATTCTCGGGCGACTTGAGTTGTGCGCGCTGGGCCTCGTTGATGGGAATCCTGACTTCGACCGCGCTGGTGACCGCCCTGATGATCTGGTCGCGTACGTCGTGCACGGCACCGACGTCGCCCCGAAACTGTTCGCTCCAGATGATACCGCGGTCGCTCGTGTCGCTGAGCTCCACCGAGACAGACATGCGTGATCCGGAGATCTCCACGACGCCAACGAGACAGTATCGCACGTTCAGTGCGCTGCGCACCTCATCGAGGCTGGTGTCGGGACGCCGGAAACGGAACGAGGAGCCTCGGGCAATCACGAACAGCCAGTGCAGCCGAGACAACGCCGAAATGAGATCAGACGGCAACGCCTCGGCGATCGGAAAGGCGGGCTCCGAGCGGCCGAGGTATTGAAAGGGCAGAATGGCGATGCTCGGACGCGTGTCCGCGACTGACTTCGCTGTGGCGGTATCTGCCGGGTGCGAAAAGGAGAGCTCCAAGCGCGTGGTGACGTCGGCCACGAAACAGAAGCCGGCGCCGTGCACCGTGCGGATCAGCGATTGCGCGCGGCCGCTGTCGCCAATGGCCTGCCTCACGGATTTCATTCGGCTGGAGATCGCCGCGTCGGAGATGATCCGGCCCTTCCAGACCGTGGCGAGGATCTCGCTCTTATTCACCGTGCGGCCATGGTGCTCCACGAGCAACCGCAACAACGCGAACACCTGCGGTTCGACCGGAACGCGGACGCCGGCGTTACGCAGTTCATGGCGGTCCGTGTCGAGTTCGAAGGCGGCGAACAGGTAGGTCAACGCGTGAGACCATAGCCTTTCGCCCCCCGAATCTCCAGACGATTCGCCGTTAATCTGCAGGCCATCTGCAGACCATCTCCAAGCGGAGGCGTGACCCGAGGGGTACGCATTGGTTCGTCACCCACTCTTGCTACCGCTGTTGCTGCCGCACCCACCGCTTTTCGGGAGAAGCCGTCATGTCGAAGACCCGCCTCGTCGCGCTCGGAATCGCGTTCTCGCTCGTCGCCGTCGCATCACAAACTGCCGGCGCTCAAGCGGCGCCGATCACCCGCAAGGTCTCTTCGGCGCTTCAGTGGGGGCCGTGCCCGGCCCTCTTCCCCAAGGGCTGTGAGATTGCGGTGCTGAACGGCGACCCGTCGAAGCCCAACGCCGACGTGTTCCTGCGCGTGCCGGGCGGCTACACGATCCCGGCCCATTCGCACACGTCGCCGGAGCGCATGATTCTGGTGGAGGGCCAGCTCACGGTGAAGTACAAGGGAGCCGCCGCGGCCGCGCTGACGGCGGGCGAGTATGCGTTTGGTCCGGCCAACCTGCCTCATGAAGCGAAGTGTGCCGGCAGCAGGCCGTGCACGTTGTTCATCGCGTTTGAAGGGCCGGTGGACGCGGTCGCGTTTGTGGGGTCGCTCAAGTAACCGTTGCGGGTGAACCGCCCCGGGCCTATCAGAGGCTCCACTTCGTGAGAACCTGGAGCCATGGCGAAACGCGCACGGTCGTGCCATACTCTCCCTGCCGTCCGAATATTTCCATGCCGTTTCGACCCTTGAGCGCCCGGGACGATGACGCGAATGAACAGGCGACAGCGAAGCGACCAGAGCGAGTCCGCTGATTCTGAGCGGCCTGTCTCCCGCGACGTGGTGCCGTCTCCACTCGCGCAGCTTCTGCCCGCGCTGCGACGGCTCGATGAGGCACTCGCGATCGCGGTCGCCGAGGCGGAGCAACGGTTCGGCGATGCGGCGCGAGGAGACCTGTTTCGGGGGTTGCACATCACGCCCGACGACGTGACCAGGCTCTTCGCCCGTGCGCCATGCGAGTTGCTGTTCGGGGTGACGGCGCACGCGCACCTCATGGAGTCGGGTAGCTGGTGCGACGACTCGCCGCTCGGCCGCCTCGGTCGCGAGTACGGCCTCGATGCGTTCGAACTCGCGGCCGTGCTGATCGCGCTGGCGCCGGAACTCGACCTTCGGTACGAGCGACTGTTCGCCTACCTGCAGGACGATGTCACGTTGCGCCGCCCCTCGGTGGATCTTGTGCTGAGCCTCGTCTGCGCCACGGCCGACGAAAAGGTCACGAGGCGATCGTACTTCGGAGCCGACGCGACGCTGCTGCGCGAGGGGATCGTGGAGCTGATCGTCGAGACGCCACTACGGCAAGGACTGTCGGGCAAATGCATCCGGTTGGGCGAACAGTTCGTGCGTGCGCTCACTGGCGGCGACGCACTCGATAGCCGACTCGCTGCGTTCTGCCACACGGTCGATCCGAACGCCGGGCATTTGGCCGAGCCCGATGCGACGCAGGGTGCCGAACATGATGCGGCGACTGGCGTCTCCTCCGACCCGTCCACTGAGCTGACTCGGCTGGCGCGTCACGCAGCAGAGAGCGCCAGGCCGCTCTGCGTTGCGCTCACCGGCCGCGCGCGTCTGGCGCTGCGCGGCGCGGCGCGCGCGATGGCCGCGGCCTGCGGCAAGCGACTGCTGATTGCCGATCTTGGCATCGCACCGCTATCTGACGAGCGATCCGAGTGGGAATCGGTACTGGTGCGCGAAGCGCGGCTACGCGATCTGCTGCTGTACATCGAGGACGTGCGACCCAACGCTGACCCGCGCCCGATGCCTGCGCGGGTGCTCCAGCGCCTCGGCCGACACCGTGGTATCGTGGTGCTGGCGAGCGACCGCACATGGGAGCGGAACGAGCAAGGGCTTCCGGGAATGGTTTCGTACACGTTGGACGTTCCGACGGCGCACGAGCGTCTCGCACTCTGGCAACACGAGCTGTCTCAGCACGGACAGCTCGCCGACGCGGACGATCTGCGTGAGATTGCGGAGCGCTTTCGGCTCTTGCCTCACGAGATCGCCGACGCGGCGGCCGATGCCGTGGTGCGGGCCGCCGCGCAGCATCCCGGAATGGATGGATCGCGGCGAGCCATGCGTGTTGCCGATGTTCACGCGGCGGCTCGACAGCATTCCGGGCATCGACTCGCCGAACTCGCGGAGCGCATCGTGCCGTCGGCCACGCTCGAAGACATCGTGCTCGAGGCCGATGCGAGTGCGCAGCTGCGCGAACTGCGCGATCGAGTGCGCTACAGCCACCGGGTGCTCGGCGAGTGGGGGTTCGGGAAAAAGCTACGGCGCGGGCGCGGAACGGCAGCGCTGTTCTCCGGCGGCTCCGGCACCGGAAAGACCATGGCCGCCGAAGCGGTCGCCCAGGCACTCGGGCTCGACCTGCATCGCGTGGATCTCGCGCGTGTGGTGAGCAAATACATTGGCGAGACCGAGAAGAACCTCGCGCGAATCTTTTCGGCAGCGGAGGACGCGAACACCGTGCTCCTGTTCGACGAGGCCGATGCGCTGTTCGGCAAGCGGTCGGAGGTGCATGACGCGCACGACCGATACGCGAACATCGAGATCTCGTATTTGCTCCAGCGCATCGAGGCGCACGACGGGGTGACCATCATGGCCACCAACCTGGCCGACAACCTCGACACGGCGTTCGCTCGGCGGCTCGCGTTCCATGTGTACTTCCCGTTCCCCGACGAGGCAGCGCGGGGAGAGCTGTGGCGGCGCGCCTGGCCCGTCGCAGCGCCAGTGTCACCGTCCATCAACAGCGCGGCCTTGGCCCGCGATCTGAAAATTTCGGGCGGGAGCATCAAGAATATCGCGCTCGCGGCGTCATTTTTCGCGGCGGCCGATCGCGGCCAGATCGAGTGGCACCATGTGGTGCGAGCCGTGCGTCGCGAGCAGCAGAAGAGCGGAGGAAGCTTCTCGATCAGCGCCTCGTACGACGAGTCCGCCGCGCGCGGACCGGTGGCATAGGGTATGGCGACGTCGATGGTGGCTCGAGCCAAACGGGCGCCGGTGACGGCGCGCGTGCCGCATGCTTCGGACAGCGTTCAGACGCCGCGCACGCCGCAGGGATTGAGCAATCAGCAACTCGGTGCTCTCATTCAACGGCTGCCGTCCGCGGCTCCAGCGCCCGTGAGCGCGACAAAAAAT
>JANNEV010000415.1:0-15722 GCA_031379145.1 Gemmatimonadaceae bacterium
GTCGCGTTCGCCGCCAGAGCAACCCGTGCAACCCGATCCGGGCCGACGAGTCGGCCATGCAACTCGCCGCTGCGTTCGCGAGTACCCGCCGCGTCACCCGCTCCAACGCCAACTCCCGACGCGCCGGCCGGCGGCACCGGAGCCGGTCTGGCCACCCGCGACGAGGGTGCGCAGGCAACCGCGAACGCCGACGCCCCGACGAGGACCACGAACGCTCCGACGGCGAGCGACTCCACACGCGGCCGAGGAACACGCATGTCTATTCGCGACCGGCGATGGCGGCAGCGAGGGCGCGATCGAGTCGTTCGAGGGTGGCGTCGACCTCCGCCGGGCCGTGGGCCGCGGACATGAACGCTGCCTCATATGGAGACGGCGCCAGCGAGACACCGCGACGTCGTGCCGCGTGAAAGAAGCGTTTGAACAATGCCGTATCGGACTGCTTGGCTTGCTCGAACGTGTGCACCGGGCCGGGATGGAAGAAGAAACCCCACATCGAACCCGCGTGGCTTGCGGTCAGCGGCGTGTCGTGCCTGGCAGCGACCTCTCGCAGGCCGGCCACCAATCGCCCCGTTTGCACCGTGATCTTGTCGTGCAACTCGCGAGTGAGCATGCCAAGCGTCGCGATCCCGGCGGCCATGGCCAGCGGATTTCCAGACAGGGTGCCGGCCTGATACACCGGTCCCGTAGGCGCAATGCGTGACATGAACTCGGCCCGGCCCCCGTACGCCGCGACCGGCAGACCTCCACCGATCACCTTGCCGAGCGCGGTGAGGTCCGGCGTGACACCAAAGCGCTCACGAGCGCCGCCATAGGCAATGCGGAATCCTGTCATGACTTCATCAAAGACGAGCAGGGCACCCGTCTCGTCAGCAATACGGCGCAGTCCCGGAATAAAGTCGGGCATGGGCTCGATGAACCCGCCATTCCCGACCACAGGCTCGAGCATGATGGCCGCCAACGGCACCTCGCGCGCGATGCGCTCCACCGCCTCGAGGTCATTGTACGTGCAGGTGAGCGTCAGCTTGGCCAGCGCCTCTGGTACACCGGGCGAGTCCGGCAATCCGAGCGTCGCGACTCCCGAACCCGCGCGCACCAGAAACGCGTCCGCATGTCCGTGGTAGCATCCCTCGAACTTGAGGATGTGTTCACGCCCGGTGACGGCGCGTGCCAGCCGAGCCACCGTCATCGCGGCCTCTGTTCCACTGGACGTGAATCGCATCATTTCGAGATGCGGCATCCGTTCGACGATCTTCTCGGCCAGTTGCACTTCCAGGCCGGTCGGCATGCCGAAACTGGTACCATTGGCCATCGTCTCCGCCAGCGCGTCCAGGACAACCGGCGGCGCGTGGCCGAGAATCAGCGGGCCCCAGGACAAGATGTAGTCGAGGTACTCGTTGCCATCCGCATCCCACACCCGCGCACCTTTACCGCGCGCCGCCACGAATGGCTCGCCCCCGACACCGCCAAATGCACGGACGGGGGAGTTCACGCCGCCCGGAAAGCGGACCCGCCCACGCGCCATGATTTCCGCGGAGCGAGCACTGGGACGCCGAAGTGCTTCGGACTCGCTGCCGACTCCGGCCGCATTCCCTTCTCCGCCTTCCGACCGCGATTCGGCGATACCCACAGCTCGTACTTCAGCGCTCATCGTCCAAAGCTCCCAACGGTAGAAGGTCCAGCATGCACCAGCGGCAAATTGCGCGACGGTCGACGGACCGACGACTGCGGCACTTCGGCGATGGAGTGCAGCGTGGCCCGGAAGTCGTAATCGTCCACCACCGAGTCGATGCGAACGTTGACCAAGGCACCGGCTGGTGCCGCGCCACGCACAAAGGTCACCCCATCGATGTCATCGGCTTGCCACGGCGCCCGGCAAACCAGGAGGCCAGATTCACCCTCTACCCGGTCCACCAGCACGGGCACGTCGCGACCCAAAAACCGTTCATAGCGCTCCGAGGTGATGGCACGCTGCAGCCCCTCGATCCGCTCCTTCCGTTCGCTCTTGATCGAGTCCGGTACGTCATCTTCCAGCTCGAAAGCGCGCGTGCCTTCCTGCGGGGAATACGTGAAGCAGCCGACGCGGTCGAACTGCATCTCCTCGAGAAAGTCGCAGAGCGTGTTGAAGTCATCCTCGGTTTCCCCGGGGAAGCCAACAATCACCGTCGTACGAACCGCAAGGTCAGGCACAATGGCTCGATAGCTCGCCAGACGCTCGCGGATCGTACGTTGTCGTTCGGGACGACGCATGCGAGCGAGAACGGCGTCGGACCCATGCTGCATCGGCGTGTCGAGATAGCGCAGAATGCGCGGATGCGCAGCAATCACCTCCAGCAGGCGAGGCGTGATTCCGGCGCTGTACAAATAGAGGTTTCTCAGCCACGGAATGGACGTCTCGCGAATGAGCGCCTCGAGCAGTTCGGGCAGCGCGATGCCTTCACGGCGATCGCGCCCGTAGTGTGCCAGATCCTGCGCGACCAGGTTGAGCTCCCGCGCGCCCTGCAGTTCCAGCAGCTGCGCCTCGCGGATCAGGTCGTCGAGCGCAAACGAGCGGTGCTTCCCGCGCATAAGCGGTATGGCACAGAATGCGCAGCCGTGATCGCAGCCCTCGCTCACCTTGAGATAGCGCACGTGCGACGTCTCGCCGCCGAAAACCCGCACGCCGGGGTGTTCGAGGATCTCGCTGCTGATCAAGCCGCGCTCGATGAGCTCGGGCACCAGCCGATCGGTCTCGGAGGTACCGAGGAAGCAATCCACCTCAGGCAACGCGTCCTCGAGCTCCCCCTTGTGCCGCTCGATCATGCAACCGATCGCAAACACGGCGCGACAGACTCCGCCATCCTTCAATCGTGTCGCATCGAGGATGGCGTCGATCGACTCCTTCTTGGCGGCATCAATGAAGCCACAGGTGTTCACCACCACCACTTCGGCTTCGGACAAGTCCGTAACGGCCTGGGCGCCGTGCGCGAGCAGGTCAGCGAGATACCGCTCGGAGTCCACCGTGTTCTTGTCGCACCCGAGGGTGACCAGACCGATCTTGAGCATCGCGAAAGGTAGCCGATCGCGGACGAAGGCCAAGAGCGCCTAGCGGAAGTTCCCGAACTGCAGTTCCACGCCAAACTCGCCCTGTCGCAGGAGCGCAATCGCCTCCTGCAGCGCGTCCTTGTCCGGACTCGATACGCGCACCTGCTCCCCCTGAATGCTGGCCACGACCTTTTTGAGCTTTGCCTCCTTCACGGCAGCGCTCACCTTCTTCGCGGTCTCGCTGTCAAGCGCCATCTTGAGCTTGATTTCATTGCGGAGGATCTCGTGGCTCCCTGGCTTGGGCTCACCGATATCGAGATTCTTCACCGGCACTCCGCGCTTGATCAGCCGGCTGCGCAGGACGTCAATGAGCGCGTCCATGCGCATCTCTCCTTCGGCCTCAAGTTGGATGAGGTTGTCGGCACGCTTGAACTCGATGAGCACGTGCGAGCCCTTGAAGTCGAAACGCTGCGCGACCTCCTTGGACGCCTGATTGACCGCGTTGTCGACCTCTTGCAGGTCGCACTCGGTGGTCACGTCGAACGAGTAGTTGGAAGCCATGATATTGAGCGATGTGGTCAGCCGAGGAAACTCTCGAGCGACTTGGCACGCGAAACGTGCCGCAGGCGCGAGAGCGCCTTCTCCTTGATCTGGCGCACACGCTCGCGAGTGATGCCCAGCAGGGTGCCGATCTCCTCGAGCGTCATCGGCTCGGCGCCGTCGATGCCGAAATACAGCCGGAGAATCTTGGATTCGCGCTCCTTGAGTCCGCCGAGCGAATCCTCAATGGCTTCGGTGAGCGCTTTCTCGAACGTCTGCTCGTCGGGCGTCGGGTTGACCGTATCCGCGAGGTAGTCCAGCAGGCGATTGTCCTCGCCAGGCGTCAACGGCGCATCGAGTGACAGATGCACCTGCGAGATCGACATGGTTTTCGCGACTTCCTCTTCCGTGATATCCATGCCATCGGCGATCTCGGCGTGCGTGGCCTCTCGACCCAGCTCCTGCAGGAGGGCGTTCGCGCGCTTGCCGATGCGGTGAAGCGTGCCCGCGCGATTCAGGGGCACCCGCACAATTCTGGACTGCTCGGCCAGCGCCTGCAGGATTGCCTGCCGAATCCACCACACGGCGTACGAGATGAACTTGATGCCCTTCGTCTCGTCGAACTTGTGGGCCGCACGGATGAGCCCGAGGTTTCCCTCGTTGATCAGGTCGGAAAGCGAGACACCCTGATTCTGGTACTTCTTGGCCACGGACACCACGAATCGCAGGTTCGAGCGCACCAACTTGTCGAGCGCTTCCTGGTCGCCCACTCGAATGCGCCTGGCCAGCTCCGCCTCTTCCTCGCGCGAGATGAGCGGATATGCGCTGATGTCCCGCAGGTATTGATCGAGCGAACCTTCCTCGTACGACGACGCCTTTTTCTTCGACGGAGATACGGCCATGGTCACAGCGGCTCGCTAGGGCGGGAATCAATCCTCCAGTAGCCGTCACGGCGCGGGTGACGACAACGGGCAGGCATGCGGACAGCAGGGGCAATCAACGTGGGTGCTTCGAACCGCTGGGAGTAATGCTAACGTGGCGACCGCGCCGCGACAGCGGGTGGCGCCGCCGGACCGGCCTCAGCGCACCAGATTCCCGAATCGGGACCAGCGGATCTGCGTCAACCAGGGCAGCGCTCGCGTGGAATCGGGGGTGAAGCTGTAATACACCACGAAGGGCGTGCCGCGCAGTAAGCTGTCCGGCACAAATCCCCAGTACCGACTGTCGAGCGAATTGTCGCGATTGTCGCCGAGGACGAACAGGTGTCCGGAAGGCACGACCAGCGGCCCCCAGTTGTTGCGGGACGGTCGATACGGACTCCCGGTCTCAAGGTTCGCCGCCACCGCCGTGTTGACCACGTATCCCTTCTGCCATCGAAAATCATCATTGACCGGATCGACGTTCGGTTCCGTATGCACCACGTACTGTTCCTGCTGCGCGACCCCGTTTCGCGCGAGCGTTCCATCGCGCATGGACAGCGTATCACCCGGCAAGCCGATCAGTCGCTTCACGAAGTTCTTGCTGGGATCGGACGGCCAGTCGAAGACGATCACATCGCCGCGTTGCGGCGAACGAATTGCCGGCAAACGTCGACCAACAAAAGGGATCGTCGCCCCATACATCAGCTTGTTCACCAGCAGGAAATCGCCCACGAGCAGCGTACGCTCCATGCTGCCGGAAGGAATCTTGTAGGCCTCCACCAGAAACGCGCGCAACAACAAAAACAACAGTACGGCCGCTGGAAACACTTTCGCCCACTCCCAGAGCCAGGTCAGTCGCAGGCCTCGCGGCGCTCTCGTGCGACCGTTGGCCGCGCGAAGCGCCGCCGACCGATCGGCAGCATCACGATCCACGATGGCGGTGACGGTGCGAGGGGTCTCGTCAGACAGACCGTCTGGGCGACTCATGGGCACAGGCTAGTAATTGTCCATCTGCGCGCGTTGCAGCACGCCCGAGTAGTCGATGTAGCCAACCTTGGTTTCCGAGTAGAACTCGAAGACCTCCCAGCCGCCTTCGCGATGCCCGTTGCCCGTTTCCTTGACGCCGCCGAACGGCAAATGCGCCTCGGCCCCGATGGTCGGCGCGTTCACGTAGGTGATGCCGTTATCCAGCTCCTCGAGCGCGCGGAAGGCCACATTCACGCTCGACGTGTAGACCGACGACGACAGTCCGTACCGCACGCCGTTGTTGACGGCGAACGCCTCGTCCACCGACGCCACCCGAATCACGGAGAGGACCGGGCCGAAAATCTCTTCCTGCTCAAGCCGTGAGCCGGCTGTGACGCCGGTAAAAATCGTTGGCTGAAAAAAGAACCCCTGACCGAGGGCGCCACCCGACGCTCGCTGACCGCCAGCACGGAGGGTCGCCCCCTGCGAGTGCCCAATAGCGACGTATCGCTCGACTTTTTCGCGCGACGCCGCGTGAATCAGCGGACCAACATCGGTACCAGCGACCCGACCGTCACCAAGCACGAGCGCGTTGACGCGCTCCACCAACCGGTCGACGAAGACGTCGTGAATGCCATCCTGAAGAACGAGCCGGCTCGTGGCCGTACAGCGCTGTCCCGTGGTGCCAAACGCGCCCCAGAGCACTCCATCAATGGCGAGATCGAGGTTGGCGTCGTCCAGCACGATTTGTGCGTTCTTGCCACCCATTTCCAGCGACAAGCGTTTGTGCATACGTCCGCACGTCTCACCAACGAAGCGTCCCGTTTCGGTGCTGCCGGTAAAGGAGATCACCGGCACCTGCGGATGTTCGACGATCGCCTTCCCCACCGTTTCGCCCATGCCGTGCACCAACTGAATCACCTCAGGCGGCAGCCCCGCTTCGAGCAGGATCTCCACCAGGACCGTGGACGTGTGTGGCACATCCTCGGCGGGCTTGAGAATCACCGCGTTTCCGCAGAGCAGCGCGGGAAAGGCTTTCCATGTCGGAATCGCGAGCGGGAAATTGAACGGCGTGATGAGCCCGCAGACACCGATCGGACGACGCATGCTCATCGCCCATTTGGCCCGCAGTTCGCTCGGCACCGTGTGTCCGAAGAGTCGGCGTCCTTCGGTGGCCGCGTAGTACGCCGTATCGATGGCCTCCTGCACGTCGCCTTTCGTTTCGGCGATGGGCTTGCCCATCTCACGCGTCATCAAATCAGCGATCGCGTCCTTGCGCGCAGCCAGCAAGTCGCCCACCCGACGCAGCACGTCGCCCCGCGCGGGTGCCGGCATCCGCTTCCATCGCGCGAAGCCGCGAAGCGCACTCTGCACCGCCCGTTCGACATCCTCCGCACCCGACGCCGGAAAGCGCCCGATAAGGTCGGCCTGATTCGCCGGATTGCGATTCTCGAAATACTCGCCGGTCGTCGGAGCAACCCACTGTCCGCCGATAAAGTTCTGAAACGTTGTCATTGGTGAAAACTACACGGTCCGTGTCTCGTGAGGGTGCCGGCTGGCGCGCCAGGCAGCCCTACAATCTGGATGGAAGAGACCCCGCATCGGCGGGGAGTCCGGTGGACGGGGTCAAAGGGTCGGATGGAACCGCCTCGCAGCTCCATACTCCGCCGCGTTCCGCCGTCGGCACCGCATAGCCGATTCGGGGGAGTATCTCACGTGCGCCCAACGCCAGCCCCCAGACCACCACCAGCAACGAGGCGACGTGCGCGAGGCCGAGACGGTGTCGCCAAGTACCAACCGCGCTCCAGGCGCCAAGGAGTGCCACGGCACCCGTCGCGGCCGTGAACCCCAGCAGAGGCGACCCGCATCGCGCGGGCCAAGGCCAGAACATGAGACCGGCCGCTGCGGCGATGGCAATGCTGACCTTCACCCAGCCGCGCCACGAGCCGGCGGTGCCCGCGGCGACCACCGCAGGCGCGGCGGCCGCGGCTCGCGGAGCCGGTGCCTTCCCAGCCGTGAGCGCGCCCGCTGTTTGCGCCCCTCGTGTGGCGGGCGCCTTGCTCTCCGCCAGCAGCTGCTCATCCGACACCGACGCTAGCTGCTTGTCGATCTTGGCGAGTTCGGCTTCCCAGTTACGATCGGTCATGAAACGGGCAGAGAGGGGACGAAATCAGGACACAGGCGACTGCTCGCGCGTCAAACCATAACGCTCGATCTTCTTGTACAGATTCGACCGCGGCATGTCCAGCGCCCGGGCAGTTTCCGACACGTTCCAGTCGAATGCCCGCAGCTTCGCCACCAGGAACGCCCGCTCCGCCTCCTGCTTGAATTCTTCAAAGGTCGCACAGTCCACCAGCGCCCCCAAGCCCGCAGGCTCGACCGCGCGCCGCCCAACCAATCGCTCCACATCGTTCAGGCCGATAACTGGGGCGTTGGCCAGGATGACCAGACGCTCTACGGTGTTGCGAAGCTCCCGGACATTGCCGGGCCAAGCCAGTGCCGCCAACGACTGCATGGCCTCATCGGTGATGCTCCGCGCCGGGAGACCATCTCGAACAGCCAGCTGTTGCAAGAAGTGCAGCACCAGCAGCTCGATGTCTTCGCGACGCTCGCGAAGGGCGGGCACGCCTATCGGCACCACGTTGAGCCGATAGTAGAGGTCCTCGCGAAAACGCCCCGCGCTGATCTCCTCCTCGACTTCCTTGTTGGTGGCCGCAAGCACCCGCACATCCACCTGCACCGGCTTGTTTCCTCCGATCCGCGTGACCACCCCGTCCTGCAGTACGCGCAGCACTTTCGCCTGCGCCGCCAGCGACATGTCGCCGATTTCGTCGAGAAACAGCGTGCCACCGTCCGCCTGCTCGAACTTGCCCGCGCGGTCGGCAATCGCACCAGTGAAGGAGCCCTTCATGTGCCCAAACAACTCGCTCTCGATCAGCTCCGAGGGAATGGCGGCACAGTTCACCTCCACAAACGGCTTGCGCGCGCGCGGCGACCCGCGATGAATGGCCCGAGCCACGAGTTCCTTGCCCGTTCCATTCTCTCCGGTAATCAGGACGCGGGCGGGCGTGGACGCCACCTTCTCAATACGCTCAAGCAAGGCGCGAATGGCGTAGCTCTTGCCCACGATCTGGAACCGCGATTCGATCGACTGCCGCAACTGCTGGTTTTCTTCGGCCAGCGTGCGCTGCGCGAGCGCATTCCGCAGCAGCACGAGCACCCGATCCGTGTCCAGCGGTTTCTCGAGGATGTCGTACGCACCGAGCTGCGTGGCTTCCACCGCCGTCTGGATGGTGGCGTGCCCGCTGATCATGACCACCGTGGCGCCAGCGTCAAGCTGCCGCAGTCGCTTCAACGCCTCCAGCCCATCGATCCCGGCCATCTTCACATCCAGAAACACCACATGCGGCCTGAACTTCTCGTACTCGGCGATGCCGAGTGGTCCGCTCGAGGCAGTACGGACTTCGTATCCCTCGTACTCGAGGAGCTGGCCCAAGGCCTGGCGAATGCCAGGTTCGTCGTCGACTACGAGGATGCGATGCACGGGGATGAGTCGGGAATTGGGGAATCAGGGAAGCCACTTCCGGCGCGCGCGTGTCGCAACCGCCTTCGCGCATCCGCTGTCGCGCAGACCCGCGCGTCACTTGAGTACCCGACAGCGCCGCGCCTGCTCCACCCCCCGCTGCGCGTCTGGACGAAACACCGCTCCGACTCACGGTCGCAATCGCGGTCGCAATCGCGGTCCCCTGCACGTAATTCGGACGCATCCGTTGCCGACCGGTCGCCGCGCAACGGTCTTCGCAGGAGCGCTGAATCTGTACCCAAGAACTTGCACCGGAACCGTGCACCGGAATAGTGCACCGAAATAGTGCACCGGAACAGCGCGCCTCGCGGACGCATCGGATCCATGCGCTGGTCGATCGCGGAGAACCCGCCGCCCTGCTGTTGCCCTCGACAGCAGTCGGCGGCACCACCACAGCCACCGCGTTGATCGGCGCGCCCGATTCAGGGCGTCGCTCGATAGAGTACCACCCGCCCGTCACGAACGCGCAGATCAGACACGATCGTGGGTAGGGCGAACGCGAGCACGTTGCTCGGCAGTGAATCGGAAGCGGCAGCATCCGGGTTGGCCGACGAGGCCACTCCGGACGGACGCGACTCTCGACGGAGTTTACGCAACAGACTCGACGTCAGCGGCAGCGGCAGCGGTATACCCTTGAGTGCCACGTCCTGTACCTGCAAATGCGCGACGCCGGATTTCGGAACGGCCACCGTGCCCCCGAGACGAAGCATCTCGCGACCCACAAAGGCACCTCCGAGCAATCGGGCAATTGCGCCGTCACCGGCGTAGTCACGAAGATCCACTTGTATTCGCAGCAGGACGCGATCGCCGTCGATGGCGAACTCCGGATTTCGTGCACCCGCCGACACGGCACGCTCCAGCGCCGGCGCAAAGAGCCGAGCAGCTTCCGCTGCAGACAGCGTCACGTAGGCCGGCCCCGTGCGCTGGCGAAGACTGCGAAGCGCATCACGGACACGGTCCCCCACCGTATCAACCGGTGCGTCGCCCAGCGAGGTCGCGCGCCCGGACGCCTCATCGGCAGTGTTCAGAGCGAACCACTCCAGGCGTCGCTCAACCGAGTCCCGCGCAGCGCGCCGCGAGCTGTCCGCGCTCGACATCCGCTCGGCCGCCCGCCTGGAGGCGCGAACAACCTGCTCCGAGGCCCGCGTCACCTCGCCGGGCAAGCGATCACCGTACCACCAGTAGGCCGTGGCTCCCGCAGCGACCACCACGACCAAACAGCCTACGCGAGACAGGCACCCCATTCCGGGCTCCGACGGATAAAGACACTGCGAACATCGATAGCGCACGAACCGTACGCGAACGCCGAAGACGCGTTTCACACGAAGCGAACCGCCAGCACCGCCCTTCGTACACCGTGGACACGCCAGGCGCGCGGGGCGGCAACGATGACAGTACCGCGTGGGAATACTACGACGCGTCAGCTGCGTGAGCGGCCTCGGTGGACGGGGCGCGAAAGCAGAGCGCTTCGGCGACGTGCTCGCGGCGCACGGCATCGCACCCGTCGAGGTCGGCTATGGTTCGCGCGACCCGCAAGACGCGGTGATATGCTCGCGCTGACAGGGCCAACCGATCGGCAGCCCGCACGACCAACGCGCGTGCATCGGCATCCAGGCGAGCCGCCGGAACGACCAGCCGTCCTGGCGCTGATGCATTGGTGTCGTGCGCCCCAGTGGCGTGTCCCGCATCGGAGCCGCCCGTCTTCGAAACCGTGTGTGCGTATCGGCGTTGCTGTCGCTCCCGCGCGTGGATCACTCGCCGCCGTACCGTTGCCGAGCGGTCCGCGGCGGTGTGGGACGCGAGATCGGCCGGCGGTACGCGTTGCACCGGCACGTGGAGATCGATGCGATCGGCCAGCGGACCGGAGAGTCGAGCCCGATGACGCTCCAGCTCCGCGACCGAGCAGCGACAGCGATTCTCAGTGCTGCCGGCATAGCCGCAGGGGCATGGGTTCGTGGCGGCAATCAAGGTGAAGCGTGAGGGGAACACGAGTACGCGCGCCGCACGGGCCACCACCACGACGCCGTCCTCCAGCGGTTGTCGCAGCGCCTCCAGCGTATTGCGCGGGAAGAGGGAGAGCTCGTCGAGGAACAGCACGCCCCGATGCGCGAGACTGACCTCACCGGGGCGTGGCCACCCGCCGCCGCCAATCAGCCCCGCCGTCGAGATGGAGTGATGAGGCGCGCGAAACGGCCGTTGCGGGTACGCCAGCGGCGCGGACGGGGAGGCAGCAAGCACACCGGCAACGGAATGAATGGCGAGTACTTCGAGGGCTTCGTCATCCTGGAGCGGCGGAAGAATACCGGGCATTCGACGTGCCAGCATCGTCTTCCCCGCGCCCGGCGGGCCAGAGAGCAGCAGGTTGTGCGCGCCCGCAGCGGCGATCTCGAGCGCGCGCACCGCCATCTCCTGACCAACGACGTCGCCCAGATCCGGTACGTCCTCCGCAGGACGTCCGACGTCGCGTTCGCGGGGGAGCGCCCGCAGGCTGCCGGCACGCAGTGCGGCGACGCAGTCCTGCAGTGTGCGGGGCGCGGACGCACGCGCCTCGCGAACATGCTGAGCCTCCGCCAGATTGTCCGGTGGCACGATAAGCAGGGCGCCGCTGGTGGCGGCAACGTGTCGCGCGACAGCGAGCACCCCGCGCACGGCACGAAGGTGTCCATCAAGTCCGAGTTCCCCGATCGCACACACGCCCTGCAACGCGTCAGGCGGCAGCTGTCCGCTTGCCGCGAGGAGGGCGAGGGCGATGGGTAAGTCGAACGCAGTTCCTGTTTTCGGTGTGTCGGCGGGCTGGAGATTGCAAACGATGCGCCGAGGCGGAATCGTGAACCCCGAGTTGGCCAGCGCCGCCCCGACGCGGTCGCGGCTCTCCTTCACTGCCGTTGCCGCAAGACCAACCAGCGTCCACTGCGGTAGCCCGTTGGCTACGTGCACTTCGACGGTGATATCGAAGGCGTCGATTCCGAGGACGGCGGCGGACTGCGCAGCGGCGAGCATGGATGCACGATACCGCGGACAGCCGTATGCGCGTCATCATTCCATCGCTGAACGTTGCGCAATGCGGCGATATCCAGGGCGATCGCATGGGCGATCATCACCGCGTCGATCGCGTCAGCTGTGCGACCATCGACGAGTGATACTTACAGCGATACTCACCAAAATCATCGACCTGCAGCACATGCAGCCACGTGGCACCCGCTTCGATCAAGCCTGAGTCCCAGCGACCTGTACTCGACGTCACGGTGTGCGCCACGATATCCCGATTCGTCCAGACGACGGTGTCGCCGACGGATACGTCCGGTGCCACCGGTTGCATCGTCAGACCCTGCAGGTCTACTGAAACCCGGCGAATCGACCGCGCCGCGTGCGAGGGCGGAAAGCCCCCCCACGCAACGACGCCGACGAGCAGCAACATGCCGATCGGCCTCATTTGACGATCGTGCTCACCATCATCTCGGCGTGCTTCTCGTGTCCACGGAAGATGACCAGTGCGCCTTCGAACGCCTGCTTGACGTCCGGGTTCTGAATGTTCGGAATAAACGTTTCCGCAACCGCGCCGTTCACCGCCCGATGGTAGCTGAGCTCATTCTGCGCGTAGAACTTGTCGAGCGCTGCGCCGCGCAGCGTGCGGAGTCGGGCCTTGATCGGCAACGAGTTCGCGATCAGCGTCTGACTGAACGCGTTGTCTTTGGCCTCCACATGCAGTCGCTTGGCCAGCGCGACGACCTGCCCGCTCACGGCCGTGTGATCGCGAATCATCGTCTCGGCGAACTCGCGAATGATGGGGTTCTTCGAATGCACCATCACGAGCTTCGCATATTCGATGTCGATGACATCGGCGGTGATGGCCACGTGTGCCATCTCGAGGTCGTTGAGCTTCGCCTGCGCCGCAAGCGGGCTGGCGAATCCGAGAGACAAGCTAATGATCAAAAGCGCGCGTGTACGAGTCATATGGTCCTCTAGTGTGGTGATTCGTGAATAGCGTGACGGACAAGCCGTTCGTCATGCATGGACCATAGTCCGCGCCAGCCGCACGATAGAGCGCCAATCGTCCACACTTCGAGTCCGATCGTCCGCTCGCGTTGCTGCGCTGCGGCCCTCGGCGTAGGATCAGGCATGGACGTTCTCAGTGATGTGCTCGACACGATGCGCCTGCGCGGCACGCTGTACTTCTCGATCGAGCTGAATAAGCCATGGGGCGTTCGCGTCCCGTCGTTTCGACGTGTGGCGCGATTTCATCTCGTTGTTCGTGGCGGTGTGTGGGTCCGTGTCGAACACGAGTCCGCCCCGATTCACCTTGAGGCGGGTGATCTGATTCTGGTGCCACACGGTGCGATGCACGTACTCTGCGATGCCGAGGACTCGCCGGTACAGTCGGTCGATGAGGTCGTCACTCGAGCGGGCTTTACCGGCACGGGCACGCTGGTGCACGGCGGAGCCGACACCGGCGTCAGTCCGAGCCACTATCGGCGCGCGACTCAAATGGAACACGCGGCAGAGCACGCGCGGGCGCAATCATCATGACAACCATGCGCTCACTGCTGTCGCAGATCCGTGCGTGCTCGATTTGCCAACCACACCTGCCGCTTGGCCCGCGGCCTGTCCTGCAGGCGGATTCGCGCGCGCGTCTGCTCATTGCCGGCCAGGCACCGGGACGCCGCGTGCACGAGAGTGGCGTGCCGTTCGATGACGCCAGCGGCGATCGCCTTCGCGCATGGCTGGGACTGACCCGCGCGGAGTTCTACGATCCGGCACTGGTGGCGATTGCTCCGATGGGCTTCTGCTATCCCGGCACCGGCGCGTCCGGCGATCTCCCGCCGCGCAAGGAGTGCGCTCCCGCCTGGCGCGCGGCGTTGCTCACGCACTTGCCTCGCATCGACCTGACGCTCGTGATTGGGCAATACGCCCTGTCGTATCACCTGCCAAACGCGACCGGCACGCTCACCGAGATTGTTCGTGATTGGCGGGCGTACGGTGACAAGGTCATGCCGCTTCCGCATCCGAGTCCACGCAACAACATCTGGCTCAAGCGAAATCCGTGGTTCGAGCTGGAGGTAGTGCCAGCCCTGCGGGCACGTGTGGCAGCGTTGCTGTCTGAACGATAGCGCCGCACGGTTCGTCGCGAGGGCACGTCCGTTGCGCTCTCTTCGCGTGCCGCGTCTTGCCCGGTGACGGTCGCCTGTACATGCTGTGTTGATCCACGCTGTGGTGATCCGCTCGTCACCGAACGCTCTTCTCATTGCCCTCTGCCATGCTGTGCCCTCGCTAGCCGACGCGCCCGCAGGCGTCTCGCCGAACGCTCGTCGGAAGGTTCCGGCTCTCATGCCTGGCTTGGCGCTCGCGGCGGGCGTGGCAGGCGTCTCGTGGGTGATGGCGGCCCTGCAATTGCGATGGCTCGGCCGCGTCGGCGTTGAAGCGTTGGTCATTGCCATCCTTCTCGGGATGACCATACGCGCACGATGGCCCCTTCCGGCCCTGGTGGCTCCCGGCGTGAGCTTCGCCGCGAAGGAGCTGTTGGAAGTCGCCGTCTTGCTGCTCGGCGCCTCGGTGGATCTCCCACTGCTGCTGCGCGCAGGACCGTCGCTAGCCATCGGCATCGTGCTGCTCGTCGGCCTGGGGCTGGCGGGCAGCTACGTCGTCGGGCGCGCGTTCCAGCTGCCGCCGAACCTGGCGATCCTGATCGCCTGCGGCAACGCGATCTGCGGCAATTCCGCCATCGCTGCGGTGGCACCGGTGATCGAGGCGGCGCCGGAGCACGTCGCCTCCTCCATCGCGTTTACTGCGATCCTTGGCATCGGCGTCGTGCTGGGCCTCCCACTGCTCGCGGGACCGCTGGGGCTGTCCGACTACCAATACGGCGTGTTCGCCGGACTCACTGTGTATGCCGTGCCACAGGTGCTCGCCGCCGCGTTCCCGGTGAGTGTGCTCTCGGGACAGGTGGCCACCTTGGTCAAACTCGTGCGAGTCCTGATGCTCGGACCGGTGGTTGTGTTCTTCGCGCTGCGACAGCAGGGGCGTACGCGTAGAACGCGCGAAATCGCCGACGGAACCACGGCGCCAGCGAACCGCACGCGGCTCGCGCAGCTCGTCCCGCCTTTCATTCTCGGATTCCTGACACTGGCGGCGCTTCGGTCAGCCGGAGCGATCCCTCCGTCACTGGCAGAGATCGCCCACGCCGCATCCGGATGGCTGACGGTTCTCGCCATGTCCGCCTTAGGATTGTCGGTCGACGTGCGGGTCCTCGCTCGCGTCGGTCGTTCGGTCATCGCGACGGTGGTCGTCTCCATGCTGATGCTCGGCGTGCTGAGCATCACGCTCATCCGGCTGCTGGCTATTCGCTAGACGGGGCGCGACTCCGGCCCAAGGGCAGGACCGGAAGTCTCCGACCTACTGGACGGCCAGCAATTCCACGTCGAAAACGAGCGTCGAATTGGCCGGAATCGGGCCGCTGCCGGAGCGTCCGTAACCAAGCGGCGAGGCGATCACGATCTTGCGCTTGCCACCGACCTTCATGCCGGCGATGCCCAGATCCCATCCGGCAATGACCTGTCCCGCGCCGAGCTGAAACGAGAACGCCGCTCCACCCACGTTCGAGTCGAAGCGGGATCCATTGATGAGATAGCCGCTGTAGGTCATCCGCAGGGTCTTCCCGGCAATCGCCTCAGCGCCGGTGCCGACCACCAGATCCT
>JANNEV010000633.1:0-3372 GCA_031379145.1 Gemmatimonadaceae bacterium
GTTCGCGCGCCGCCAGCAGCTCGTCTGGCCGCCGCTCGCAGTGGTGACGCCGTGCTACAAGCCGTCGTTCTACTTCACCGATCGGTTCGGACAGCGACAAGAGAAGGAAGTGCGGTGGTTCTCAGGCGGGAAGGCATCCAAGTTTGTGCCCCCGGCTGAAGCGGGCTCGCTGCTCACGCGGTTGCAAATCGGGGTTCGTCTCGCCCGCGCGGTGCGTCGGCTGCACATGGCCGGGCTCGCGCACGCTGACCTGTCTAACAAGAACGTGCTTGTCGATCCCAAGGGCGGCGAAGCGTGCATCATCGACATCGACTCCCTCGTCGTGCCCGGCGTCGCTCCGCCATCGGTACTTGGCACGCCGGGCTACATCGCACCGGAAGTGCTCTCCAGCAAGGCGCAACCGTCCATCGCGACCGACAAGCACGCGCTCGCCGTGCTGCTCTACGAACTGCTGCTGCAGCGGCATCCGCTTCAGGGCAAGCGCGTCAACAGTACGAAATCCGCCGAAGAAGACGAGCAACTGTCCATGGGCGCGAAAGCTCTCTTTGTGGAGCATCCCACGGACCGTCGCAATCCGCCCACCCAGGCGATTCAGATTCCGTTCACCAGGCTCGGACCGTACCTCGCACGCTGTTTCACGCAAACCTTCGTGGATGGACTGCACGCGCCAGCCCGACGCGCCGATGCCGCCGAGTGGGAGTTGGCGTTGTATCGCACCATGCAACTGGTGCACCCGTTGTCGGCGGGCAGCTGGACGCTACTCGGGCCAGGGCTGCCGGTGTCATCCATGCGCGGTGACGAACGCCTCGCGGGACCGATCATGGTGGCCCGAAATTTTCGCGAGACGAGCGCCGGATTGGTCGACGAAGGTGACGTGCTGGTGCTGTGGCATCATCTCGCGTTGCACGACTGGCACCTGCGCGTGGGTGTACTGCCCAATGAACGAGCCGTCCGCGACCCACGCGGCTACGTGGCGCAGCATGGTGGGAAGTGGTGGCTGGTGAATACGAGTGAGACCGCCTGGCACACCAGCGACGGTCGTGTCATCGCACGGAACGCGTCGCTCGAGTGCGTGGCGGGACTGACGGTACGGATCGGTGATGAATTGCCGGCCCGGGTGCTCCGACTCGACGTACTGCACTGACCGATGCCCGGCGCATCGCACGGAACGGCACCGCACGACGCGTTTGCTCGAATCGCCAGCGCGCTGACGATCACGTGGCGTGCGCACGGCGACGCGTTCACCACGGCGCCACGTCAGTTCGGGAACCTCGTGTTGGATCTCACCGGCAGTGATCATCGTCCGCTGGTCGACCTGCTGCTCGCGGTCGGACCGGTCGTGCGTGCGCGATTGGAGACGCCGCCGCCGCACGCATCGTGGGAGACTCGTCGAGCGCCGCTGGTCCATCATTTGGTCGCGACGCGATTCCTGCAGCCAGATGTCGCGCGCTGGCTCGTGGACGCGTGGGGGGCCGCCCTCGATCTCGCGCCTGTGCGAGTGGTTGAGCCCACGCTGGCGAGGATCGAAGCGCCGGAGTCCGCACGGACAGGCGTTTCGACCGGGGCCGCGCCGCGTCCATCGGCGACCGTGCCGTTCGCGCCGACGATCGCCTCACGCGCCGCCGTCGCACCAGCCGCAGCGACGGTGAATAGAGGAACTCGGCCCACGTCGGCTCTCACCCCACCCTCGTGGGCCGGTGGTCCGAGTGCGCTGCGCGTCGGCGCGCGCGCCAAGCAGGCCGCAGCGCTCGCGCTCCTCCACGGGGCGGGTACCGTCGGAAGTCCGGCCATGGCGCGCCCAGTTCCTGCCCGATGGCGGACGTACGTTCCCCCGATGAGCGCCGCAGCGAGGCAGAGGCGTCGACAGATTGAACTGGCGGCTTTTGCCCTGATGGGGATTGCCGCCATCGGCGTGTTCATTGCTGCCGCGGTCGGTCTCGCCTCGCGCCGACGCGACGCCGTCGCGCAGAGCGCCGTTCTGCCCCTCGCGCCCGAACGCATCTCCCGCGATGTGGACAGTGCGCGAATCGACACCCTGCGCGCGACTCCGCCTCAAGGCCAAAGCACGGCCAGCACCAGCAGTACGGTTCCCGCCGATGGCGCGCAGCTCATTGCCGCTGGACTGGGTGGGCGGTACCGCGTGCTCCAGCATGTGCGTTCGGTCAGCGGCAGCAGCAGCTGCGACCGGGTGGCGGCAGCGCTGCAGAATGATCGCGTGTCCATTGAAATGATCGAGCACGTCCCGGGTACGTTTGCGTTCCTGCTGCGCACGCGCGCCGTGAACGGCACGCTGTCTGGTAGTGCCGACTTCGACGCCGGCCCGCGAAGTGGCACGACCGACGGTGTCTCCTGGGTCTTTCGCATGCGCGGGCAGTTCACGACCACGGGATTCAACGCCGAGTCGTGGACAACCACCCGCGCGATCATTCGATGGGGTCGGACCCAGACATGCCTGACAATCGCTGACCTGGTTGGCGAGCGGTTACCGGCATGAGCACGTGCTGCCGTGAACGCGCGCTGGTGCGTGTTCGGTGACGACCTTCGCCGATCCTCGCGCGCGCATGCGCGACGCACTCCGTCTGTTGATGCAGTCCGACCCGCCGGCCTGGGACGACGCATCGCTGGCTCGGTTCCGCAACCGATTGCTGGATGAAACTGGCAGTGACGCGCGCCCATTGGCCGAGCTGCTCATTGAAGCCATTCGCCGCGGTTGGCGCGAACGACTCCCCGGGCAACCCATCGGTGCTGCGCACTGGGATGCATTGTCCTCGCCCTTCGTGATGCGCTGGTCGGCCGAGCGCTTCGTGCAACCGGAAATGGCACGCTGGGCCGCCGAGTCGTGGGGCTACGCATTGGGCATCATCCAAGCGGAGCAATTGCGCATCGCCGCGCCGTTGCCACCAGCGCCTCCGGCCACCGCGCGACCGGTGACCACGCGGAGTCCGAACGGAGGTTTCGCCTCGGGTGGGCCGGCGACGCGCGCATCGGCGGGAGTCGCGTCGAGAACTCCCGCGAACTTGCTCGCACAGCGAATCGCCGCGGCGCCACCCGCACCGAGTGCATCGTCGCAACGCGGGCGGCCGCGCGTTGGCTCTCGGACCGTCGCGCCGACGTATCGACCATCGCCAATGCCCCTGCGACAGCAACCGTGGGCGCCGAGCAAACGGCTGGCGTATTCCATCGCGGGTCTGGCCGCCGCATCGTACGTGTTCTTCATCGGGCGCATGATGGTGGCGGTATCGCAGTCGCGGAGCGACACCGTGCAGGGGGCAGACGCCGTGGCTGACAGCGCGCGCCGCACCGGCCCGGCAGTGGTGTCGGCTGGCGCGCCTGGCGCGTCAGCCGAGAGTGCCGTGTCGCGCACGGCACTGG
>JANNEV010000634.1:0-1526 GCA_031379145.1 Gemmatimonadaceae bacterium
AGCAAAGCCAGCGGCAAAGACGACAGCGAAGACCGGCAGACCCTCCAGCTACTCGGAAGCAATCGCAGAGCGCATATGCACGGAACTGGCGCTGGGTCGATCGCTCGTCACCATCTGCAATGCCGCCGACATGCCGGCACGGCAAACTGTGTTCCGTTGGTTGGACGGAGACGCAGCGTTCCGCGACAGGTACGCGCGTGCGCGCGAGATCCAGGCCGATACCTTTGCCGACGAGATAGTGGATCTTGCTGACAAGGCTGAGGATGCCAACCTGGCCCGCATCCAGATTGACGCCCGGAAATGGGCAGCCGCAAAACAGCGCCCGAGCAAATACAGCGAGCGGGTTGTCAGCGAGCTCACCGGCAAGGACGGGGGTGCAATTGCGGTGAAGCAAATCACCCCGGCGATGTCTCCACAAGAAGCAGCCGAACTTTACTCGGAAACCCTTCATGAATATCCAGGCTAAACGCGGCTTCGACTGGCCACCCGACTACGTTGCCGTTTTGCGTTGGCGTCAAAGCCAGATTGCGAAGATGCGCCAAGACCCAGCGCTTGTTTTTGGTGCTCGGGAATACTATCGCCGTCGGCCGGTCGAATTTATCAGCCATTGGATGGACACCTACGACCCCCGCAACGCCGGAAGCGACGTACCCGCTCGCTTACCCTTCGTTTTGTTCTTACGGCAGCGCGATCTCGTGGCGTTCCTACTCGCTTGCCTCAACGATGAGTCGTCCGGCCTCATTGAGAAATGCCGGGACGTCGGCGCAACATGGGTGTGCTGCGCTTTCTCCGTGTGGCTCTGGTTGTTCTGGCCGGGTGTCGCCGTTGGATGGGGAAGCCGCAAGGAACAGCTCGTCGACAAGCTAGGCGATCCCGATAGCATCTTCGAAAAAATGAGGATGATCATCGAAGGTCTGCCGCGAGAATTCTTGCCGACTGGCCTCTCGCCAAAAGACCACCTCACCTACATGAAGTTCATTAACCCGGAAACGGCGTCGACGATCACCGGGGAGGCTGGCGACAACATCGGGCGCGGCGGTCGCAAACGCATCTATTTCAAGGATGAGTCGGCACATTACGAACGGCCTGAAAAGATCGAAGCCGCGTTGGCCGACAACACGCGCGTTCAGATTGACATTTCGAGCGTGAACGGGCTTGGCAACGTGTTCCACCGTCGGCGAGAGAGTGGCGTTGATTGGCAGCCAGGACAGCTAGTCGCAAAGACAGTCGCCAACGTGTTCGTGATGGATTGGCGCGACCATCCGGCGAAGTCACAGGCTTGGTACGACGAGCGACACGCACGCGCGAAAAGCGAAGGGCTGCTTCACGTCTTTGCTCAAGAGGTCGATCGCAATTATGCCTCTGCCGTCGATGGCGTCATCATCCCGGCCGACTGGGTAAAGTCTGCGATCGATGCCCATTTGAAGTTGCGCTTTGACGATAGTGGGGGCTGGGTTGCCGCCCTGGATGTAGCGGACGAAGGCGGCGACTTAAATGCGCTCGCGAAACGCAAAGGCGTCGTCCTG
>JANNEV010000669.1:0-2485 GCA_031379145.1 Gemmatimonadaceae bacterium
TACTCGCAGGGCATCGTGCGCAGTCGGGCAATTGAGCGCGTGTGCCAGGAGCACGTGACGTTCATGGCGTTGTGCGGCATGACGGCGCCGCACTTGACGACCATTGCGCACTTCGTCAGCACGTTGCGAGATGACATCGCCACAGTATTTGCCGCAGTGCTCACCGTGTGCGACGGCCAGGGGTTGATCGGACGCGAGATGTTTACGATCGACGGCGTGAAGTTGCCGAGCAACGCGTCGAAGCATCGCAGCGGGACCCGCGCCGACTTCACACAGCGGGCAGAGAAACTGGCGGCGGCGAAGACGATGCTGGAGCGGCACCGGGAGACCGATGCGCTCGACCTGGAGCCCGATGTCGCCGCCAAGACCACGGCGCGCATCGCACGACTCACGAAGGACGCGGAGCAGCTGCGCGCGTGGCTCGCCACGCATCCGACGGAGCGCCGTGGCCCGACGGGTGGGCTGCGGAAGAGCAACCGCTCCGACAACGAAAGTGCGAAGATGGCGACGGACAAAGGCGTCGTCCAAGGCTATACCGGCGTGGCGGCCGTCGATGCCAAGCACCAGATCATTGCCGGCTCGCAGGCCCATGGGGCTCTGCACAGGAAGTGCTGCTCCCCGTCGTGGAGGCGCTGGCCACGGTGCGCGCGATCGCCACGGTCATCACCGCCGACGCCGGCTACCACTTCCAAGGTGCGAAGCGCCATTGCGCACCGTGTCCATTGCGTGCGCAGTGCTTACGCACACCGGACACGACGGTCGTACGGAACGTCGCCTTCTTTCGCGGACGCGAAGCGGCGGAGACGGAAACGCACACGATGCGGATGCAGCAGCGCCTCGATACGGCCGAGGGCCGCGGGCAATACGGACGACGCTTTGCCACGGTCGAACCCGTGTTCGCCAATGTGCGCTAAAACAAGCGGCTGGATCGCTTCGCGCTGCGCGGCCGCACGAAAGTGAACGGCCAGTGGCGGCTCTTTTGTCTGGTGCACAACATCGAAAAGCTCAGCCACGCGGGATACGCCGCATAAAGCACACCAAGGGCAGCGCCCGCGCCGTCCCCAATAACGGGATCTCGACGAAAATCTGCCGAAAACTACTGGTCAACAATGCTGAATCTGTTCGTGCGGATCTTTTACGCGACGCCGGGCCTTCAGTGAGGATGCGTTGAGGCTTTTCCTACAGCCTCAACGCTGGCTTCTGCAGCGGGCGCTCACATCATCGCGAGCGCCGCGAGCTTGCGATGACGCCCGTCTGCAGCAAGCATCGTTAGGTCCGCGCCTCGCCGATGTTGCGGAGAAACGGCTCCTCGCGCAACGGAACGGTGACGGTCCGCCGCTGAGTCGAGCGTATGCTCGGCGCTCCCCGGTCCCGGAGCGCTCATTCCCGACGCAGTCCGGGCGGCGCGCGGCGTCTACCGGCCCCGGCGCCCGCACGCCTCACCTCTGTGTCGGTTGGGGTCGGATCATCGGCATCGCCCGCAGACCGTCTACGACGAGCGCTTCGCGCGCGAGTACGGCCCATGGCGCCTCGTGGTCGCGCAGGTGGCCGACAAGTTCCTCGCCTGCGGCGTGCTCGACCACGGGTTCACGCGTCCGCTGCGACGACTGTGCACACGAATACTTGCTCGCGCTCGCCTGCAGGTGCCGCTGCTTCTGCCCGATTTGCCACGCCGAGTGTCTGGCGATCTGGACGCAACGGCTGGATCCGACACTGCTCGAGCCGGTGCCGCACCGGCAGGTCGTGCTCTCCATCCCCAAGCGGCTCCGCGCCTACAGTCTGTACCGCCGCCGCCTGCTCGGCGAGATTGTCCGCGTCGCCGCTCGCACCGTGACCGCCGCCATTGGGTCGCTGATTGGCGAGCGTGAGCTCGCCGTTGGCATCGTGGCCTGCCTGCAGACGCATGGCTCCGGGGCAAACTGGCATCTGCACTTGCACCTGCTCATCACGGACGGCGGCCTCCGGCCAAACGGGACCTTGGTGTCGTGGCCCGCGCACGACACGGCGCGATTGACCGAGGCGTTCCGCCGCGAAGTGCTTCGGCTCTTCGTGCGCCTGGCGCTGTTCGACGAGGATCAAGCCGCCGGCATGCTCACGTCGCCGCACTCCGAGTTCCACGTGCACAGCGCCGTGTGGGTGCCGGAGGAGGACCGGGCGTTCGCCACTCGGCTCGCCCGGTACTGCGCGCGGAATCCGATCGCGTTGGAGCGGCTGACGGAAGACCGGACCGCGAAGGCGGTGACGTATCGCTCCGACAAGTCGAGGCGTCCGCGCTACACTCGTGTCGTGGTTGCGCAGCACTATTCTTAACGAAAATGCGACGGTGCTCACGAGATAAGCATGACTATCCGTGATGCGTGCACCATAAAACGTTTTCAGCTATGAATTTGGAAGCGAGGCACACCCTTGGCACGTACACTCGGGTGCGCCGGTGAGCGTCGCTTCATGATGGCATGCTATTTGCTGTTAAATCGGATTGCTGGCG
>JANNEV010000705.1:0-2239 GCA_031379145.1 Gemmatimonadaceae bacterium
GATACGCGACGATGCCGATCGGCCGGTTCGCGGTGCCCGCGTCAGCCTGCTCGGTTCCACGCGCGTCGCGTTCTCCGATGAAGCTGGCCGATACCGACTTTCGGAGCTCCCGCCCGGGAGGTACGTGCTGCGGGTGTCGCGCATCGGCTTTGCTCCCGAGCTCGCAGACAGTGTGCAGCTCCTGGACGTCGCTGAAACCGCGCATGACATCCGACTTCGCGGCGTGGCGCTGCCGCTCTCCCAGCTGTTGATCACGCCCGGTTCCTTCACGTTGCTCGACCAGTCAGCTCCCTCGCGTCTGGCCCTCACCAGAGACGCCCTGTTGACTGCGCCGCAGTTGGCGGAAGATGTCTTTCGGTCGCTGAATCGATTGCCGGGACTGTCGGGTTCGGACTTCAGTGCGAAGATCCGCGTGCGAAACGGCGGCGTGGACGAACAGCTGGTGACACTCGATGGGCTTGAACTCATCGAGCCGTTTCATCTCAAGGACTTCGATGGCGCGCTCTCCATCGTGGACGGGGAGGCGATTGGACGGGTCGCCGTCACGACCGGCGGCTTCACGGCGTCCTCCGGCAACCGCATGACTGGGCTCGTGGACCTACGCTCCACGATACCAGCAGCAGGCCGAAATCAGGCGGCACTTGGTCTGTCTGTCTCGAACGTTCGCGCACGCACCGAAGGGACCTTCGCGAGCGGACGCGGCAGCTGGCTCGGATCGGCTCGGCGAGGCTACCTCGATCTGCTGTTCAAGCTACTCAACGAGACCAATCCTCCGGACCCGCGATATTGGGACGCGTTCGGCAAGGTGCAGTTCGCGTTTTCTCCCCGCCAGACCGGAACCGTAGAAGCACTCATTGCCGACGATCGGATGTCGTTGGCGGATGGTGGCTCGTCGATCGAGAGCTCGTACGGGAATCGATACCTTTGGAGCACTCTGCGCTCGCAGTGGAGCGATCGAGTCGCATCCACGACGCTGGTTTCATTGTCGCGACTGTCCTGGGCCCGCGAGGGCGTGGACACCGAGCGCTTGCTCAGCCAAACATTTGAGCGCGTCCGACTGGCAGATCGTCGCTCGCTGCGGGCGCTGTCGCTGAAACAGGATTGGACTGCCGACCTCTCACCTGCCGTGAGTGTGCTGCTGGGAGGCGAGCTACGCGCCGAGGATGCCGCGTACGACTATGCGCGCGCGCAGCGCACCCGTGCCGTCGTGGCCCGCACGGTGGTGGTGCGGGACTCAACGACGATCGACGCCCGCCTCTCGCCGAACGGGCCACGCCGATCGGCGTACCTGTCCCTGCGACTGCGGCCACGCCCCGCGTTGACTGCCGAAGTTGGCGGCCGTTCCGATTCGCACGGTTGGACGGGCCAAACCACGGTCGCGCCACGCATCAACGCGGCCTGGTCTTTGGCTCCGACCACCACGATGCGATTCGCTTGGGGGCAGTACTTCCAGGCACACACGCTACAGGACCTCTCCATTGTAGACGGCGACACCGCCTTCGGCCGCGCGGAACGGGCGGAGCATCAGGTCGTGGGCCTTGAACATGAGTTGGGACGGGGATGGACTGCACGAGCCGAGGCGTATCAGCGCGTGATCACCTCTCCACGCGCCCGTTACTTCAATGTCGACGGCACGTTGGACGCGCTGCCCGAAAGCGCACCGGACCGCGTGCGATTCGCGCCGGACAGCGCGCGAGTGCGGGGCATCGAACTGCTCGCGCAGTACGACCGCGGCGGACGTGTACGATGGGGGGCGTCTCTGGTGCTCTCACGCGCCAGCGCAGTTACCAGCGGCCGAGTCTCGCCCCGACCGTTTGATGAGCCGGTCGCCGTGGCCATCGATGTTGCGTATCGCGGGAGCCGAGGCTGGACCGTGGCGGCGGCCTTTACCGCGCATTCAGGGTGGCCGGCATCGGCACCGACGTTCGTAGTGGATACGCTGGCTGCGGGCCGCTTCGCCGTGCGGCGGTTGCCGTCATCACCGAATTTTGGTGAGCGCCTCTCGACGTATCATCGCGTCGACCTTCGCGCCACGCGTTCCTTCCAGACGCTTCATGGTCGGCTGCGTGTCTGGGCCGACATCTTCAATCTGCTGAATCATGCGAACGAACGCGGCGCCACCTACGGTTGGAGTTTGATGAACGGATCGTCGCTACGGGTGACGCGGAATCGACAGGACTTCCTTGGTATCCTTCCCACGCTGGGCTTCGGCTGGGAGTTCTAACGCGATTCGACTCCG
>JANNEV010000715.1:0-5605 GCA_031379145.1 Gemmatimonadaceae bacterium
GATCCTTCGAGGGTGATGCCCAACAGCTGCTGTGCTTCGAAGGATCCGTCGGCTAGTTCGCCTTTTCGTCCCCAATTCTCAGCCTTTCCCAACGCCATGCTCGTTATTCGCGATCTGCACGCTTCCGTTGACGGTACGCCGATTCTCCAGGGTATCTCACTCACCGTCAACGCCGGTGAAGTGCACGCCATCATGGGGCCGAACGGCTCCGGCAAGAGCACGCTCGCTCAGGTCCTCGCGGGACACCCGGCCTACGAGATCACCAGCGGCGAGGTGCTGTACCACGGAGAGAACCTCCTGGAGATGGCACCCGAGATCCGCGCGCAGCGCGGCGTGTTTCTTGCCTTTCAGTATCCCGTCGAAATTCCCGGGGTCACCAACGCCTACTTCCTGCGCGCGGCCTACAACGAAATCCGCAAGTCGAAAGGCATCGAGGAAGTCGATCCGATGGAGTTCCTCGATCTTGTCGAGGAAAAGCTGAAGCTGGTGGACATGGATGTGTCCATGATGAACCGATCGGTCAACATGGGATTCTCCGGCGGCGAGAAGAAGCGCAACGAGATCCTGCAGATGGCCGTGCTGGATCCGATACTGTCGATCCTCGACGAGACCGATTCCGGGCTGGACATCGACGCGCTGCGGATTGTCGCGGGCGGCGTGAACGCGCTCAAGCGGCCGACCAACGCCACGATCGTGGTCACGCACTACCAGCGGCTGCTCAACTACATCGTGCCCGATTTCGTGCATGTGCTCGCCGGCGGGCGCATCATCAAGTCCGGCGACAAATCGTTGGCGCTCGAGCTGGAAGCACGCGGCTACGATTGGGTTCTGGAGGCGGCGTGAGCAGCGCTGTGAACGCTACCGCGACACTGCTGTTCCAGGAGCAGGCGACCGCATCGGCCGCTTCGGTCGCGCCGCCGCCGTTGCAGGCGATGCGCAGCGCCGGCGCCGCCGCGTTTGCGCAGCTGGGGTTCCCCAGCACGCGCAGCGAAGACTGGGCGTACACCAACGTGTCCGCGATCGCGGCGGGCCGCTTCGTGGCAGCGTCGGATCGTGCACCCGATGGCGCCCTGGACGTTGCGCGACTGGAGGAGTTCACGTTCGGGAGTGCCGGGCCGCTGCTGGTGTTCCTGAACGGACGCTTCATGCCGTCGCTGTCGTCGTACGAGTCACTGCCCGATGGCGTTCGCGTCATGACGCTGGCGCAAGCCGCGCAGGACGATCCGGACCTGCTGCGCAAGCACCTGGGCCACACGGCGCCGGCCGAGCGTGACGGGTTCACCGCGCTCAACGCCGCGTTCGCGGGCGAAGGTACCCTGATCCACGTCGGCCGGGAGATGGTCACAGAAGTGCCGGTGCACTTGCTTCACGTGACCGACGAGTCGGGTGCGGGCGTCATGTCGCATCCGCGCCATGTCATCGTGGTGGAGCAGCACGCCAAGGCCACCGTCATCGAAAGCTTCGTGGCACTGGCCGACGTCCCGTATTTCACCAACGCGGTCACCGAAGTGATGCTCGAAGATGGCGCCACGCTGCATCATCTGCGGGTACAACGGGAGTCCTTGTCGGCGTTCCACGTCGCCACCGTCGAGGCGCTGCAGGGACGGGATAGCCACTTCCTCCAGTTCACCTTCCAGACCGGCGCGCAGTTGTCGCGCTCGAACGTCTACACGGTGCTCAATGGCGACGGCTGTGGCACGACGCTCAACGGCATTTACATGCTCGACGGCACCCAGCACGGCGATCATCAAACTCGTGTGGAGCATGTGGCACCGAATTGCTTCAGCCGCGAGATGTACAAAGGCCTGCTGGACGGGCACTCGCACGGCGTGTTCAATGGCAAAGTGTACGTGCATCCAGAGGCACAGAAAACCGACGGCAAGCAAACCAACAACACGTTGCTGCTCTCGCCCGACGCGCAGATTGACACCAAGCCGCAGCTCGAGATTTTCGCGGACGACGTGCGGTGCACGCACGGCGCTACCGTTGGTCGCATGGATGAAACGTCGCTCTTTTACCTGAAGAGCCGTGGCGTGGGCAGCATCCTGGCCAAGCAGTTGCTCATGTACGCCTTTGCCGCCGACGTGATCGAGACCATCGAGAATACGCCCGTCAAGGAAGAGTTGGAGCGGCTCACGCTGGCCCGATTCACCGGCGTCCGTTAACACGCTCGATCCACACCCTCGACCCGACCGTCGTCCTTCATGTCTGACCTGCAGGAGCTGTACCAGTCCGTCATCCTCGACCACAATCGCAAGCCGCGCAATTTCGGCGCGCTGGCGTCAGCCAACCATACCGCCGACGGAAAGAACCCGTTGTGCGGTGATCAGGTCACGGTGGCGCTGCTGGTGGAGCAGGACATGATCGTCGACGTGAAGTTTACGGGCCATGGGTGTGCCATCTCCAAGGCGTCAGCCTCGCTCATGACCGCGGCGGTCAAGGGCAAGTCCCGCGAGGAAGCGGAGTCGCTCTTCTCCCGCTTCCACGCGTTGGTTCTTGGGCAAGACCCTGATGCGGGCAAGTCGCTCGGCCAGCTGGTCGTGTTCTCCGGCGTCTCCCGATTTCCCATCCGCGTCAAATGCGCGTCGCTGGCCTGGCACACCCTGAAGGCAGCTCTGGAGAGCGATGTATCCGCGGCCGTCATCAGCACGGAGTAGGCCGTGACTGTGCCGAGTACCGCGCAGTACGCCGCACGCCTGGAAGAGCTCGACCCGGCACTGCCGTTGGCGGTTACGCTGGCTGATGGCACTCGAGTCTGCCTCATTCGGAATGCTGACGCGGTGTACGCGGTCGCCGACCGTTGCCCGCATCGCGACTTCGCCCTGTCGGGGGGCGATGTCGTGGAGCCGTGCGTCCTCGAGTGCCCATGGCACGGCGCCAGATTCGACGTGCGTACGGGCGCGGTGATACAGGGTCCGGCAACGGACGCGCTGCGCACATTCGACACACACATCAGCGAGGGCGCGGTCTGGATCGCATCCTCGGAGGCACCATAATGCCGGTATCACCGCTCGCGCCGCGCGCCGACTTCCCGTTGCTCGCCGCGAACCCCGCGCTGCACTATCTGGATTCGGCAGCGACTTCGCAGAAGCCGCAGGCCATGCTCGACGCGATCACCGGGTTCTACGCGACGGCGAACGCTAACCCGCACCGAGGCGCGTACGCACTCTCCGCCGCCGCGACGGACGCGTACCACGACGCGCGTGTGACTGTGGCCCGGTTTCTCGGCGCCGCCGATTCCGATTGCCTCATCTTCACGCGGGGCACCACGGAGTCGGTCAACCTGGTTGCGTACTCGTGGGGGGGCGCGAACGTTCGTGCCGGTGACGAGATCGTCATTTCGGCGCTCGAGCATCACGCGAACTTCGTGACATGGCAACAGCTGGCCAAACGGACCGGCGCGATGCTTCGCATCGTGGAGCTGACCCCACGACAGGAGATCGATCTCGACCATCTGCGCGCGTGCGTCACCGCACGAACGAAGCTGGTGGCCATCACCCACGTGTCCAATGCCGTCGGGGCCATTACTCCTCTCGACGCGGTCGTGCAGATCGTGCGGGCACAATCCAATGCCGTCCTGTTCGTGGACGGCGCGCAGGGCGCCCCACACCTGCCGGTCGCGTTTGACTCGATGGGCGTGGACTTCTACGCGTTCAGTGGGCACAAGATGCTGGGCCCCATGGGCATCGGCGGCTTGATTGGTCGGCGCGCGTTGCTCGAAGCCATGCCACCGTTCCTCTTTGGTGGTGACATGATCGAGTGGGTGCACGTCCTGGACTGCACGTGGACTGTGCTGCCGCACAAGTTCGAGGCGGGCACGCCGAACGCGGCGGACGCGGTCGGACTGGCCGCCGGCGTGCGGTATCTTTCGGCGCTCAACATGACGCTCGTGCGCGCGCACGAGGTCGCGCTGCTCGACGCGGCAGCCGCGCAGCTGCGTTCATTGCCGGGCTGCACCGTGTACGGGCCGGAACCAACGCGACGCAGTGGCGTGATCAGTTTTTCTCTCGACGACGTGCACCCGCATGACCTGGCCACGATTCTGGACGAGCACGGCGTGTGCGTGCGCGCAGGGCACCATTGCGCGCAACCGCTCATGCGACGACTCGGCGTCAGCGCCACCGCTCGGGCCTCGTTTTACGTGTACAGTGATCAGTCCGACGTGGATGCGCTGTGTGCGGCGCTCGCGTCAGCGCAACGCCTTTTCGCCGGCGCGTGAACACACCCACGTGAGCCCACGTCCGTGAGTCCGAGCGCGGAGCGCGCTGAGACCTCCTCAGCGATGCTCTCCACGATGTACCAGGAGACGTTGCTCGCCCACCATCGCGCGCCGCACAACCGGCGCGCGCTCCCGTCGGCCACGCACCGCGGTGCGCGGAAGAATCCATTGTGTGGCGATGCGCTGGAGCTGTTTGCGACGCTGGATGGCGAGCGTATCCTGGACGTGTCGTTCGGGGGGCGCGGGTGCTCCATCTCCGTCGCGTCGGCCTCGATGTTGACCGACGTGGTGGGCGGGATGACGCGCAACGAAGCGCTGGCGCTGATTGACCGTGTGGAGGCGATGTTGCGCGATGGGCATCGCGCTTCGGAGCCACTGGCGCACGGCGACCTGCCCAGTGCGTTGGACGCACTCAGAGGGGTGGCCCCCTTCCCTGCCCGGCACGGCTGTGCGACCATGCCATGGCTCGCCCTTCGCGACGCATTGCACGAGCACCCGTAGCGCCTGCGTCAACCTGACGGTCCGCTCCTCCAACCCGACCCATGTACGCCATCGCGATCATCCGCTATCGCCAGCCGCTCGACGAAGTCACCAAGTCGCTCGAGGAACATCGCGCCTATCTGAAGACCCTGAAGGCAGACGGTCTGTTGCTGGCCTCCGGTCCGCTGAATCCCTGGCACGGCGGTGCGTTGTTGCTGCGAGTGCCCGACGAGGATGCGATGTCTACGCTGGATCGGATTCGCGACGGCGATCCGTACACGCAGCGCGGCCTGGCGCAGTACGAGCTCTTGCCGTGGTCACCCGTGATTGGCGTCGACGCGCTGGATCGCCTCTGAGCCGTCTCCAGCGCGTTCACGCACAGCTTCAACGCTGGGCCGACGCGGGTTGGTCTGGCAGCGTGGTGTTCGGCTGGGGACTCTTGCAGGGCTGCCTGATTCCCGGTCTGGCCGACCTGTTTTTCTTGCCGCTGGCGTTGGCGCGGCCTACGCGAGCCTATCGGCTGGCGCTGCTGGCCACCTCCGGGACGCTGGTTGGGAGCGTCCTGCTGTACCTGGTCGGCGCAAAGGCGCTCGTGTGGCTCGAGGGGCCGATGGCCGGGTGGCTGGGTCTGTCGGTTGCCTCGCTCGACGAGACCCGCGCGCGGCTCGCGACGTATGGCGCCTGGGCAATACTGGCCAGCACCATGAGCCCGCTGAGTACCAAACTCACCAGCATCGCGTCGGGCGCCATTGGAGTATCGCTTCCCGCATTTGCTGGCGCCCTGCTCGCGGGCCGGTTGCTGCGCACCTGCGCGCTGGCCTGGCTGGTGCAACATGGTGGAGCCGCAGCGGTGGAACGATGGATGGGCGACGCGGGCGCTCGTGGTCGCCCGCGTCACAACTAGCG
>JANNEV010000019.1:0-7769 GCA_031379145.1 Gemmatimonadaceae bacterium
TCGGCGCCGGGCACGAAATTGAGCGCCTTCTGCCTCGGCACTATCTCCAAGACGTCCGACTCGGTGATCCGATTCTCCTCGAATCGCCCGCGGGCCATGGCCAGCAGGTCCCATTGATCGCGCAGTCCGCTGGTGTGGGTCAGCAGATGTCGGATTGTGATACGATGACCGTAGTCGGGCAGCTCAGGGAGGTACTTTCGCACGTCGTCGTCCAGCGAAAGCTTACCGTCCTTCTCAAGCAACAGGATGGCGGCGGCCGTGAACTGTTTGGAGATGGACGCGACATGAAAGATGGTGGCCGGTGTGATTGGCGCGCCGGTCTCCAGATTTGCCATGCCGTAGCCGTTTTGAAACACCGTCTTCCCTTCGCGGCTCACGCCGAGCGCGCAACCGGGGCCTGCGGCATCGCTCCAGGTTGCGAACACGCGGTTGATGCCGACACGCAGGCTGTCACTGAGGCCAGTCTGCGCCGATGCAGTGCGTACCGACGTGAACAACAGCGTCGTGACCGCAACGCCAGCAAGCGTCGTGCGCACGATCGACGATCGAATCATTGGGGTGTCCAGAAGAGGGAGAGCCGCACAACGCCTGACATCAGCCGCCGCGGCCTGGTATGATGGTTGGAATCACCTGCCGCCGATTGCGCCGATACACGCGGAAGTCACTATCCAAGGTCACAATCGTGGTCTGCGCATCAAGTTCGGACATGCGCACCAGACACGCGTCGGCGAGTGACATCGGCACCGTCGCGAATTTGCGCATCAACCCGCGGACCGTCTCTATCTCGGTGTGCAAGCGGAAGTCGATTCTGACCACGTCGTTCGCGAGTAACTGCAGGAGCGCATCCTGCCCACCCGCCAGCCGGCCCAACAGAAAGCACGCCTCCGATATCACCGCCTCGCAGGTAAAGATCGGCGGTTCAATCGTGTCGAGCACCTGACGGACCCACGCATGATGTCGGTCGCGCCGATTGAGCAGGGCGACCAAGGGTCCTGTATCGACAACGACCCGGGTCACTTGCCGTAGCCGACCAGATGCTTCGGATTCGTCGACAGATCGGTTGGTCCATCGAGCGGGCCCACGAGCCCATCGACCGCCGCCGTGACCGAGCGGCGCCCGCTCGTCGCCAGCCCCTCCAACGCCTCTCGCACGATCGCCGAGCGGCTCGACTTGCGGCGCCGCGCCAGGTCGCTCAACGCATCATCCAGGTGTTCGGGAAGCTTGAAAGACACGGTGCGCATCGGATTCGCCATGGTACTACCTCCTTGTCAAAAAGGTAATACTGACAGTCTGTCCGTCAAGCCGAATCCGCGGTGATCCGAGCAGGACGGCGAACGCCGTCAATCCCCCCGGACTGGGCGCCGGTGCTGGGCAGCCGCCACGTCAACACGTCATCCGTCGTGCACTGCAGCCAAGGCGAATAGGAGAATGTCCTCCTCATGCCTCGCCCGCGCCAGCGGTCGAACTCCTTATGGAGAAATCGGCCGATTCGAGAAGGCGGTTGAGCCAAACCGGGTCCCTGAGGTTCAGTTCACGCGAGCCCGCTTCTCCCGCTCCACCAGCGCCAGCGCACGCGGCGCGACCGGCAGCTGCGCGTTTCGGTGCGCCACCTGCTGCATCGCCTCGAGGATGGGCGCGATGCGTGGATGATCCAGCCACGGACGCCAGACGGCGTTGTGCCGGGTGATCGCGTCGTGGATGCCGGAGCCAAGGTGCACCGCTTGCGCGAGCCAGCGAGCGGCCTCCTCTACGTCTCCCAGCAGGATGAAACCCTCCGCGATAAACGGGGTGTACTGGTAGTCCTTCCAGGCGTAGGCCGCGACCTCCGGGAGGAGCACCTGACCTGCCGCCGCCGAATCGCCACGCGCAGCGTGTCCGAGAAACCGGGCAATGATCGAGAACACGTCCGGCTCGAGCGCGCTGGCACGGTCCAGCGACGCGAGGGCGCGCTGCAGTTCTCCCCACGCCAGGTACACGAATCCGGTGAGGCACTGGACGATCGTGGCAGGCGCCGTCTTCGGCACGGCTCCGAGGCGCTCAACGGCCTCCGCGTGCCGACCGGAGAAATGCAACGCAAAGACCTCGGGGCACCATCCCATCGCGTGATCGGGTGCCACGCGTCCGATCTCACGCGAGATCGCGATGGCGGTCGCGTGGTGGCCACCATACGCCAGGCCTCCGGCGTACCACATGGCCAAGTCAGGGTCCGCCGGCAGCTGCTCAAAGGCGCGGCCGAGCTGTCGCACCGCGTCCACCGGATCGCCGTTGATGCCTGCCACTAGGCCGCGGATCTCGGCGACGTAGGGGCTGGCCGGCTGGCGCTGATCGATGGCATCGGCATAGCCGAGCGCCCGCTCGAGCAGTGCCTCCCGATCAGGCCGTGCGCCGGTGTTCGCCGCGCTGAAACAGGCGATGCCGAGTCCGCGTAGCAGGAGCACGCTGTCGGGGGCCAGGGCGAGGGCGTCTTCCAGGTAGCCGAAGGCCCGCTCCACTCCAGTCAGCGAGAACTCGTTGAGGGCCTGCCGCGCCCGCAGGTAGCGATCGTACGCCTCGGCGTTGTCGAACGGGCGCTCGGTGAGCCGCCGCGATTCCTCCGGCGTGAGCACCAGGTCCAGCGCCTGGACCACCGCCGCGGCCACGCGGTCCTGCATGTCGAACACGTCGTCGAGCACGCCATCGAAGCGTTCGGTCCGACAGCGACACGTCGCTGTCGGCGGCGACCAGCGCGGCGGTGATGCGCAGCCGGTTGCCCGCCTTGCGCACGCTGCCCTCGAGCGCGTGTGTGACACCGAGTTCGCGTGCGACGTCGGCGGCGCTGCGCGAGTGGTCACGAAACTTCATCATCGTGCCGCGTGAGATGACGCGCAGTGTGCCGACCTTGGAGAGCGTGGTGATCACTTCTTCCGTGAGCCCGTCGGAGAAGTAGCCGTTTTCGGCGTCGGTGCTGAGGTTCGCGAACGGCAGCACAGCAATCGACCGCTCACCCGCGCGAGGTGCCGCAACCGCCCGTTCCACGAGCGCGTCGGCGAACGCCGCCGCCGTCGCGAATCGCTCCTGCGGCTCACGCGCCAGTGCCCGGGCAATCGCGGCATCGCAGGCCATCGGAATGTCGCCACGTCGCGCGCGGGCGCGCGGCGCGTCCTGCGTGAGGCGCTTGACGAGGATGGCCTGCACGGTTGCGCCGGTGAAGGGCATCTCCCCCGTGAGCAACTCGTAGAGGATCGACGCCAGCGCGTAGACGTCGGACGAAGGCCCCAGCTCGCGCTCCCCCGCGGCCTGCTCGGGACTCATGTACGCTGGTGTGCCGAGCGCGAGCCCCGTCTGCGTCAACTTGTGATCGCTCGGGCCGGCGGCGAGCGCGATGCCGAAGTCGGCGACCTTGGCGTAGCCACCGGAGATCAAGATGTTCTCGGGCTTGATGTCGCGGTGCACGACACCTTTCGCGTGCGCGTAGGTGAGCGCGTCGGCCACCTGCGCCGTGAGGCGCAACGCATCGCCCAACGGCAGCGGGCCCTCGCGCGTCATGCGGTCGCGCAGCGACTCGCCGTCGACGAACGGCATGACGTAGTACAGAAAGCCGTCGGCGTCGCCCGAGTCGTGGAGTGCGAGGATGTGCGGATGGTCGAGCCGCGCGGCGATCTTGATCTCGCGCAGGAACCGCTCAGGCCCCAAGGCCATCGCCAACTCGGCGCGCAGCACCTTGAGCGCGACTTGGCGGTCGTGCTTCACGTCCTGCGCGAGGTACACGGTGGCCATGCCGCCGGCGCCGAGTTCGCGCTCGATGGTGTAGCGGCCGGCGAGGGCGGCACTGAGTCTGTCGATCGCCCCGTCGCTATTGGTCACGGGCGTCCAGTTCGTAGACCTGTGCTGTCTGGCGAGCGGTGCGTCGCGAAGGTTTCCCCGACGCGAGCCTCTCGCGACTCACGCCGCAGTCGCGTGGAGTTTCACGCCCAGCGCCCGAGCGACCTTCAACACCGTCGCGAAGCTGGGATTCCCTTCGGCGCTGAGCGCCTTGTACAGACTTTCGCGACTCATCCCCGCGTCCTTGGCGACCTGCGTCATACCGTGCGCGCGCGCGATATCTCCCAGTGCGCGCGCAATGCCCGCCGCGTCGTCGGGAGCGTCGGCCAGCCACGCGTCGAGGTAGGCTGCCATTTCCTTCGGCGTGCGCAGCTGCGCCGCCACATCGTAGGCCATGGTCTTGGTGCGCGTGGTCTTCTTCGCCGCAGCGGGCTTGGGGCTCATGGCCTACTCCTCCCGATATCGATCTTCAGTTCGGACACGCCGTCCGTGAGATGACGGTGGGTGCCGGGATTCCCATGAACCAGCCGGTCGACCCGCACCTGAATGCGCGCACGTGCCGCGAGGTCCTTCAGGCTGTTGATCCAGTCACGATAGACCTCTGTCTCCTCGACGCGCATGTTCAAGTGTAGCCTATAGGATACATACCGTCAAGGTCTTGCGCAGGGTCGCGGGCACTAACAGCTGCGCCGCAGTTCCTCTGACTGCCCGAGCGAGAGCTGCATCCCCATGGCGCGGAACTCGGCGATGGCCTCGTCGAGCAACACCCGCGCCTGCTCGCGATCGCCGGGGGTGTCGCGACGCAGCAGCATCCAGGCGTACCACTTCTGGACCGACGTTTTCCCGAGCCGGTCCCCGATCTCGTCCACGAACGTCAGCGCCGAGCGGAAGTGGCCCTCGGCGACGTCCCAGTTGCCACCGGCGGAGGCGGCGAGGCCCACCAAACCCTCGATGGATTGGAGCGGCCCGACCCCCCTGAAGCCCTGATCGAGTGCGTCCCGCAGTACGGGATAGAGCGCCGCGGCAGACTCCAATTCACCACGCGTTACGTAGCAAAGGAGAACTAGAAACGCGAAGAGCCGGTGGCCGGCCAGTGCCGGGATGCCTGCCTCGGGCAGGAAGTGCTCCCACTCCCTGTAGCGAATGGACCAGTCGGGGTGGTCCACCGCAGCCATACACCTTAACTCGCAGCCGCAGGCTAAGCCCGACCACGGGGCAGACAGCGGAAACTCCCTTCTCGCACGAATGGCGTGTGCGAGGGCAACGTCGCATTCCCCTCGCTCCACCTCGCTAAGCGCCGCGACTAGCAGGGCAAAGTGGTTCCACGGGGCGACCGCTGTCATCTCGGCCAGAACCTTATGCGCCCGGGCTTCGCCTCCGACCAAGTCTCCCGTTCGATGGAGGTAGGCCCAGACACGAGCCATGCTCACCACGAAGAGCGCGCCGGCATGGCCCACTTCCTCGGAGACTCGCGTGATATCGTCAGCCACAGCGTCGAATTCGTCGAACCGCCCAGCAAAGGCTAGTGCTATCGCCCGATGAGCCGCCGCATCGATGCGCCATTGGACATCGGCGGGCCTGGTGAGGCGACGGAGCGCCTCATCTCCAGCGGCGATAGTCAGGTCCACATGATGATATTCGGACTGGAATACGGTCTCGATATAGTACGTTAAGCCAACCAGGCTGTCCGCGTCGAGCGCCACCGCCATGGCCCGCGCATCGGCGAGGCGGCGCAGCGCGGCGGCATACCCTGAGTGGTTCAAGGATCCGGCGATATACGCGTCGTACGTCAGCAGGCGTGCTCGCTCGGCGCTGGGTTCGTTTGGTAGTCTTGCCAGCGCTGCCGCGCAGAGTGTACGGGCGCTAGCATAATCGCCGGTCCAGTACGTGAGATACACGAGGTCAAAGTCGATCGACGCTACCGGTTCACCGGCGGCATCCAGCGCCTCGAGGGCTTGGGTCAGGGTCGACAGCGCCTCCGGCCACTGGCCCAGCCCCTTCAGTGCAGCGCCGCGCACGCGCAGCAGGTGGCCCGTGAGGGCACGATGCGCGACCTCCTCGATCGTCGCCGCGCGATCGCAATGCGCGAGCGCTTCGGCGCACGCGGCGCTCCCGATCGCCTGCTCGGCGGCCAGCGTCAACATGCGCACGGTGTCGTTGGGATCGGCGGCGGCGCCGGCCTGAAACAAGTGATACGCGAGATCCGACGCACGCTGTGCGATGCGCTCGCCGAACGCCGTGTGCATCGCCGCCGCGATCTTGAGGTGACGGCGTTGCCGCCTCGGCATCGACAGCGTGCCGAGCAGCGTCTGACGAATGAGTTCGTGCGCGAAACCGTACACGACATCGCGCCCGCGACGGTGTTCAACGATCAGTTGCGATTTCGTCGCGGCGTCGAGCGCGTCGAGCATCTCGTCGTCGGTCTGCTCGGCGAGGGCTTCGAGCACCGCCAGTTCGAAGCGTGATCCGATCACGGCCGCCGAGGTGAGCACCGCACGACACACCGGCGTCAGCCGCTCGAGACGCCGCCCGATCACGAGGCGCACACCTTCGGGCACGTCAAGTTCGTCGACCGTGAGATCGGTACGCCACGCGCCGTCCGCATGGAACAGCCGACCTTCTTCCTTCAAGTGCTGGAACACTTCCTCGACGAAGAACGGATTGCCTTCCGTCTCCTTGAAGATGACCTGCACCAAGGGAGCGGGTGGCGCACTGCCGCCGAGCGCCGCGAGCAACGCACCCACACCAACTTCGTCGAGCCGCCGCAGTACCAGGCGCGTCGCGAGGCGCTGCCGCCTGAGCGACTCGAGCACGCGGGCAAACGGGCGGTTCACTTCCAGCTCGACGTCGCGATACGTGCCGATGATGAACAACGGCAACTCAGCGGCGTAGCCCGCGATGTGCTCCAGCAAGCTCAGCGTCGCATCATCGGCCCAGTGCAGGTCGTCGAGCAGCACCACGACGGACCCCAGGCGACACGACCGTTCCAGATACTCGCGATACTTGTTGAACAGGTACCGCCGCTGCTGGTCGGGGGCGAGTTCGAGCGCCGCGGGAATGTCGGGAAACGTCTGCCGGAGCGACGGCTGGATGCGCGCAATTTCCGACGCGGCATCGCCGAGGGCCTCGCGAAACGTGGGCAGCGGCACGAGTCGCGCCACGGCATCGAGGATCTCGGCGAACGGCGTGAAGGGCGGCATGCCCTCCATCTCGTAGCAATGCCCCGTCACGCACAGCGCGCGTTGCCCGCGCGCCTCGTCCATGATCGCCGTGCTCAAGCGCGTCTTGCCCACGCCCGGCTCGCCACCGATGAGCAGCACGCCGCCCTTGCCCGCGGCCAACCGCGCGAGAAATGCGCGCGCCTCGCCGAGTTCCTTCTCACGCCCGATGAGCGGCACGCGCGGCGACGGCGCGATCTCGCCAAGCGTGACCGGCGTCGCCGTGGCCGATGACCCCGAGATCTCGGCCAGCAGCGCCGCGCCGAACTCACTGATCGTGGCATGACGCTCGGCGGGATCGCGCGCCAGCGCCCGCGCCACCACCAGCTCGATCATCCGCGGGACCGACGCGCGCAGCGTCACCACACGCGGCGCATCCTCGGTGAAGCGCTTCGCCATCAGCGCCTGCGCATTGGCGCCGGTGAACGGCGCGGCACCGGCCAGCATCTCGAACAGCACACAGCCCAACGAATAGAGATCGCTCCGGCCGTCGAGGTCGGCCTCGCCCATCATCTGCTCGGGACTCATGTACGTCGGCGTGCCGAGCGCGAAGCCTGTTTGCGTCAGTTTGCTGTCGCTCGAGGTAGCGGCGAGCGCGATACCGAAGTCCGCGACCTTCGCGTAGCCGCCCGACAGCAGAATGTTCTCCGGCTTGATGTCGCGGTGCACCACGCCCTTGGCGTGCGCGTAGGCCAGCGCATCCGCCACCTGTGCCGTGAGGCGTAGCGCCTCACCTAACGGCAGCTGACC